>CAZKTU010000216.1:0-11471 GCA_964555675.1 uncultured Oscillochloris sp.
TACTAGGCACCCCGGCGTGCGGCGATGGCCTGGTGGATCTCGGCGCCGAGGCGGTACTCGGCCTGGGTCTCGGCGTCGGGCAGCAGCAGCTCGGGCACGGGCACGGGCGCGATCTCGTCGCGGCGCACGGCGACCATGCTGAAGTAGCCGGTCGTGCAGACCCGGCGCTCGCCGCGCAGGGGGTGCTCGGCGAAGATGCGCACCCGCACCACCATCGAGGTGCGCCCGACATAGATCACCTTCGAGTAGGCCTCGACGATCTCGCCCTGGCCGATCGGGGTGCGGAAGTCGATCCGCTCGCTCGAGGCGGTGACCACGGGCTGCCGGCAGAAGCGCAGGGCCGCAATCGCCGCGGCCTTGTCCATCAGGGCCATCACGTCGCCGCCGAACATGGTGCCGAAGCCATTGGTCTGGTCCGGCAGCACAATGTCGGCCATACGCTCTTCGTCTGCCGCCTTGCGCGGCCTGGCCCCCCCTGGCTCAGTCATCGGCCCTCCTCATGGTGAACGCCGCCTGCACGACCCTCGGCTCGCCCCAGCAGCCTATTGTACTCCCTCACCGCCCCTCACCCTTCACCCTTCATCCCTCATCCTTCATCCTTCCCTCTCTCCCCCCTTGACAACGGAAACGTTTCCAGCTATACTACGCCCATCGAGCCGGAAACGTTTCCAGATAGTGGGCGAGTAGTTATGGCCAAGGCGACGATCATCGACATCGCGAAGCAGGCCGGCGTGGGCGTCGGCACCGCCTCGCGCGCGCTGAACGGGGCCCCCGACGTCAGCCCCGCCACCCGCGAGCGAGTGCTGGCCGCGGCTGCGGCGCTCAACTACCACCCCAGCGCTGTCGCTCGCCGCCTGCAGGGCCAGCGCACCGGCGTCGTCGCCTTCGTGCCCGAGGTCGGCGAGCAGCCCACCGGCGACATGCAGTTCAAAGACTTCATCGCCATTCTGGCCCTCAGCTGCGCCCGCTACGACCTGGATCTGCTGATCCACCCGCTGCGCAGCGACGCCGACTACCGCGCCGACTTCGGCCAGCTGCTGCGCGGGCGTCGCGCCGACGGCCTGATCCTGGCCGACGCCCGCGTGGTCGACGAGCGTGTCGCCTACCTCGCCGCCGAGAAGCTGCCCTTCGTGGTCTTCGGCCGGACCGAGTCCCCCGCGCCCTACTCCTACGTCGACCTCGACAGCGAGGCGGGGGCCCGCGCCGCCGTGGCCCACCTGATCGCCCACGGCCACCGCTCGATCGCCTACCTGGGCATGCCCCGGGCCTACACCTTCGCTCACCATCGCTACGGCGGCTATGCTCAGGCCCTCGCCGCCGCCGGCATCGCCCCCGACCCGGCCCTGGTGCGCGACAACCTGCACACCGAGACCGAGACCCGCGCCGCCGTCGCCCAGCTGCTCGGCCTGCCCGCGCGCCCCACCGCCATCGCCGCCGCCTCCGACCTGCTGGCCATCTACGCCATGCGCGCCATCGAGGACCACGGCCTGCGCCCCGGCCACGATCTTGCGATTGTCGGCTTCGACGACCTGCCCCTGGCCGCCCATACCCGCCCCAGCCTTACCACGGTGCGCCAGCCCTTCGACACCATCTGCGACCAGCTGATCGCTACGCTGCTCGCCGTGATCAGCGGAGAGGCCGCCGGCCCTCTGCAGACCCTCGTCGCCCCCGAGCTGGTGGTCCGCCAGTCGAGCTAACCTACTGCCAACCTGCTCGGTTGGGCTCGCAAGCAGGGGTTTCGGGGAGGACAACGTCCTCCGCGGCCCTCCCATGAGCGTTCGTTCGGCCCCACTCCACTCCTCACCCCTCATCCCACCACCCAATTGAGCGTTGTAGCCAGCCATTCATGGCCGGCCGCTTCGTGGCCTACGTTTCTGCGCACAAGGTGCCATCATGCCGATCACCAGCCGACAGTATCTGTTTGGCCCGCACGCCCTTGCGGCCGACGGCCCCGCCGTCGCCGAGGCCCCCTACCTGATCGCCGGGCCGCGCCTCTACGCGATCGGCCGCGCCTCGGGCGAGCTGCGTCCGATCGGCGCCGAGCACCTGGTCGGCGAGATGGGCGGCATCTGGGCCCACCCGGTCAAGGTGGCCGAGGGCCTGAGGGTGAGCCTGCGCGACCGCTCGGGCGCCCCGCTCGCCCCCGCCGACGGCCAGTTCAGCGAGAGCCCCGTCGAGGTGGGCTGGACCTGGCGCTGCGGCGACCTACTGCTGAGCCGGCGCGATCGGGTGTTGCCGGGCGGCCCGGCCTACGCCGCCCTCGTCACCGTCACCAATCAGGGCTCGACCACGGCCGCCGGCGCCCTCGAGGTGGCCGCCCAGCTCGGCTTCCTGGGCTGCTGGTTCGGCGGCCTGCCGAGCGACGGCGGCGCCTTTCGGCTCGCCGACGCCCTCGTCCTGGGCCAGGACGGTCTGCAGAGCGCCTGGGGCCTGGCTTTCGGGGCCTCGGCGCCGCCCACGACGGGCAGGATCGAGCCCCGCGAGCGCGGAGCCCTCGCCACCCTCAGCTACGAGTTCGTCCTCGAGCCGGGGGCCGTGCGGGCCTGGCTGTTCGTGCTCGCCGTCGGCCAGCAGGGCGGCGCCACCGAGGCCGAGGCCCTCTGGCTTAGCCTGATCGACCGGGCCGAGGCCGCCTTCGGCGACGACCCCGTCGAGCTCCTGGCGGGCCTGCCGGCCCTCGACGCCGACGAGCCCGACCTGGCGCGCGACTTCGCCCTGGCCCAGGCCAATCTGCGGATGCTCGAGGCCGATTACCCCGACACCGGCCCGTACTTCCTGGCCGGCCTGCCCGAGTACCCTCAGCTCTTCGGCTGCGACACCGCCTATACCGTGCCGGGCGCCGTCGCCGCCGGCTTCGCGGCCACCAGCCGCTCGGCCCTGGTCACCCTCGCCCGCTACGCGGAGCGGGCCTGCGGCCGCGTGCCCCACGAGATTACCACCAATGGGCGGGTCTTCAACCCCGGCAACATCCAGGAGACGCCCCAGCTCGCCATTGCCGTCTGGGACTATCTGCGCTGGACGGGCGACCTGCGCCTGGCCGAGAGCCTCTTCCCGACCCTGCGTGAGGGGCTGCTGGACTACCTGCCGGCCATCGGCGGCCCCGACCCGCGCTACCCGATCGGCGACGGCATGGTCGAGCGCCTGGGCATGGGCTCGCGCAAGCTCGACAGTGCCTGCTACACCATCGCCGGCCTGCGGGCCATGGCGCGCCTGGCCGCGGCCCTCGGCGACCCGGCGGCGGACAGCTACGCCGCGCGGGCCGACGCCTACAACCGCGACTTCGAGGCCGACTGGTGGCTCGAAGAAGAGGGCCTCTACGCCGACTCGATGCACTCGGACGGCAGGTTGCAGCTCGACGGGCACTGGACCGCCGTGCTGCCCGTGCAGCTCGGCCTGGCCGCCCCCGCGCGGGCCGAGCGCGTGCTGGCCCGCATCGAGGCCGAGTTCGTCAACCAGTGGGGCCTCGTCCATACCCGCGCGCGCGAGGAGGCGGTCTGGACGCTGCCGACGGGCCTGCTGGCCCTGGCCGCCTTCCGCCATGGTCGGGCCGAGCGCGGCCTGCAGCTGGCCCGCAACATCGCCGTCACCGCCCAGCACGGCGCCCTCGGCGCCTTCAAAGAGCTTATCCCCCAGGGCCTCTGCTTCGTGCAGCTCTGGAGCGCCGGCCTCTACCTCCAGAGCATCATCGAGGGCCTGCTCGGCCTCGACCCCGATGCGCCGGCCCACCGGCTGGCCATCGCCCCGGTGATGCCGGAGCACATGGGCCCCATGACCCTGCGGGGGCTGTCCGTCGGCCCCCACGTCCTCAATCTGACGATCGCGCCGCGGGCGCTGCGCCTCGAGCATCGCGAGGGGCCCCAGCCGCTCACGGTCGTCTATGCCGGCAAGGAAGTTGCGGTCGCGACTGCCGAGACCCTGGAATATTGACATAAGGAGGTGGCCACGGCATAGCCCAGGCCTGACCAGCCGGACTGCCCCCAGGGGCAGAGAGTCTCTCAACGACGAGCTGTTTGCGCCGCGAGGCGCCTATCAGGAGACTGAAGCAATGAGCAAGCGAACCCCCGCAATGGTGCTGGCCCTGGCCCTGCTGATCCCCATCCTCGCCGCCTGTGGGGCGGCCCAGACGCAGACTTCCCCCACCGCCGCCTCGGGCGAGAGCACGGGCGGCGCGGCCGCCACGACGGCCCCCGCCACGGGCGGCGAGGCTGCCGCCACGACGGCCCCTGCCACTAGCGGCGAGGCCGCGGGCGGGGCGACCGCCACCGGCGGCTGCTACGGCCTCGAGGTCGAGGAGGGCGCCACCCTGCGCTTCCAGGCCGCCGGCAACCCGACCGAGCAGCAGCTCTACAACGAGGGCGTGGCCCGCTTCATGGAGGCCTGCCCCGGGGTCACCATGACCTTCGAGCCGCTGAACGACTACCAGACCCAGATGAAGGCCGCCTTCTCGGCCGGCACCGCCCCCGACGTCTTCCTGCTCGACGGCGAGCTCATGGGCGCCTTCGCGCCCAACGGCCTGCTGCTGCCCCTCGACGAGGCCATGGCCGCCAAGGGCGTGGGCGCGGATAACTACTTCGGCCCGACCCTCGAGCTCTATCAGCAGGACGGCATGACCTACGGTCTGCCCAAAGACTTCAACCCTCTGGTGGTCTTCATCAACACCGACATGGCGACTGAGGCCGGCGTCGACCCGGCCGGCATCAAGACCTGGGACGACTGGAAGGCCGCGGCCCAGGCCATGACCAAGGGCGACGGCCCCGGCAAGCAGTACGGCATCTGCCTCAACTCGGACATCCTGCGCTCGGGCGCCCTGGTCTTCCAGACCGGCAACAGCTTCATCGCCGACGGCAAGGCCACCTTCAACGACGAGAACGGCGCGCGGGCGATCGAGTTCTGGAAGAGCTTCAAGGACGACGGCACGGGCGCCCTCTTCGGCGACCTGGGCAAGGGCTGGTGCGGCGAGGCCTTCTCGAGCCGCAACACGGCCATGGCCGTCGAGGGCGGCTGGATCGTGCCCTTCCTGGCCGACCCCGCCAACGGCGCCACCGACCTGAACTACACCGCCATCCCCCTGCCCACCCCCGAGGGCGGCGAGCAGGCCAGCTGGCTCTTCACCAACGCCTTCGCGGCCAACGCCCAGACCCAGTTCCCCAAGGCCGCCGCCGCCGCGGTGCTCTTCCTGGCCGGCCCCGAGAACCAGCAGGCCCTGATCAGCTCGGGCCTGGCCCAGCCCACCTGGGCCGAACTGGCCAGCGACCCCTTCTACAGCGATAACCCGGTCGCGCAGACCCTGGTCGAGGCCGGCAGCTACGGGCGCCTCGCCGACACCGTCCTCGGCGGCCCCGTCAAGAAGGGCGACGTGATCGCCAAGCTCAACGAGGCCCAGGAGCGCATCTTCCTCAATACCCAGCCCGTCGGCGAGGCCCTGGACCAGGCCGCCCAGGAGGTGGACGAGATCCTCGCCCGCTAAATGCGCGCAAGTTATGCTTGCGGCGGGCAAGCGGACAAAAGTGGGCTTTGCAGGGAGGACACGTCCTCCCTGCGAGCCTCCATACCGATATTGAGCTGCGCGGCGCGCTGAAGCGTCGCGCCTGAAGGGGTGTACCCTATGGCTACAACAACCAGGGTCGCCAGTGGCGGGGGCGGCAGAGCCCGCTCGTTGGCCCGGCGCGAGACCCTCACGGCCTACCTGTTCATCGCGCCCTACCTGATCATCGCCGCGATCTTCACGGTCGGCCTGCTCGTCTACGCCTTTTCGATCAGCTTCACGAATCTCTCGGCCTCGTTCGCCGCCCGCAGCGCCGAGTTCGTCGGGCTCGACAACTACATCCGCGCCTTCAGCGACCCCGACTTCCTGGCCGCCCTGGGCAACGCCTTCTGGTACTTCGTGATCGTGACGCTCTTCCAGACCATAGGCGCGATTCTGCTGGCGGTGCTGCTCAACGCCAAGCTGCAGGGCATGCGCATCTTCCGCACCCTGCTCTACTCGCCCAGTGTGGCCTCGTCGGTGGTGATGTCGCTGATCTTCCTCTGGCTCTACCTGCCCACCGGCTTCATCAACTACTTCCTCGGCACCGACATCCCCTGGCTGACCACGCCCGACCGCATCTTCGCGCCCTTCTGGAGCGCCATCGGTCTGGGCCAGAGCGTGCCCGCCTTCTTCCAGGGCCCCAGTGTGGCCTGGACGGCGATCATGATGCTGGCGATCTTCACCACCATCCCGACCTTCATGGTCATGTTCCTCACGGCGCTGCAGGATGTGCCCGGCTTCGTCTACGAGGCCGCCGCCATCGACGGGGCCACGGGCGCGCGGGCCTTCTGGTACATCACCCTGCCGCTCTTGCGCCCCGTGATCGCCCTCGTGGCCATCCTGGGCACGATCGGCACCTTCCAGGTCTTCGACCAGGTCGCCATCCTCACCAAGGGCGGCCCGCTCAAGACCACCCTCACCCCGGCCTACCTGATCTACACCAAGACTCTGGGCACCGGCACCCAGGCCGAGGCGGGCTTCGCCGCCGCCATGGCTTTCATCCTGGCCTTCGTGATTGTGGCGATCACGCTCATCCAGCGCCGGCTGATCGAGCAAGATTAGGAGGCACCGATGGCAACAGCAGTTGAGCCCCGCACCGTCGCCAGGGCCGCCAACGAGGGCAAGCCGGCCTGGTTCTACCTCAGCGCCATCCTGCGCTACGGCTTCCTGATCCTGATCTCGCTCGTGGCCTTCATGCCCTTCATCCTCTCCTTCCTGGGTACGTTCAAGAGCAACGTCGAGCTGACCGCCTTCCCGCCTACCTTCCTCCCCGCCGAGTGGCGCTGGGACAACTGGGCGCGGGTCTGGAACTTCTCGCTGCCGACCCTGCAGAACGCGGTGCCGCGCTGGCTCTGGAACAGCACCTGGCTGGCCCTCGTCAATGTGGCCACCCAGCTCTTCTTCTGCTCGCTGGCCGGCTACGCCTTCGCCCGCATGCGCTTCCCCGGCCGCGACCTGATCTACAGCTTCATCATCGCCACCATGGCCATCCCCGCCGTGATCACCATGATCCCCGGCTTCGTCTTCTTCGCCCGCCTCGGCTGGATCAATACCTTCTGGCCCCTGATCGTCCCCAGCATCGTCACGCCCTTCGGCATCCTCATGCTCACCCAGTTCTTCAAGTCTATCCCCAAAGAGCTCGAGGAGGCGGCCCAGATGGACGGCCTCGGCCGCTTCGGCACCTACACCCGCATCGCCCTGCCCCTCTCGCGGCCCGCCCTGATCACCCTGGCCATCCTCGCCTTCCAGGGCTCGTGGAACAACTTCACCGGGCCCCTGCTCTTCCTGCAGCGCCCCGAGATGATGACGCTCACCGTCGGCATGAACTTCTTCCGCACTCAGTTCTCCAACGACCTCAGCGCCATCCTCGTCGGCGCTATGTTCAACGCTATCCCGGTCCTGCTGCTCTTCTTCATCCTCAACCGCTACTTCCTCGAGAGCGCGAGCTACAGCGGCTTGGCCGGCCAGTGAGGGGATCTGTGCGCTACCACGGTGCGATTTTCGACGTCGACGGGGTCCTGGTCGACTCGCCCCACGAGGCGGCCTGGCGCGACGCTCTCGGGCAGCTCATGGCCGGCCCCTGGCGCGACCTGGCGCCCTACGAGCCGGGGGCCTTCACCACGGCGGTCTACCTGGCCCACCTGGCGGGCAAGCCGCGCCTGGCGGGGGCCGCGGCCGCCCTCGCCCACTTCGGCGTCGCCGACCCCGACGGCCTGCGCGCCCGCCAGTACGCCGAGGCCAAGCAGGCCCGCATTGCCGAGCTGATCGAGGGCCGCGCCTTCGCGGCCTTCCCCGACGGGGCCCGCCTCTTGCAGCGCCTCAAGGCCGCCGGCCTGCGCCTCGCCGCCGCGTCGTCCTCGCGCAACGCCAATGACTTCCTCGCCCGCATCCCCGTCGGGGCAGGCTCGATGCTCGATCTGTTCGACGCCAACCTGAGCGGGCGCGAGCTGGCCCGCGGCAAGCCCGCCCCCGACCTCTTCCTCGCCGCCGCCGCCGAGCTCGGCCTGCCCCCCGCCGCCTGCCTGGTGGTCGAGGACGCCGTCTCGGGCGTGCAGGCGGCCCGCGCCGCCGGCATGGCCTGCATCGCCGTGGCCCGCCTCGACGATGCCCCGCAGCTCGACGCCGCCGGCGCCACCCTCGTCGTCGCCAGCCTCGACGAGGTGCGCCTCGAGGATCTCTGAGCAGGAGCGAAGCGCTTATGCCTGCCATACCCGAGTACACGCCGACGGGCGAGGGGGCCTGGCTCCTCGCCTACGACGGCTACCACCCCGCGCGCGAGGCCCAGATCGAGGCGGTCTGCGCCCTGGTCAACGGCTACCTCGGCACGCGCGCGGCCCTCGACGAGGGCGGCCCCCACTCGCGGCCCGCCACCTTCATCGCCGGGGTCTTCAACACGCCCGCCGCGCCCCAGGCCCCCGAGCTCGAGGCGCCCATCCCCGAGCTGGTCGTCGCCCCCGACTGGTCGCGCCTGCGCCTGAGCCTCGACGGCGTCGAGCTGAGCATGGCCACCTGCGAACTGCTCGAACAGCGCCGCTGCCTCGACATGCGCCAGGGCGTGCTGCTGCGCACCTGGCGGCTGCGCGACGGGCAAGGCCGCATCACCGCCCTCGCCAGCCTGCGCTTCGCCAGCCTGGCCGACCGCCGCGCCCTCGGCCAGATCGTCGTCGTGACGCCCGAGAACTACAGCGGCGAGCTCGGCCTCGAGGCGCTGCTCGACGGCCGGGTCTTCAACGAGAACCAGACGGCCCACCTTTTTCCTGTTGATCGAGAGCCACGCCCCGGCGCACCCCTGCTGCTCAGCACTCTGGAGTCGCGCTACACCCTGGCCTATGCATGCCGCGCCGAGCTGGACGCCGGCCACGAAGGCCCCGTCGCGGGCGCCCCCATCGCCACGGCCGACACGCGGGGGCTGCGCTTCACCTGGCGCGCCGAGGCGGGCCAGAGCGCCACCCTGCGCAAGGTCGTGGCCGTGGCCACCTCGCGCGACGGCGGCGATGTACTGGCCGGCGTCGACGCGGCCGCCGAGGGCCTGTTCCAACAGGGAATGTCGACCCTGCTCGCCGCGCACACCGCGGCCTGGGCCGCCCGCTGGGCCGCCGCCGACATCGTCATCCCCGGCGACGAGGAGCTGCAGCGCCAGGCCCGCTTCGCGCTCTACCACCTGATTGGGGCCGCCAACCCGGCCGACGAGCGGGCCTCGATCGGCGCCCGCGCCCTCACCGGCGAGCGCTACCGCGGCCACGTCTTCTGGGACACCGAGGTCTTCGCCTGGCCGCCCCTGCTCTACACCCACCCGCCCACGGCCAGAGCCCTGCTGATGTACCGCTACCACACCCTGGCCGGGGCCCGGGCCAAGGCGGCGGCCGCGGGCTACGCGGGCGCGATGTACCCGTGGGAGGCCGCGGATAGTGGCGAGGAGGTGACGCCCGCCTTCATGCTCAGCGGCGGCCAGCGCGTGCCGGTGCTCACGGGCAGCGAGGAGCAGCACATCAGCGCCGACGTGGCCCTGGCCGTGCTCCAGTACGTGCGGGCCACGGGCGACCGGGCCTTCTTGCTGGCCAACGGGGCCGAGATCGTGCTCGAGGTGGCCCGCTTCTGGGCGAGCCGCGCCGAGCCGGGGGCCGGGGGCGCCTTCCATATCCGCGGGGTGATCGGGCCAGACGAGTACCACGAGACGGTGGACGACAACGCCTACACCAACCAGCTCGCCGCGCACATCCTGCGCCGCGCCCGCGCCCTCGCCGCCGAGCTGGCCCGCGACGAGCCCGGCCCCTGGGCCGAGCTGGCGGCGCGCCTGGGCCTCGGCCCCGACGAGCCGGCCCGCTGGGGGCAGGTGGCCGCCGGGCTGCGCAGCGGCCTCGACCCGGCCACGGGCCTGATCGAGCAGTTCGCCGGCTACCATCAGCTCGCGCCGATCGACCTGCGCGACCACGACCCGAGCGTGGCCACCGTCGACGCGAAGCTGGGCTGGTACGCCATGCAGCGCACCCGCGTGCTGAAGCAGGCCGACGTGGTCATGCTGCTGATCCTGCTCTGGGAGCAGTTCTCGCCCGAGGTGCGGGCCGCCAACTTCGCCTACTATGAGCCCCAGACCAGCCACGACAGCTCGCTCAGCTACAGCTTCCACGCCCTGTGCGCGGCGCGGCTGGGCCGGCTCGAGCAGGCCGAGGCCTACCTGCGGCGCGCCGCCCTGATCGACCTCGACCTGGACAGGCAGGGCCACGCGGGCGCGAGCGGCGGCGTACACATCGCGGCCCTCGGCGGAATCTGGCAGGCCCTGGTGCTGGGCTTTCTGGGCGTAGAGCCCCGCGACGAGGGGCTGCGCATCGACCCCCACGTTCCCGCCCACTGGGGCCGCCTACAGGCGCCAATCGACTGGCGCGGCGCGCGGCTGCGGATCAGCGCCGCGGCCGGCGGGCCGGCCCGGGTGACCTGCGAGGGCGGCGGGCCAGTGCGGGTCGCTCTCGGCGATGGGCCCTGGCACGAGCTGCGCAATGGTGCGACCCTGCAAGCATAGGGACGGCGGACATCGCTGTGACAAGGGCCCCATTCATGCCGTCACTCCTGCCAATACCGATACTCAGGAGATGCAAATGACAGACTCGACCGGCCCCGCGACGATCATTGTCGCCCTCGACGGCACCCGCGCGACCGAGCGTATCCTGGCCCCGGCCAAAGACCTGGCGCGCCTGTATGGCGCGACCCTGGTGCTGGTGCGGGCCCTCGAGCGTAACACCATGTTCGCCGAGGACGACCCGACGACCGCCCCCAGCGTATCGATGATGGCAGGCCCGATCGCCGACGGCAGCTCGGGGATCGAGATCCCGGTGGCCGGGGCCGTAGCCGGCGAGGGCTTCCAGCCCGCCAAGGCGATCGATAACCACGAGGCCCTCGGCTACCTGAACATTCTCGACAACGAGCTCGAGGCCGAGGGCTTCCTCGTCGAGCATATCGACCCCGACGACGACCCGGCCGACGCGATCATCGGCGAGGCCCGCTCGCGCTCGGCCCGCCTGATCATCATGGGCACTCGCCAGCGCTCGCGGTGGGAGCGGCTCTTCAAGGGCAGCACCGCCGAGAAGGTGCTACGCGAGAGCCCCTGCCCGGTGCTGGTAGTGCCCCTCGACTAGCAGGGGATCGGGGAGGGCCAGGCCGTCAAGGAGAGGTTCGGGGGCCTGGCCCTCCCCGCAAGGATCAGACAACCTGGTTGTCAGGACCCCCAACCCTTGCTGATCATCGTCTCTTCGCCGGGCTTGCGCTTGGGGATACGGTAGATGAAGCGCACGATCTGGTCGGCGGCGATGAACATAATGATCAGGGCCTGGACGATCTTGATCACATCGATCGAGAGGCCGGCGCGCACCTGCATCAGGCGTGCGCCGGTGAGCAGGCCACCCCAGAGGATGCCGGCGAAGAGGATGCCGATCGGGTTCGAGCGGGCCAG
>CAZKTU010000217.1:0-1103 GCA_964555675.1 uncultured Oscillochloris sp.
TCCAGGGCCTGCAGGAGTTCTTCTGGGACGAGCAGGACGTCAACGAGAAGCTCGAGCGGATTATCGTCGGGGCCTTCGAGCAGGTCTGGTCGATGGCCCAGAGCCGCAAGCTGCCCCTGCGCACCGCCGCCTACCTCCTCGCGGTGCAGCGGGTCGCCGACGCGAATATCACCCGCGGGGTGTATCCATAGTGTTTCACCACAGTAAGGATTTTCCCGGGAGGGCCATGCCCTCCCGGACCCTCGCGGGGTAGGGCCACGACTCTCCCGCTAGGTAGGGCCTGACCCTCCCGCACCTTCCCCCCGGTCCTCCCCCTGTAACCCTTGCGCGATAGAGTATAATCCTGGTTAAGGAGCGCTTCGCGCGTGACGGCAGGAAAGGATCCCCGATGCAGGTCTTGCTCGTTGACGACAACCCACTCATGCAACAGGTGATCAGTCGCTTTCTGATGAGCCAGGGCTACACGGTTACCGTCGCCGAAACCGGCGAAGAGGCCCTCGACGCGGTGCGCCGCGAGACCTGCCGGCTGTTCGTGATCGATATGCGCCTGCCCGACCTCGATGGGCCGGACCTGCTGACGAGCCTGCGCCGCGAGCCCGGGCTGGGTCGCTGCCCCGCCATCGCGGTGAGCGGGCTCGGCGAAGAGGACCGCGACCGCACCGTTGAGGCCGGGTTCAATAGCTTTCTGGCCAAGCCGATCGACCTCGATGAGCTCCTCTCGGCCGTGCGACGCTACGTCGACGACGATGTGGTGCGCGCAGTGGGGATTTAGGAGCCTATGGACCGCCTGATCTTGTGGGATGTCGACGGCACGCTGCTGAGCACCGATGGAATTGCGGCCGAGGCGATGCGCGAGGCGATGCGCGAGGTGGTGGGCGACTCGGCGCCCATGGCGCGCACCCACTACGCCGGCAAGACCGACTGGCAGATCATCCGCGAGAGCTTCCCGAGCCTTCCGCCCGAGCAGATCGGCGAGCGGCTCCACGAGTTCACCGCCGCCTACCTGGGCCGCCTTGAGCTCCAGCGGGCCGCCCTGACGGCCCGCTCGCGCCTCTTCCCCGGCGTGGTACGGGCCCTCGAGTCGCTCGGCCCCACCGCCCGCC
>CAZKTU010000217.1:1203-9515 GCA_964555675.1 uncultured Oscillochloris sp.
GCGCACGCGCGGCGTGTCGAGGATATACTCGTCGTCCATGTCAGCGCTCCAGGGGCTTGCTCTCGTCGTTGCCCCACTCGTTCCACGAGCCGTCGTAGAGGGCGGCCCGCTTGCCCGTGGCGAGCTCGAAGGCCAGGGCGGCGGGGGTGGCCGAGACGCCGCCGTTGCAGTAGGCGACCACCTCGCGCTCGCCGAGGCTGTCGAGATCGACCCCGGCGGCCGCGAAGCGGGCCCGCAGCTCGTCGGGCGAGGCGTAGGTGTGGTCGTCGCCGCTGACCAGGCTCTGGTAGAAGACATTGACGGCGCCGGGGATGTGGCCGCCGCGCGCCGCCCGCGACTCCTCGCCGCGGTACTCCTTGGGGCCGCGGGCGTCGATCAGGAGCGTGTCACTGCCCAGGGCTGCCAGGACCTGGTCGGCATCCTTGCGCAGGTGAGGCTGCGGGCGGGGCGTGAAGGTCGCGGGCGGGTAGGCGGGCAGCTCGGCGCTGAGGGGGCGGCCGTCGGCGAGCCAGCGCAGCATGCCGCCGTTGAGGATGCGCGCGCGCTCGAAGCCATAATAGCGCAGCACCCACAGCAGGCGCCCCGCGTACATCGAGTACCAGTCGTCGTAGGCCACGACCACCGTATCGTCGCCGATGCCGAGCTCGCCCAGCACGCGGGCGATCTTCGCGGGCGGGGCGACCTGCACCATCACCGGGTCGTCGAGGTCGACGATGTCTTTCGTCCAGTCGATATAGACCGCGCCGGGAATATGGCCGGCCAGGTAGTCCTCGCGGCGGGCGAAGTAGTGGGGCTTCGGCTCGGTGGGCGGCAGCACCTTTCCGCGCATATCGACCACGCGCAGCTGCGGGTGGCCGAGGTTGGCGGCCAGCCACTCGGTGCTGACGAGAGGGCCCTCGGGCAGCTCAAGCATTGGAAGCGCTCCTCTGAATGGGCGGGGTTCAGGCCTCCCATGATACCACCAGCGGGAAGGGTCGAAACACCCGTCGGCCCGGGTGCGCGCTGGGCCGCGGGCGCGCCGCTGCGTCCGGAGCGCCGGCCCCGTGGTAAGATAGGCCCCAACTACCGACACCTCCGCCAGGAGTCCCTTATGGCTGATGAGCTGCGCGAGCTCCTCGACTTTGCCCACCAGATCGCCTGGCAGGCCGGCAAGATCACCCTGCGCTACTTCCAGGGCGACCTGGCGGTCGACCGCAAGGCCGACGAGTCGCCCGTCACCGTGGCCGACCGCGAGTCCGAGGCCTTCTTGCGGGCCGCGATCATGGCCCGCTACCCCGCCCACGCCATCCTGGGCGAGGAAGAGGGCCTGAGCGGCGGCGCGGGCGCCTCGCACCGCTGGATCCTCGACCCGATCGACGGCACCAAGACCTTCGTGCGCGGCGTGCCGCTCTATGGCGTGATGGTCGGCCTCGTGCGCGACGGCGAGCCCGTGCTCGGCGTGGTCAACATGCCCGCCATGGACGAAGTGGTCTACGCTGCGCGCGGCCAGGGCTGCTGGTGGAACGGCCGCCCCTGCCGGGTCTCGGCCACGAGCCACCTGGCCGACAGCCTGCTCGTCGCCACGATCGCCCACGGCTACGAGCGCTACGGCAAGGCCGAGCGCTTCCAGCGCCTGCTGGCGGCATGTGGCCTCTTCCGCACCTGGGGCGACTGCTACGGGCACCTGCTGGTGGCCACAGGCCGCGCCGAGGCCGCCCTCGACCCGATCACCAGTATCTGGGACACCGCCGCCCTCCTGCCCATCCTCACCGAGGCGGGGGGGACCTTTACCGACTGGCAGGGCGTCGCCACCATCGACGGCGGCGAGGCCGTCAGCACCAACGGCGCCGTCCTGCGCGAGCTGATGGAGCTAATCCGCTGATGGACTCAAACGACTACCAGCGCCTGGCCCTGCGCACCGAGGCCCCCGGGCGCGCGCAGCCCGAGCGCCTGCTCAACGCCGCCCTCGGCCTCTGCGGCGAGGCGGGCGAGGTCGGCGACACGATCAAGAAGTGGCAGTTCCACGCCCACCCCCTCGACGAGGCCGCCCTGCGCAAAGAGCTCGGCGACGTGCTCTGGTACGTGGCCCTGGCCTGCGACGCCCTGGGTCTGCAGATGGGTGAGGTCATGGCCGAGAATATCGAGAAGCTGCGCCGCCGCTACCCCGAGGGCTTCTCGAGCGAGCGCAGCCTGAACAGGCCGGAATGATGAGCAAGCGCACCGCCACGATCAGCCGGGTCACGGGCGAGACCGAGATCAGCCTCAGCCTCAGCCTCGACGGCTCGGGCCAGGCCCAGGTCGCCACAGGCGTGGGCTTCCTCGACCATATGCTGACCCTCTGGGCCAGGCACGGGCTGTTCGACCTGAGCGTCAGCGCCCAGGGCGACCTGCACATCGACGAGCACCATACCGCCGAGGACACCTGTATCTGCCTCGGGCGCGCCATCGACCAGGCCCTCGGCGAGCGCCGCGGCATCGTGCGCACCGCCCACAGCTTCGTGCCGATGGACGAGGCCCTGGCCCTGGTGGCCGTCGACCTGGGGGGGCGGCCCTACTGCGTAGTCCAGGCCGAGTTCGTGACGCCCCGCCTCGGCCAGCTGGGCACCGACCTGGTCGCCCACCTGCTCGAGAGTGTGGCCGCCCACGGGCGCCTCAACCTGCACGCCCAGGTGCTCTACGGGCGCAACGACCACCACAAGGTCGAGGCGATCTTCAAGGCCTTCGGGCGGGCCCTCGACGCCGCCACCAGGCTCGACCCGCGCCTCGCCGATGCCGTGCCCAGCACGAAAGGGGTCCTTTGATGCCCTTTGTGGCGGCAGTGCTGCTCAGCTTCGTCCCCGCCTTCTGCTACGCCGCGATCGTCTACTGGCTCGACCGCTACGAGAAGGAGCCGGCGAAGCTCCTCGTCGGGGCCTTCGTCTGGGGCGCCGTCGTCGCGACCTTCGGCGCGATCATCTGGACCACGGTGCTGCAGCTCGGGGTGGGGGCCCTGGTCGGCGAGGGCGTGGCCGACCTCGCCGGCACTACCCTGCTCGCCCCGGTGGTCGAGGAGGTGCTCAAGGGCCTGGCGGTGGCGATCATCTTCATCGCCTACCCCGAGGAGTTCGACTCGGTCCTCGACGGCATGGTCTACGGCGCGATCACGGCCCTCGGCTTCGCCGCCACAGAGAATGTGCTCTACCTCTTCTTCCTGGGCTACCAGGAGGGCGGCTACACCGAGATGCTCACCCTCTTCGTGCTGCGGGTGATCCTCGGCGGGTGGGGGCACGCGGTCTACACTGCCTTCACGGGCATGGGGCTGGCGATCGGCAGGCTGCGGCGCGGGCCCGGCAACAGGCTGGCCTTCCCGCTCATCGGACTGATGATCGCGATCTTCCTCCACAGCCTGCACAATACCATGGCCACCATCCTCGGCGAGCGCCTGGGCCTGGCCGGCCTGGGGGCGACCCTGCTGATCGACTGGCTGGGGTGGGGAATCGCCCTCGGCGTGGTGATCTGGGCCATCCTCCGCGAGCGCCGCTGGATGACGATCTACTTGCGCGAAGAGGTCGACCTGGGGGTGATCAGCGCCGAGCAGTACGCCACGGCCTGCTCGCTCGGCGGCCGAGTCGAGGCTCGCATGCGCGGCCGCGCCTCGCGCCAGTTCTATGGCGCCTGCGCCGAGCTCGCCCAGAAGAAGCACCAGCTCGCGGTGCTCGGCGAAGAGAGCGGCAACTCGGCCCGCGTCGCCCTTCTACGGCAGCGCCTGACCCAGCTGGGGCCTGAGCTGTAGGGGCCAGGGGCGACAGCTACTGCTGCTCGCCCGCGAGCGAGCCGAGGAGCTGGCGGGCGCGCTCGTTGGAGCGCTCGAGCAGGTGCGAGACCACACGCTGCTCGCTGGCCATGCTGCGTCGGGCGGCCTCGCAGCGGTCTGTCTGCGCGATCGCGGCCTGCAGCTCGTCGCCCACGGTGTGCAGGCGGGCCCTGGCCTCGGCGGCGAAGCTCGGCCGCGGCGAGAGCAGCTCGATGGCCGCCTCCAGGCGTCGCACCTCGTCGAGCAGGGCGCGCGGCGTCCCGATGGCCCCGGTGAAGGCCGAGGTCAGCAGAGCGCTGCTCGCTGTGTCGTGCTGGTAGGCATCGAGCTGCAGCTGCACCGACCTGTAGGCGCGCTGGGCGGAGACCTCGCAGGCCCAGCGGCGGGCCAGGGCGACCTGCCAATCGCTCAGGGCCTGCTCGGTCCGCTGCTGCTGGCCGGCCATGGCCTGGGCGATGGCGCGATGACGCCGCAGCTCTTCGTCCAAGAAGGGGTGGCGATCACGGTGGCGCTCGAGCAGATCGACCATCTGGGTCACCATATCACTAGGGTTGGGGGAGGGTTCCGGGAGAGGGGAGAGGGACACGGCAGGTCCTTTCGTAGTGATGGGGCGACGCTCCTGCCACGTCCATAGTACGGGCGCCCTCGCCGGGTCGTCCATAGTACTTGCGTCCAGCTTCCTGGCCCCCTACGGGGGGCGAAGAAGCAGGCCGAGAGCGGCGGGCGAGGCCTCTGTGCTACAATACGTTCCAGCTGCATCCAGGGCGAGCGGCGGCGCGTCATATACTCGGACAGCGCGGCAGCGATGAGCGGAAGATACGTCCATGGAGGCGTCCCAATGGGATTTCTAGACCAGATCAGCAAGCAAATTACGCAGGGTGTCGACCGGGCCAAGTTTGAGGCCGAAAAGTTTCAGAAGACCACCCGCCTCCAGGGCGAGGTGAACGAGTTCCGGCGCCAGCTCGACGGCAAGCTCGGCGAGTTGGGCCAGCGGGCCTACGAGCTGCAGCGGGCCGGCCAGATCAGCTCGGCCACCATCGCCGAGCTCGCCCACGCCGTCGACCAGCTGCGCGCCTCGCTCCTGGCCAAGGAGGAGGAGCTGAAGGGCGCTCAGGCTGAGGTGTTCGAGGAGCCGCCCCCCGCGCCCGGGGCGCCCGCCGCCCAGCAGGTGCCGATCAGCGTCGAGCAGCCCGCCCCGGCCGCGCCCAGCGCGAAGGTCTGCGGCGTATGCAGCTTCCAGATGCCCGGCTCGGCCATGTTCTGCCCCAACTGCGGCACCCGCGTCGCCTAGCCTGGGCAGGCGGCGCCGGTAACCAAAAGGCCCCCTTCTCCTGTGCGGAGAAGGGGGCCCTTGTCTGCCACGAAGACTAGCCGGCGGCGGCGATGCCCTGGATGCCGCCCTCGGTGAGCGTGCGGGCGTCGATCAGCTTGTCGACCTCCTCGCCGGAGAGCAGACCCTTCTCGACGACCACCTCGCGGATCGTCTTGCCGGTGGCCATGGCCTCCTTGGCGACGGCGGCGCCGTTGAGGTAGCCGATCACCGGGTTGAGGGCGGTGACCAGGATGGCGTTCTTGGCCAGCCAGCCCTCGGCCTTCTCGCGGTTGGCGGTGATGCCGACGACGCACTTGGTGGTGAAGGCGTTGATCGCGCCGATCAGCACGTGCATCATCTCGAAGAGATTGTGGGCGATGATCGGCATCATCACATTCAGCTCGAGCTGGCCGGCCTGGGCGGCCAGGCTGACGGTCAGGTCGCAGCCCTGGACGTGGAAGCAGGCCATGTTGAGCATCTCGGCCAGCACCGGGTTGACCTTGCCGGGCATAATGCTCGAGCCGGGCTGCACGGCCGGCAGGCGGATCTCGTCGAGGCCGGTGGCGGGGCCCGAGCTGAGCATGCGGAAGTCGTTGGCGATGCGCACCAGGGTGATGCAGAGGGTGCGCATACTGGCCGAGAAATCGGCCGGGTCGGCCATGCTCTGCATGCTCTCGAACAGATTGCCCGAGCTGCGCAGGCCCTGGCCGGTCAGGTCCGAGAGCCGGTCGATCATGCGCTGGTGGTACTCGACGTGGGCGTTGAGGCCCGTGCCCGTGGCCGTGCCGCCGATGCCGAGGCGGCGTAGGCGCTCGGCCGAGGTCGCGATACGCTCGAGGTCGTTGCGCACCGCCAGGGCGTAGGCCCCGAACTCCTGGCCGAGGCGCACCGGCACAGCGTCCTGCAGGTGGGTGCGGCCCGACTTGACCACATCGTCGAACTCTTTGGCCTTGGCCTCGAGGGCGTCGGCCAGGTCGTCGATGGCGGCCAGCAGCTCGGGCAGGCGCCAGAGGCAGCCGAGGCGAATGGCCGTGGGGATGGTGTCGTTGGTCGACTGGGCCATGTTGACATGGTCGTTGGGGTTGACCGGCTTCTTGGGGTCGTCGAGGGCGAAGCCGAGGATCTGGTTGGCGCGGTTGGCGATCACCTCGTTGAGGTTCATGTTGTGCGAGGTGCCGGCGCCGGCCTGGAAGGGGTCGACCACGAACTGGCTCTGCCACTTGCCGGCGAGGACCTCGTCGGCGGCCTGGACGATCGCCCCGGCGATGGTCTCGTCGAGCAGGCCGAGGTCGCGGTTGACCTCGGCGGCGGCGCGCTTGACCGCCGCCTGGGCCCAGACAAAGGCCGGGTAGGGCTTGAGGCCGCTGACCGGAAAGTTGAGCACGGCCCGCTGGGTCTGGGCGCCATAGAGCGCGTCAGCGGGGACCTGCATCTCGCCGAGCGAATCCTTTTCGATCCGGAAGCTCTCACTCATACGAGCTACTCCTCTGTTGGGCGCCTGTGTGAGGCGACGGCTAGGCAGGGACGACCGGGGCTGATTGTAGCACAAGGCAGGCCGGGCCTATGGCGAGACCATCGGCCTATGTTGGGTGGTAACGGCCCTCTGTTAGGATGCCCGGGTATCCACGCGACCCCTAGCACTAGCCGGGCAAGATGACTACCACCACCCCTACAGCCTTCGACGCCATCCTTGCGGCCGCCCAGGCCGCGGCCAACGCGGGCGACACCTTGCGGGCCCGCAGCTACTTTCGCAATGCCACCGAGATCGACCCCACGAACAGCGAGGCCTGGCTGGGCCTGGCCGCGACCGCCGCCGTGCTGCGCGAGCGCCGCAGGCTCTACGAGCGGGCCCTGGCGCTGAACCCCGCCTGCGAGGCGGCCCGCGAGGGCATCGCCCGGAGCGAGGCCCTGCTGGCCGCAGGCGCTGTGCTGACCCCGCGACCCGCGGCGCCGGCCGCGGCGGTGGGCGACGCACCCCTCGTGGCGACGCCAGAGCCCGAGCCGACCCCAGGGCCGCCGGCCCAGGCGGCATTGGGCGGCACGGCCCTGGCCCTGGTAGGGCTGGTCGGGCTGGCGACCATGGCGCTGCTGACCACCATGGGGATCTTTATCTTCACCAGCTTCCTGGGCTTTTTGCTCGCCTTCCTGGCGGGCTCCAGCGTGAGCGAGCTGATGGTGCGGCTCACCGCACCCCTGCGCCGGGGGCTGGGCGGGCGACCCGTGCAGGTTGCGGCCGCCCTGGGCATGATCCTCGGCAGCCTGGGGGCGATGGCCCTGGGCGGGCTGCTGCTCGCAGCCCTCGGGGCGCCCCTGCCCGCCGAAGCTGTGGCCATGGCCCGCAACAGCGGGGTCCCCGCCGAGCCGGCCCTGGTCCTGCTCAACAACCCCGGGCTGCTGGTCTTCGCCAGCTCGGCGGTGGCCGCGACGGTGTTTCGGCTGCGCTGAGACAGCCCCGCTTCAAACAGGCCCCGTAGGTCAGCGCATGGGCTGACCTACGGGGCTTCGTCGTACTCCTAGAACAGTCATGCGGCTATCCACATTTTCTACAGGTTATCCACAGAGAATCTACTATTTACACCCCTTCCAGGAACAGGGGGGTATGGTATAATGCCAGACAGCCCAAAGCGGGCGAACAGCGCCCACACGTTATGTCTAAGAATCCCTTCGCTGTGCGGTAGATTGACAGCGAGGCTGTGGAAAACATACGTTTCTTCCGCAGCGGGCGCGCATTTTCCGCCAGCCAAGTGTAAAGACTTTATCCCATGAAGGACTTTGTCCACCTGCACGTCCACTCAGAGTACAGCCTGCTGGACGGCTATGCCTCGACCAAGGCGATCGCCGCGCGGGCGGCCGAGCTGGGCATGGACAGCATCGCCCTGACCGATCATGGCGTCATGTACGGGGCGATGGAGTTCTACGACGCGGCCAAGAAGGCGAACATCAGGCCGATCATCGGGATGGAAGCCTACATGGCCCCGGGCTCGCGCAGCGACGCGATGACCAAGGGCGGCAAGAACTACTACCACCTGCTGCTGCTGGCCAAGAACGAGGTCGGCTACCGCAACCTGGTCAAGCTGACCACGCGAGCCCATCTCGACGGCATGGGGCGCGGCGTGTTCGCCCGCCCGCGCATCGACCGGCAGCTGCTCGAGGAGCACCACGAGGGCCTGGTGGTCACCTCCTCGTGCATCGCCGGCGAGGTCATCCAGAGCCTGACGGCCCAGCAGC
>CAZKTU010000217.1:9615-11369 GCA_964555675.1 uncultured Oscillochloris sp.
GGCGAACTGGGCATCCCCATGGTCGTCACCAACGACACCCACTTCGTGCGCAAAGAGGACCAGAAGACCCAGCACATGGTGATGTCGATGGGCATGAACCTCACCTACAAAGAGTTCTGCGCCAAAGACTTCGCCATGGACGAGAGCTACCACATCATGTCCGGCGAGGAGATGTGGGAGAAGTTCAAGCGCTACGGCACAGCGCCGCTGGAGAATACGCGCCGCATCGCCGAGATGTGCCGGCTCAAGCTCGACTTCGGGCGCGTGCAGCTGCCCCAGTTCGACCTGCCCGAGGGCCACGACGCCGCATCGTATCTGAAGCTGGTCTGCGAAGAGGGCCTGATGAAGCGCTTCGCGGGCAACCCGCCCGCGAACTACATCGCCCGCCTCGAGGACGAGCTCGACGTGATCAACGCCACGGGCTTCCCCGACTACATGCTGATCGTCTGGGACTATGTCAAGTACGCCCGCTCGCGCGGCATCCCCTGCCTCCCCCGCGGCTCGGCCGGGGCCTCGCTGGTGCTCTACTGCCTCGGCATCACCGACGTCGACCCGGTCAAGAACAAGCTGCTCTTCGAGCGCTTCCTCTCGCGCGAGCGCCTCGAGATGCCCGATATCGACACCGACTTCGCCGACTCGCGCCGCGGCGAGATCCTCGACTATATCGCCGGCAAGTACGGCCGCGAGAATGTGGCCCAGATTATCACCTACGGCACCCTGGGCGCCAAGGCCGCCCTGCGCGACATGGGCCGGGTGATGGACGTGCCCCTCGGCGAGGTCGACCGGGTGGCCAAGCTCATCCCGAGCCTGCCCGTGGGCACCACGATCTCGCAGGCCCTCGAGCGCGTGCCCGAGCTGAAGCAGATCTACGACACCCAGCCCCACTTGCAGGATCTGATCGACGCCGCCAAGAAGGTCGAGGGGCGTATGCGCTCGGTCGGCACCCACGCCTGTGGCGTGGTGGTCAGCCGCACCCCCCTCGAAGAGATCGTCCCGCTCCAGCGCACCACCAAAGACGAGCACGCGGTCATGGCCGCCTACGAGGGCCCGACCCTGGCCAAGATGGGCCTGCTCAAGATGGACATTCTGGGCCTCACCAACCTCTCGGCGGTGGCCGAGGCCCTGAAGTATATCGAGCGCACCACCGGCAAGACGATGTGGCTCGACGACATCCCGCTCGACGACCCCAAGGTCTTCGAGAGCCTGGGCCGCGGCGAGACCAAGAATGTCTTCCAGCTCGAGTCGGCGGGCATGACCCGCTACCTCGTGCAGCTGAAGCCCACCCGCGTCGACGACCTCTACGCCATGGTGGCCCTCTATCGCCCCGGCCCCCTCGAGCAGATCCCGCTCTACATCCAGAATAAGAACAACCCGCGCCAGATCACCTACCTGCACCCCATCCTCAAGCCCATCCTCGAGGATACCTATGGTGTGATCGTCTACCAGGAGCAGATTATGCAGCTGCTCCAGACGGTCGCCGACTACACCCTCGGCCAGGCCTATATCGTGATCAAGGCGATCAGCAAGAAGAACAAAGAGCTGATGGCCGAGAACGGGGCGATCTTCAAAGAGGGCTGCCTCAAGAAGGGTATCAGCCGCGACGTGGCCGACCAGCTCTGGGAGCTGATCCTCCCCTTCGCCGGCTACTCCTTCAACCGGCCCCACGCCACCCTCTACGGGCTGCTCAGCTACCAGACCAGCTGGCTCAAGGTCAACTACCCGGTCGAGTACATGGCCGCCGTGCTCACCGGCGC
>CAZKTU010000218.1:0-11296 GCA_964555675.1 uncultured Oscillochloris sp.
GGCGAGATCCGCGCTGTTACCGCTCGGCGTACCATACCAGCATACACACGGGTAACATTAATCGAAAGGTATCGGTCATGGCTTCACCGAATAATAGCAGCACGACCCGCCGCGTGGCGATCGCCTGCCAGGGGGGCGGCAGCCACACGGCCTTCACCGCCGGCGCGCTCAAGCCCCTGCTGCGCGAGGCGGGACGGGGCGACTACCAGCTCTGCGCCTTTAGCGGCACCTCGGGCGGGGCGCTCTGCGCCGCACTGGCCTGGTATGGCCTGGTCACCGCGCCGGGCGCCGCCGGCCGCGAGCTGGCGATCAGGCTGCTCGACGAATTCTGGCGCGCCAACTCGGCCCAGTCGCCCTGGGAGCAGTGGTTTAACAACTGGACGATCAACCTCATCCAGCTGCACATGCAGGGCCGCCTGCCTGAGCTGAAAGGCACCCCTTATTCGCCCCAGCACGTTCTGTCGACGGAACTCCTCAAGACTCTGGCGCCCCGCAGCGAGTTCTTCGACCTGCGGGCCTTGCTCGAGAAATATATCGACCTGCGCCAGGTCACCCAGCCGGTGGCCGACCCACGGCTGCTGATCGGGGCCGTCGGCGTCCTCTCGGGCAAGTTCAAGGCCTTCGACTCAAAGGCGGCCGAGATCTCGATCGACGCCATCCTGGCTTCGACCACCCTGCCCAACCTCTTCCAGGCCGTCAGGATCGGCGACGAGATCTACTGGGATGGGCTGTTCTCGCAGAACCCGCCTGTGCGCGAGCTGGTCTCCAACGTCGATGTGGCCCTCAAGCCAGACGAGATCTGGATCATCCGCATCAACCCCCAGTCGATCAGCGAGGAGCCGCGCAGTGTCGAGGAGATCGAAGACCGCCGCAACGCCCTGGCCGGCAACCTGTCGCTCATGCACGAGGTCGAGGTGATCGAGCGCATCTCGCAGTGGCTCACAGAGGGCCGCTTTACGAGCGAGCACGCCAAGCCGATCACCTTTCGCTGGATCCAGATGAGCGCCGAACTGAACGCGCAACTGGGCTATGTCTCGAAGCTGAACCGCGACCCGGGCCACATCAACCGTCTGATCGCCGACGGCGAGGCCCAGGCCGAGGCGTTCCTGGCCGCGCTGCCCGCGCCCGATGCGGCCCTAAGCCGGTAGCACTGGAGCTCCGGCGTTGTACGCTAGACGCCGCAGTGAGAACCTAATGCGCCATAGCGCGCACGCTGTCGCCTAAGCTACTCTTCCGGGAACCTACACAGACGCTTGCGCCCCCTGAAGCATTTCAGGGGGCGCAAGGTGGCGTACGCCAACTAGCTCGGCTTCACGGTGTCACGGCCGCACGCAGCCGGTCAGAGCCTCGATCGCGTCGAGGTCGAAGCCGTCGTCTGTAGACCCAAAACGCCGCGGGTCACTACTATCGGTCAGGCGCACGAACTGAGCACGGGGCAGCACAAGGTCGTAGGCCTGGTCCTTGTCGCTCGTGCGACCGATCGCGGTCCAGGTCTGCCCATCGAGCGACACCTCGATCCGCGCCGCCTCGGGGTAGCGGCTCCAGAGCCGGTTGGCGTCGCCGAAGCTGGTCTCCCAGATGCGTAGGTCGGCCTTGCTCGTCCCGTCATTGACCAGCGGGTTGGCGAAGCGGATGGTCAGCGCGCCGCCGAAGCCCAGCGAGACGAAGTTCACGGTGTCGTTGCGCTGCGGCAGGCCGAGGGCCAGGGCCGGGTTCGAACGACTGGCCGGCACCGCCTTGCCATTCTTCTGCTTGCCCTGGGCGAAGTCCTGCCACGTCTGCGCACCATTGGCGTAGCACAGGGCGGGGCTGGGCTGGCCGGTCGCGGGCGCTGCGCTCACCGTCACCGTGGCGCTGTAGGTGTTCGCCCCGCCGTCGTCGTCAGCCACGCTGGCCCGCACGGTCAGGCTGCCGGCGGCGGTCGGCGTGCAGCTCACGCTCGTGGCGCCGCCCGCCGCGCCGAAGCCCTGCCCGCAGTCGAAAGCGAAGCTGAGCGGGTCGCCGCCCGCGTCGCTCGCCCCCGTGAGCGCCAGGGTGAAGGGCCGGCCGACGGTGGCTGTGGCCGGAGCGCTCAGGGTCGCCGTGGGCGCCACGTTCTCGACCGTCACCGTGGCCGCGCTGGTCGCGCTCTGTCCAGTGGGCAGCGTGCCCCGCACGGTCGCCGTGCGGGTGGCGGGGCCGTCCACGCCCGCCGCGCTGAAGCTCGCGCCCTGACCCACCGCCTCGAACGTCCCGTCGCCGTCGAGATCCCAGGCGTAGCTCAGCCCCGCCTCACCGCTCGCCGTCAGGGCCACACTTGCGCCCTCGGCGACGGTGTAGGGGCCACCCGCGCTCAGCTGGGGGGCATAGACATCGCTCGGCAGCAGCGCCGGCGCGCTCAGCGTCTCGTCCCGGCCCAGGAACGGGCCCTCCAGCGTTACCCCGCCCTGCTGCCCGTCGGCGGTGCGGCGCGTGACCTGCACGTAGTAGGGCTCGTCCAGGCCGCGCAGCTCCACCCGCAGCGGGCCAACCACTGGGCCGTAGATCACCCCGAAGCCGTCGCCGTCGCCGAACCAGATGCTGTTGGGGATCTCCTCCTGCGGGCCGCCGGCCTCCGTCCAGCCCAGCCGCCGCCCCTGCCCGTCCACCAGGTAGCCCTGCACCGGGTCGAGGATAATGCTGGTCACGTTGTCGATGTCGTTGCGACCCAGGGCCACCAGGTTTTCCGGCCGCGCCTCGGCGCCCAGGGTGGTGAGGATCAGGCGCTGCACCTCGGGGTTGTCGGTCAGCTTGATGTGCCCGGCCGAGGCTCCGGTGTTGATGCCCTCGTAGGCGATGAACACCGTTGCCCGCGGGTCGGCGGCGAAGAAGCCGGTGGCCGAACGCAGCGGCACCGTGCCGTCGCCGCCTTCGTCCACGCGCACATCCTCGAAGAACAGCTCGCCCGGCGCGGCGTCGTTGGCCTCGAACTCGGCCAGGGGCGCGATCGCGTCGTCGGCGGGGCCGAAGCGCTGCCGCACCGTGGTCGGCGTGCCCTCACCAAGATGGATACCGGCGATCGCCACCAGCTTGGTCTGCTCCAGAAAGACGTTGCCGTCGCGGCTGCTGTCGAGGTCGGCGCCGTTGTTCAGGTCGAGCACCAGGTGGTTGGCGAAGTTGCCGGCGTTGGCCGTCTCTAGTTCGCCCGTGCCGCGGTCGAGGAAGGGGTAGGTGGCCAGCAGGGTGTTGATGGTGGGGATGTAGCGGCGCACAAACTCCTGGTAGCGGCGCTCGCCGTTGGGGCCGGCCAGGTCGGCCCGGGTAATGCTGTAGTCGGGGCCAGCGATGTTGGCCTGGGTCCAGGTGCCGTACCAGACCTTCTGAAACGCGCGGTTGGCGATCTTGGAAAGCACCACCTGGAAGGACCCGTCGATCACCCAGTTGTCGTGGAGCGGATTCCAGGCCTTGCTCGCCCCACGGTGGGGCACGCCCACCGAGAAGAAGTGGGTGACGCGGGGCAGCTTCGCGCCGGTGGCGCTGTTGTAGACGCCGCCGTAGGCCGTGCTCTGAAGGTAGGTGCGGGTGACGAGACCGCCGGTGGAGTGGGCGATTACGTCTACGGCGTCGAGGGGCACGCCGTACTCGTCGCGCCAGAACTCGTCGAGCTCGCGCAAGGTGCGACCGAGGTAGTCCACGCCGTAGCCGTAGGAGGTATCGGCGATGGTTTCAGCGGTGAGGCCCTGCACCACGCCGTCGTAGGCGAAGCTGCCGTCGGAGTTGGGCAGGGGCGAGGGGCCGGGGACGAGGCGCCAGTCGTAGTTGGCGATGCGCAGGGTGCGGTTGCGGCTCCAGCCGCTGTTGACCAGGGTCTGGAGCAGGCCGTCGTAGGAGCGGGCGAGCGGGTCGATGGCGAGCAGCGTGGGGTCGACGCCGCGGTTCATCAGCCACTGCATGTCGAGCTTGTTGCCGTTGGGGCCGCCGATGGTGGCCGAGTAGTTGCCGGCGATGCCGGGGACGAGCACGATTGGGCGGGGGCGGACGTTCAGTGCGGTCTCGCGGGTCTGCTCGGCGCCGCCGGGGACGGTGAGGGCGACGCGCAGCGTGTGGCGGGTGCCGTAAGAGGCGAGGTCGTTGTCGCTGAAGGCCAGGCCGGCGGTGACGATCTCGCAGTTCACGCGATAGGGTTCGCCGGCGCCGGTGGGCGGTACGCTCACCTCGGTGGGGCAGCCGGGCAGGGCCTGGTTGGTGGTGGTGTTGTGGAAGCCAAGGCGAACAGTGACAGGCTCGGTGCCGGGGTTGCGGATGCTGGCCACCGCACGGGCCTGGGTGCCTTCCCCAACGCTGGCCTGGGTGGGCAAGTCGAACCACTGGTCGCTGTCCCGATCTTTGCGCTGGAGGGTCAGATCACTCAGCTCGACGCCGGCCGCGGGGGTGAGCACGTAGAAGCGCGCCGGCTTACCAATCTGGGCGCCCTCGACGAGGATCTGGCCGGCGTTGTTGATCGCCACCACCTGCGAAAGATTGAGCTGCAGCTCGGCGGGCAGCAGGTCGATCAGAGGGTAGTGTGTCCCGCCACGCCACAGCACCGGACCAACACCGCGTAACTCACCGATGACATCACCATTGTTGTTGATGTCACGGGCACTTCCGCCGATCGCCGTGCCGATCGGCAGATCGGAAACCGCACCATCAGCCTGCCAGATCACCGGTCGATCCATACCCTGAGCGCTATAGGCCGCGCCGACGACCTGGCCCTGGTTGTTGATCGCCGCCGGTAGTGCGTAACTGCTGTTGGGGGCGGTCAGTGTCTGCAGCGTGCTGTTGGCATAGCGGAAACCGGCAGCAGTGATGCCATTGCCAACATTGAGCAGGTAGGTACCGACGGCATGGTTCGCATCGTTCAGGTCGTTGGTGATGACCACGGCAGTATTGCTCGGCGCGGGCAGGAAGCCGAAGGCGCCGCTGTTCCAGAAGATCGCCGTGCCACGATTTGGGAACGTACGATAGTCGATCACTGGCGCAAAGAGCACACCCTGATTATTAAGGGTGGCCGCAGCAATATAGGCGGGATCCCAGTAGTAGGGCTCCGGCCGGGTTGGCGAGACATACGACGAGCCGCCGACCCAGATATGGGGGCCGCGGTTGTCGCGCACCACGACGTGGCCGGCGTCATTCAGCATCGTGGGCACGGGGTAGAACGGCTCCAACTCGCCCCCGAGCATCGGCAGCCTGGTGAAGCGGCCCGCCTCCCATAGCTCAGGGATGTCGTTCGGACGGGCTGCAAAGGTGCCGATCACTTGCCCGCGGTTGTTCAGGTCAATGGCGCGGAAAAACTCCCCCTGAGGCCCTTCCAGCACCTGCGCCTGGTAGCGGGGCGGCGGCGGCGGCGGCGGTGGTGGTGGTGGTGGATTTTCCTGCGCATGCGCCAAAGCCGGCGCAAACAGGCTCAAGAGTATCACCGGCAGCAGGATCAGGCTCAGTAGCCTGCGCAGTCGGCGGACGGATGGTGATGAAGCGGTCGCGAACATTGCTCTCGCTGCTCCTTCGGTGTGTCGAGTACGGGTGACACGCCTATTCAAGCAGAGCCGTCACACGCGCAGCAGTGACAGAGCACGACAAAGAGCTGTACACCTGCATCGCCTGAGCGTCTGTCCCGGTTTTTGTCACGCTTGGTCGCTGGTGGCGAGCAGACCGCTGTGCTTCACTGGACGCATCACAAGCACGCCGCCAGGAGCCACAGCCATGGAGCAGCAGCCCGCGCACTATCGGCAGATTCTCGTCACTAGCGCCGAGACGAACGGGGCTTTCGGGCTGATCGCCTGCACCCTGCCGCCGTTCAGCCCCGGCCCGGGGCTATGCCGCCACGAGGGCCAGCTCGCCGACCCGACCGATAAGGCTGAACGCTTCGGCGCGAAGCGCCATTGAGGAGTTACCGGATGAATCACTCTCGTTTCAACATCATATGTGTGCTCGGGCTCGCCCTTGCCGCCGTCGTGGCCGTTGTGGCGCTCGTGCTGCTCGCCCTTGCGGCCTTGCTGCTGCCGGTAGCGCCGGCGGCGGCCCAGGAAGACGCGTCGGCCAACAGGGTCTATTTGCCGCTGGTGCAGCGCCCTGCGGAGCCCCCGCAGGTAGAGCGCTTTGTCAGCTCGGCGTCCGCCATCGCCCCTGGTGGCGAGGCCACACTCAGCTGGAGCGTGCGCAGCGCCACGAGCGTGCGGCTCGAGCCCGGCGTCGGCGACGTCTCCGGCCGCACCAGCGTGGTCGTACGGCCCCAGGCCACCACCACCTACACCCTGATCGCCGCCAGCCCGGCCGGTGAACGCCGGGCCAGCGTCACCGTCACCATCAGCACAACCCAGCCCCCACCACCGCCGGTCGGCGCCTTCTTCCTGCCAGGCGAGGCGCCCACCCGCAACTTCGCCGCCGCCTACGACGCCGCCGGTACGCTCCACATGGTCTTTGTGCGCCATACCCGCGCCGAGAACCGCCAGGAGCTGCTCTACGGCCAGTGCGCCGCCACGGCCGACTGCGACCGCTTCGCCAGCTGGCAGACGGCGGTCGTCCACAGCGGCGCGATCGGCTCGGTGCAGCTCGCCGTCACCGCCGACGGCCGCCCGCGGCTCGCCATCCAGGACGAGTACACCAGCACCGCGGTGCGCCTGGCCTATATGGCCTGCGAGGCGAACTGCCTGAACAGCGCCGGCTGGCAGGGGATCGCCCTGGCCCGCGAGCTCTCCTACAGCGGCGTGTTCACCCAGCACACCGACCAGCGCTGGTTCGCGATCGATAGCGGCGGCCGGCCCCATCTGCTGATCGCCACCCAGGAGGCCACCTACTACGCCACATGTACCAGCGACTGCGCCACGAATGGCGCCGGCTGGGGCCTGGTCGAGCTCGACCCGAGCGGCCCCGCGAGCAGTAGCCCGACCCTTCAAGACCCGGTGCTGCGGGTTGGAGCTGACGGCAGGGTGCACGTGGTGGGGCGCAACACCCAGCCCGGCCTGATCTACCTGACCTGCGGCGGCGCCTGTACCGAGGCCGGGGGCTGGCAGCGGCTCCAGCTGGCCGACTACAGCCAACAGGGCATCAGCGACAGCATCCCGGTGGCGGTCTATCCCTCGGCGCTGGATCTGGAGCTCGACCGGGCCGGGCGGGTGGTCGTGGCCTTTGGCGGCTTCACGCCCGGGCAGAACGCGCCCAATCGGGCCTACCTGCTGCGCTGTGCGAGCACTTGCGCCGACGCGGCGAGCTGGAGCGGGCGGCCCTTCGCCAACACCGCCGCCTTCGGGCTGAACCTGGAGCTGGATCGGCAGGACCGTCCGTACTGGCTGCTGGCCGCGGCGACGTCGGAGAACGGCGAGCGGCTGGTGGAGCTGGCCACCTGTGCCGAGGGCAACTGCTATGACCCCGGCGCAAACTGGCGGGCCCGGATCATCAGCCGCTCGGGCGAACTGGAGGCCGAGGTGCCGCTCAAGACGCCCGCGGCCACCCCGCCGGTGTGTAGCATCCCGACCACCAGCTGGGAGCACGCCGCCAATCAGCTGCTGTTCACGCCGAGCGGTCAGCTGCGGCTGCTCACCAGCGCGGTCGGCACGAGCATCTGCCAGCCCGGCATGGACGAGTGGATCGACCAGTGGGGAACCAAAAAGCGGGGGCGCACCGTCGATATTTGGGTGATCACCGCCCGCGCCCGCTGGACGGTCGTCCCCTGAGCCCGCTGTCCCACTTTTTGTACAACCCTGTCACTGCTGCCTCCCCGCAGGGCATGGTTCAATCGGCAACGGCGGCGGCCACTACCTATGGCCGCCGCCCAGCAAGATCAATCAGGAGTCTTCACCAATGCCTACTCCCTATTCCTACCGCGTAAAAACGATCGGCGTCGCCGCGCTGCTCGGCGCGCTACTGCTGAGCGGCTGCGCCGTCACCGCCCAGCCCTCGCCCACCGCCCAACCGACCGCGCAGGCCACCAGCCTGCCCGCCACAGTGGCGCCGCCAACCGCCGCGCCCGGCACCGCAGGTCCCGCCACACCCACCCCGCCGGCGGCGGCCACGGTGATTGCGCCCACCGCGGTTCCGCCCACGGTCGTACCGCCCACGGTCGTACCGCCCACCGCCCGGCCCGGCCTCGCCCCGCTGCTCGGCCCCGAGTGGCGCATCCTTGGTCAGGGCGACCTGTACGGCAGCGGGGTGGAGACCGTGGTCGCCTACCTGCCCTCCAGCGTTGTGGCCACCCCTCGGCTTCAGCCGCCCTACATCGGCTACGGCGTCGCCGCCGAGCAGATCGTAGTCGTGCAGCGCAACCCGCAGGGCCAGCCCTGGGTGCGGCTCCAGGTCAGCCTCAACGGGCTATTCTTCAACGGCGACAACCGCAACGCCACGACTGTCCCTGGCGTCCCCGACAGCCGGACGGTGGCCTTTGCGATCGGGATGGAGCAACAGTCGGCCCCGATCCGCCTCGTCCCCATTGACCGGAACGGTAACGCGGTGGCGACCGGCTTCGCCGCACGCTGGAGCAACGGCGGCATGCTGGTCGAGCCCCTGATCCTGCCCGGCCAGCCCAACCCGAACCCCATCCCGATCCAGCCGCTGCTCGGCCCAGAGTGGACCATCGTCTCGCAGGGCGACCTGTTCGGCCTGGGCGCCGAGACCGTAGTGGCGACGCGCCCGGCGGGGATGCCGATCGGCCCCGTACAGTTGCTCCCCGGCTACGACGGCTTCACCCAGGTGGTCGGCCAGTTCGTGGTGGTGCAGCGCAACGCCCAGGGCCAGCCCTGGATCCGGCTGCTGGTCTCGCCGGGCGCCGTGCAGCTCAACGGCGATGACCGCAACCCGGTAGTGGTGCCCGGCGGCCCGAACTCCCGCACCCTCGCCTTCGCCCTGGCCGTGGACGGGGCGAGCGGGCCGTTCCGGCTCGTCCCCCTTGGCGTGGACGGGCGGCCGGTGGAGGCAGGCTTCGCCACCTCGTACACCGCCGCAACCGGCGGCTTCACCTTCAGCCCGCTGCTGATCGGCCAGCCCCAGCCCCAGCCGGCCACCCTGAGCGGGCGCGTGGGCTACCCGTCGAGCGGCAACCCGACGCTGGACGTCTTTGCGATCAACGCCGACGACCCGAGCCGCTTCTACGTGCAGCAGCTCACGCCCAACCAGCCCTTCTGGAGCCTGCGGGTGGCGCCGGGACGCTACTACCTCGTCGCCTACACGGCCGAGCCGGGGACGCTCACTATCGCGGGGGCCTACAGCGAGTATGTGCGCTGCGGGATGCTGCTTGAGTGCCAGGATCACAGCCTGCTGGCGGTGACGGTGGGCGCGGGCCAGAGCATTGCCGAGCTCAACATCGGCGACTGGTACGCCCCCGAGGGCAGCTTCCCGGCGCGGCCCCAGGGCACGCCCCAGCCGCAGCCATAGCACAGTTGGAGAGACACCACCCGATGATGACGTCCATCGCCTTCCCGACGGTGCTCCACCGGCGCGCGGCCGAGGAGATCGTTGCCTTCTTCGACGCCGCGCCCGAGGTGGCCGCGGTGCTCGTGGTCAACTCGCTCGCCCGCGGCGTCGGCACCCCCGAGAGCGACCTCGACATCGCCGTGCTCGTCCAGCCCGACGCCTCGCCCGACGCGGTCGCCGAACTCGACCGGCGCTGGCGGGAGCACTATCAGGTGCGCCGGGTCTTCCACGAGCTGCGCGCGTCGGGGCCCTTTACGGGCGTGCACCTCGACCTGTTCGACGGCCAGTTTGTCGCCGAGCCCTGGGACGACGGCGGCGGGCCCGACGGCTTCGAGCTGGCGATCGGCAACCAGCTCGCCTACAGCGTCCCCCTGAGTCAGTGCGGCGACAGCTTGACGACACTTCGAGAGACGTGGCTCCCCTACTATGACGACGAGCTCCGCGCCCGGCGCCTGGCGATGGTCGCCGACGCTTGCCGCTACGACCTCGACCACGTGCCCTTCTTCGTCGGGCGCGGCCTGTACTTCCAGGCCTTCGACCGGCTCTACAAAGCCTTCCAGGAGTTTCTGCAGGCCCTGTTCATCGCGCGGCGGGTCTACCCGATCGCCTACAACAAGTGGATTCGCGAGCAGGTAGCCGCGCGCCTGGGGCTGCCGGAGCTCTACGCACAGCTGCCCCAGATCCTGGAGATCCCACGCCTGGAGAGCGAAGCGACGGTAGAAAAGGCGCAGCGCCTGCGCGAGCTCCTCGACACGTGGGCGATGCCCCATACAGGCAGGTAGGAGCGTCAGCAGACAGCGCGGTGTTAGCAGATCAGACCAATGCACGTATCTTTGCCGAGATCCGAAGGGTGCGCGCCTGGCTTCTCGCCCACCCGCAGCATGCCAGGCTCCTGGCCTACCTGACGGTACCAAAGGAGTGTCGCCTACTGCCGCGCGCCAGCGTCGAGCAGCAGCCGCTCAATCTCGGCGTATCCGCGCTGGCGGGCGTGCCGAAGCGGGGTCACCCCGTCCTTGTCGGCCAGCTCCACATCGGCCCCGTGGGCGATGAGCAGGGCGACGATCTGCTGATGGCGTCGGCCGCCGTCGCTTAGGATGATCGCCTCAAGCAGCGCGGTCCAGCCCAGGTTGTTGATGTGGTTCACGTCCACATCGCTCTCGGTGAGCAGCAGCTCGACCACCTCGACATGGCCCCGATCGGCGGCGGGGATGAGCGCCGTTCCGCCGAAGCGGTTCGTGATGCGGGTGTTGGCGCCGGCGGCCAGGGCCACGCGCACGATCTCGAGCAGCCCCTCGGCCCCGGCATAGAGCAGGACGTTGTCCTGGCGCTGGTCGCGCAGGTTCAGGTCGGCTCCCGCCGCGGCCAGGGCGCGCACCGCCTCTGCGTGCCCCGCATGAGTGGCGGCGAGAGCGGCGGTACGCCCCCGATCATCACGGGCGTTAAGGTCGGCCCCGCCGGCGATCAGCTGCTCGAGGGCCCGCAGGTCGCCGCGCTCGGCGGCGCTGATCAACTCCTGGCCCATAGCTGTTGAATCCATCGCTGAAGAATCCTCTCGTTGCGCCCCGCAGGCCACGACTATGATGATGCTCAGGGCTACGAGGGATGTGCCTACCAGGTATCGCATCGCCCACCTGTGGCGATCTGCGCGAGCCGCGAAACGAACGCTGTGCTCAGGGCGGGGGGCAGGTGGCTCCATGGGCGTCTCGTCGTAGGGGTCGTAGAGGCGGGAGGATGGCTGATTGTACCATCAGGGGCTCGGGCCTGTGTCAGCGGCAGCGCGCCCCCTAGACCCGCGCGCAACAAAAAACACCCCCAGGCTCGCCATTGAGCCTGGGGGTATCTTGTGGAGCGGGAGACGGGATTCGAACCCGCGACCTACACCTTGGCAAGGTGT
>CAZKTU010000219.1:0-11268 GCA_964555675.1 uncultured Oscillochloris sp.
CGGCTGCTGCTCTTGCGCCACACCCTGCGGCGCCTGCCACAGAGCTACCGCCACCGCCCCCGCCGCGAGGGCGCCGACGATCCCGGTAATAATTGCGGACGTACGATATCGCTTCATGATGCTCCGTAACTCCTCTCAATTGGCTTTCCCGGCAGGATCTGGATGATGGGAAACGGCGTTGCGCTGCGACGAGCGGAGGGCCGCCGGGTGCGACCCCTCAGGGGGGCGATGATAGTAACGCTGTTCGCCTGGCTTGTCAACGAACTACGTTATGTCGTCTCTACACAGGATCGCTACGCTGCGATCGGGGCGGCTGCGCCCAGCGTTCTGCGGTACAGTTCGAGCAGATCGGCGGCGATGCGCTCAGAGCTGAAGGCGGGCGCGAGGGCCGCGGCGCGCTCGCTGCAGGCCTGCCAGGCGGCCCGGTCGGTCAGCAGCTCGACCAGAGCCTCGGCGATCGAGGCCCCTGAGCGGGGGTCTACCACGCGGCCGGCCTCGGCCGCGGCGATATAGTCGCTGACGCCTGTGGTGCGGGTGACCACGGGCGGGGTGCCGACGGCGGCGGCCTCGACCACCACCCGGCTGAACGACTCGGCGACCGAGGGCACCACGGCAATATCCGAGGCGGCCATGTAGGTGATCGCCTCGCTGTGGGGGATGGCGCCGATCAGATGGACGTCGTCGGCCGCGCCGCGCTCGGCGGCGCGCCGGGCCAGGTAGGCCCCATAGTCGCCGAAGCGCGGGGTCGAGCGGCTGGGGCCGACGATCAGCACCTGGGGGGCCACCCCGCCCTTGCGGGCCAGGGGCACGGCGTCCACCAGGTAGGCGATGCCCTTGAAGGGGTGCAGCCGGTTCAGGCTGACCACGATCGGGCGGGCGGGGTCGAGGCCGTGGCGGGCGACGACGGCGGCCCTGGCGTTGCGCCGCAGCTCGCCCAGGTCGCCCGGGGGCGGGTAGCTGTCCTCGGTGATGTTGTAGGGGATGGCCTCGACCTTCTGGGGGCTCGCGCCCAGGCGCACGGCCAGCTCTTTGATCTGGGGCGAGTCGGCGCGCAGGACGGCGGCGCGCCTGAAGATCCAGGGCAGCAGGGCGCGCACCGCCCTGAAGCGCCCATAGCCGTAGTCGAACTCGGGCTCGGCCATGATGTCGGCCCCGGGCAGAGTGACGGCGAGGGGTGGCGATTGTTCGCGGGGGGCCATGGCCGCCATCAGGCCGAGGGGGAAGGCCGTCTCGATGTGGGCGAGATCGTACTGGCGCTCGGCGAGCAGCCGCCTGTAGTGCAGGACGGCGCCGGCCAGGTAGGGGTAGGGGAGCAGGGCGGCCACGGCGCGGTTGGCGAGCTTGAGGGGCGCTCCGGCGCTTACGGGTAGCCGATGCACGACGACGCCCTCCTCGACGGTGGTCGAGCGGGCGCCGATCCCGGCGGCGAGGGAGAGAACCTCGGCCTCGACGCCGTGGCGACGCCAGGCGGCGATCACCTCGGTGTGGATCCGATTACCCATCGCGGCGCTATCGTAGCGCGGGATGCAGTACAAAACTCGCATGGTTGCCTACGGGCCGCGCCGTGGCGGCCTTGTCGGGTGACGGATCATCAAATGCTCGTGCCATTACTATAACGATTCATGAACCGAAATAGTTCCGCCCAAATAGGGGCAACCTGTACCACCAAAGGCTTAGAGCCCCTAGGCATCAAGGCTGACGCTCCCACAGCTCGAGGGCGCGCCCGCTGCGCGCGGTGACGCTGATCAGCCTGTAGCGGCCCGCGAGGGCCTCGGCGCCGCCGAAATACTCGTCCCAGATGCGCGGGATGTAGGTCGGCCTGCGCTCGTCGAGAATGTAGGCGGGGTCGCGCTTCTCGTGGCCGGCCACGCCCTCGCCCATACCCTCGATCGCGAGGCGTCCGATGTGCTTGTCGGTCAGGCCGTACATGTCGATCGTCTCGCGCTGTCCATAGTATGCCACAGCGCCGGCCCCCGCCGCGGCCAGGCTGGCCTCTGGCGGGGTGTGATCGGCCATCCACCAGCCGATATCGCGCCAGATCCAGACGCTCTCGTCGAGTCCCTGGATGATCGGGTCGATCGGGGCCGTGCGACCCAGGGCGGCCAGCGAGCCGAGGCCGAGGGCCAGGGCGAGCCCGAGCTTCACGGCGAGCTCGGCGGCCGGCCGCCCGCCCCCGTACCTCCCCAGCAGCCCCAGGGCCGCCGCCGCCCCATCGCCCACCAGGATGGCGATCCAGGGCAGCAGCGGCACGAAGAAGCGCTCGCCCCGAAAGTGGTCGCCGCCGACGGCGATGATATAGGCCGTGTAGGCCAGGGTCAGCGGCAGCAGGTAGCCCCGCCACGAGATCAGCGCCGCGCGCCAGCCCCGCGCCCAGGGCGCCAAGGCCAGCAGCAGCAGCGGCCCGCCCATTGTGAGGGCAAACGCGCCCGCGTAGGCCAGCCCGCGCTGCACCTGGCTCAGCCCGCCGCCCGTCTTCGCATAGAAGGTGTTCGGCAGCAAGTCGCCGTAGTACCAGAGCCGCCAGGCGAAATAGGGCAGATAGACGACCAGGAATGCGGCCGCGAAGATCAGCAAACGGCGCCAGGGGAGGCGCGACCAGAGGCGAGCGATCAGCCCCCGGGCGCCCTGCGGGTCGCCGGGCGCCCATAATGGGCCGCCCACTAGCAGCGGCAAGAGCGGCAGCAGCGCCAGGTGCGCCGCCGTCAGCCCAAACACCAGCACCCCCTCGGGGCGGGTCAGGGCCGCCAGGGCGAGGAGCAGGCCGGCGGCGACCAGCGCGCCCCTGGCTGCGCCTGAGCCGGTCGGGAAACTCGCCCGCAGATAGCGCTCGCTCGCGGCCAGCAGCAGCAGCGCGAACAGCCCCGTCTCGAGGCCCGAGCCCCGCCCGGTGTAAAGCAGCAGGCTCTGGCTGGTGCCCAGAATCAGGGCGGCCAGGAGGCCCCAGGCCTGGCCGGCCAGGCGCGCGCCCAGCAGGTAGGTCAGCAGCACCAGGGCGACGCCCAGGGCCGCGCCGGCCAGGTGGCTCCACACCGCCACATCGCCGCCGAGGGCGATCAGCAGGGCGGCCAGCACGGTCCACAGAAAGTTCGTGTAGCCCTCGACCCGCTCGCCCAGGTTGTAGACCAGGCCGTGGCCCTGGGCCAGGTTCTGGGCATAGCGGAACGAGATGAAGGCGTCGTCCGAGAGCCAGGCGGGCCAGAGCACCCCGCTGAGGGCCACGAGGGCGGCCAGGGCGGCGAGCCCGAGGCGGGCCGCGCGGGTGCGAGCGACGAGCCCTGCCCCGACCACGCCTGCGGCGAGCAGGGCCCCGAGCCACAGGGTCGGCACGACGGGCGGGCGGGCCAGCGCCTGCAGGGCGGCCAGGCCGAGCCCGGCCACAGCCACCAGGGCCAGGGCGTCGCCCACAGGCAGCCCGAGGGCGCGCAGGGCCGCCCAGACGGCCGCGAGGGCCAGGGCGAGGGCCAGGGCGCGCGGCAGCGGCGCCCCCGTCAGGGGCGTGAGCGACACATCGGTCAGCATGACACCCAGAGCGCGGGCGTCGCCCGGCGGGGTGAAGGCGGGCGTCTGCAGGCCGAGCCACAGCTCGGCGCCCTCGCCCGCGGTGCTCGCGTCGAGCAGCAGCCTATAGGTGCGGAAGCGCGCCTCGGGCTTGACGGTGACCAGCGGGCGCCCGCCGGCCAGCAGGGTCAGGGGCTGAGGGCCGGCGGGGTTGCCGCCGCGCAGGCGCACCTCGGCCAGGTAGGCGGGCGCCTGGTTGTAGGCCCCGCGCAGCTGGACGAGGGCCGAGGCGGTCGTCCACAGATAGGCGTAGCCGTCGGCGTGCTGCTCGGTGCCGTTGAGCCCCGCGTAGAAGGCGGGCCCCGGGTCGATCCGGCCCGCGGCGATTGGGGCCATGGCCCTGGGCAGAGCGCCCGCAGCAATCAGGAGCGCGGCGCAGGTCAGCAGGATGGCGGCGAGGGCGCCCAGCTCGACCAGGGCGAAGCCCGGCCGCCAACCCTGGCGGGCGCGCTCGAGCTCCTGGCTGCGTTGGGCGGCGTCGGGGCGCAGCATGCTGCGCCTTAGGAGTCGCCGCGGGGTGCGGCGGGGCCCGCGGCCCCCGTGTCCTTGCGCAGCGTGAACATTACATAGAGCGGGTCGCTGCGGTCGAAGCGCTCTTCCAGGGGGTGCACCGTGAGGGCGAGCAGCAGATCCTTGAGCACGAAGCGGCGCCAGTAGCGGGTCAGCCGCGTCTCGTGGTAGCGCCCATTCAAGATCGAGCGCCCGAAGCCACGCAGCTCGCCCATGGCGAGATTCCACGGGCGCACATAGACGCGCTCGATATCCTCGTCGGTGTAGAAGCGGAAGAACGAGCCGGCCTTGCCCTCCTGAACGAAGGCGTTGGGCCCGACCTGCACGAACTTCCTGATGCCCTTGAAGAAATCGCTGCGGCCGCCGCTGGTGTAGGGGATGGTAATCGCGGCCAGGCCGCCCTCGGCCATGATCCGGCCGATCTCCTCGCCCACGGCCGTATCGTCGGGGATATGCTCGAGCGACGAGACGGCGGCGACGCGGCGCACGCTGCCGTCGCGGATGGGCATATGCGTGGCGCTGGCCACCAGGGGGAAGAAACGGCCGTCGCCGGGTCGGGCCGTCTCGCGGCGCTTGGCCAGCTGCCAGCGCACCCGGTCGGCGTCGAGCTCGAGGACGACCACATGGACGCCTTCTTTGGCGAGCATATGGGGGAAGGACGAGGTGCCCGAGCCGATATCGACGACCAGGTCGCCGCGGCGCAGGTCGAGGGCCCGCGTGGCCCAGGGGTACTCGATAATGCGCCAGAGGCTGAAGTCGTTGACCGTCTCGCGCAGGATGCGCCAGCCGTTGAGGGCAATCTCGTAGGCGACGGTGCGCCACTCGGGAAGGCGGACCGGGCGCCGGCCCGCGTCGGCAGAGGCAGTCAGGGGGAGCTCCTCGACAGTCATTGGCCCTTACTCGATAGTGATGCCCATCACGGCCAGGCTGAGCCTGCGCTCTGGCTGGCCGGGCGGCGAGCCCGCCGGAGCGCCTAAGTATAGCACAGTCTCGCCCGGGGGCAGGATCAGCCGCAGCGTGCGGGCCATGCGCGCCCGGCTCACCTCGAGCGCGAAGGGCGGCCCATCGCCCAGACGCATGGTCAAGGTGCGAGACTGCTCGTAGGCCTCCAGGTCGAGCGTGAGGCTGACGGGGCGGGGCGCGCCCGTGGGGTTGAGCAGGTAGACCTGAGCCTCGTCGCCCATCCAGCGCCAGCGCCGCTGGCTGTCGCTCTCGAGCTCGCCCCAGCCTCGGCCGAGGTAGGCCAGGGGGCGCGGGGCGGCCGGAGGCGGCACCGGGTGGACCGTGATCAGGTCGTCGCGGTAGCTCTCGGCGAGGCCCATCTCGGCCACGATCGAGCGCATCAGCGGCAGGGGCGAGCCCATGGCCTCGTGATGGAACATCACGTACGTGATCTCGTAGGCGGCGAGGGTCTCGCGGGCCAGCTCGGGCCAAGCGGGGCTGAGGATATCGTCGCGCTCGACCCGGCCGAAGCGCAGCTCTTTGATCCCGGGGGCGTAGCGCGCGAGGGGGTAGGGCGGCTCGCGCCCGATGAAGCCGCCGATGATCGGCCAGCGGTGCGCGGTCTGGTACCAGAGGTTCTCGCTATTCGAGAAGTTGATATGCAGCGGGACAGGCAGCAAGGCCCCGGTGGGCGGCGGCATTTGCAGATAGGGCGCAGGCATCGGCCGCTGGAAGAGCGGCGCCGGGCCGGCCCAGCCGTCGACGGCGAGGATGGCGGCCAGCAGACCCGCGGCGGCCCAGGGCGCTGCGGGTCGGGACAGGCGCGCGAAGAGCGCCCGGGCGCCCGCGGCGGCGAAGAGAGCCGTGGTGAGGAGGCTGATCAGCACGAAGTGGTTGGGCCTGTGGCTCGAGCGCACGCCCGGCAGGTCGCGGATGAGCGCATAGGGGCCGGGAATGCCGCTGCGCCAGCCGGCGACGATCAGCTCGGCGCCCATGGCCAGGGCGGCCGCGATCACGCCAAGGGCCAGCCAGCGCCACTGGCTGCGCCCCACGGCGGCGACGCCGACGATGGCCAGGGCGATGCCGACCAGGCCGAGGGCTACATTCCACAGGATCTCGCCGGGGTGCAGCGCCGTGTAGAAGGCCGTGACCGCCCCGCCCCAGAGGGGGTGGTTGGGGTTGGGCAGCCAGAAGGCCAGCAGGTCGGCGATGGCGTCCTGCTGCTCGACCCGCGCGTCGCCCAGCAGCTCGTCGCCGGTGCGAGCCAGGCTGATCAGACGCGGCGCCATAACCGCCAGCCAGAGCGCCGTCGGCGCGAGGCCCCACAAGAGGGTCGCCGGATGCAGCGTGAAACCCGAGCCGGGCAGCCGCCACTGGCTGCCGGTCACGGGCGGATCATCCGCGCCGCGCAGCGCCCAGAGGCCCGCCATCACCCCGGTGGAGATCAGGGCGAAGAGCCCATAGTACCAGGTGCCGAGGCCGACCCAGAGCAGGGCGGCGGCGCTGAGCAGAGCCCAGGGCCAGCGGCGACGCTCGAGCAGGATCAGGGTAGTCAGGGCCCAGAGGGGCAGCCACTGGATCGAGGCTACCTCGAGCTGGGCGTCGAGCACCTTCTGCATATGGAAGGGCGCGAAGGCGTAGACCGCGCCGCCGACGAGGGCGGCCAGGGTCGAGCCCGGCTGGTCGGAGTCCTCGCCTGCGGTCTGCAGCGCATAACCGATAAAGAGGAAGGCGAAGTAGCCGCCGAGGATGAAGCTCAGCAGGATCAGCAGATTGTAGGCCGGCAGGGGGCCGAGGGTCAGGGTGAGGGGCAAGGCGAGCAGGCCCTGGGGCAGGCTGAGGGTCTGCCAGAACAGGTCGAGGCCCTGGGGGTGGAAGAGCAGGGGCGTGACGAAAGGGTTCTGGCCCGTGGTGAGGGCCACGGCCGTCCACCAGATATTCCAGATGCCCAGATAGCCGTCGACCTGACCGGGCTCGTTGGCGATGATCTGCTCGCCGAGGCGCAGGGGCAGCGGGTAGGTGACCGCCAGGGCCATGAGTGTATACACGCCCAGGGCGAGGGCGTGGGCGCGCCAGGGGCGGCGGGGCCTGGTTGCGGCTGATCTCTGCACGACGCGCAATTATAGCGGAAGTACAAGGTCGGCGTGTACCACTGCCCTACTTAGGAAATGCCTCCCGTGAACGAGCCCTCGCAGTCAGACCATGCTGTACTCAGCTTATGCGCCGAGGAACCATGAACGCCTTCGTCGTCTTCGAGCATACCCCTGGCGGCCCCCAACGCAAGCTGACCCTGGTCCTCCATCCTGAAGCCGAGACAACCTGGAAGATGCAAGTGACGAGCGAACCGCCCGCCTCAGGGGCCCTGCTGGTCACCTTTGGGGTTCACAACTTCGGCGGGCGCTTCGCCTACGACGGAACGACCCTGATCCGCAAGATCCCGGCTGCGCTGCTCGCCGACGAAGATGGGCCCGAGCTGAATATTGCTATTGTACCGCTTGGGATGACCGCAGTCGGCGACTAGACAAGGTACGGGGCCTCCGGCCCCGCGAGGGGTGGATGTGGAGGGCTAGGCCCTCCACAAGGTGAAACCTTGCGTTGACGCCCCTAGGGGGCTATGTTATACTCCTCAGCGTTGTTACTCCCCGTCGTGGAGAGCGCGCGATGCCGATTGTGACGCCGAGGGTGACGAAGCTTACGACTGCCAGCCGGCTGGGCGAGCCCAGGCCGGTCCGTCGTCGTACCCGTCGCCAGCCGGCCCTGCGCCCCGGCTAGCCGCGCTTGTCCCCCGTTCCGGAACAGGCCAGCTTTGCCAGAGGGCAGGCTGGCCCCTTTTGTTGTATGGGCAAGGAAGGCAATGACTCATCTCTACCTGATCCGTCACGGCGAGGCATGGGGCAATGTTCAGCCGATCCTGGCCGGCATGAACGGCGACAAGGGCCTGACCCCGCGGGGCGTCGCCCAGGCCGAGCGCCTGCGCGACCGGCTGGCCCGCCGCGAGCTCAAGGTCGACGTGCTGATCGCGAGCACCCTGCCGCGCGCCCGCCAGACGGCCGAGATCATTCAGCCGGCCCTCGACCTGCCCATCATCATGGACGACGAGGTGCAGGAGCTTATGATCGGCGAGGCCGACGGCATGAGTAACCAGGAGGCCTGGGCCAAGTTCGGCCAGCCCGACTTCGACGCCCAGCCCCTGCGGCGCATCGCCCCCGGCGGCGAGAGCTGGCCTGAGTTCATGCTGCGCGTGGGCCGGGCCCTCAACCGCATCAGCGACGAGCACGCCGGCAAGTCGATCATGGTGGTCTGCCACGGCGGCGTGATCGACGGCTCGTTCATCCACTTCTTCCAGATGCCCTCGATGGTGCTGCCCCCCACCGACTTCCACACGCGCAACACCAGCATCACCCACTGGGAGCGGCTGAGCCGCCGCGGGCGCGAGATGTGGCGCCTGAATAGCTATAACGACATCAACCACCTGGCCGACATTGGGGCTACCGAGTCGCTCCGCTGGGAGGATACCCACCCGGCCGCGCCCGTACCGACTGAGGAGTAGGCCATGTTCACCTTCCTCGACGACGGCCACGTCACCTCGCCCGCCGGCTGGCGCGCGGCGACCTGGGCCTGCGGGATCAAGTACAAAGACCGCGACGACCTGGCCCTGCTGGTCAGCGCCATGCCGTGCAGCGCCGCGGCCGTCTTCACCACCAATATGGTCAAGGCCGCCCCGGTACGCTACGATATGGCCCTGCTCGAGCGCAACGCCGCCGGCCTGCGCGCCCTGGCGGTCAACGCCGGCAACGCCAACGCCTGCACCGGCCCCGACGGCGAGGCCGCGGCCGTGACCATGGCCCGCGCCGTCGAGCAGGCCCTCGGCCTGCCGGACGATACGACGTTTATTATGTCAACTGGAACGATTGGCGTGCCCATGCCGATCGCGAAGATCACGGCAGGTGTGGCCGAGGCCGCCCAGCGGCTCACGAGCGACGGCGGCGCGGCGGCCGCCCGGGCGATCATGACCACCGACACCCGTCCGAAGCACGCCGCCCTGCGCGTGGCCCTGCCCTCGGGCGTCACAGTCACCCTGGGCGGCATGGCCAAGGGCGCCGGCATGATCCACCCCAACATGGCCACTATGCTCAGCGCGGTCACCACCGACGCCGCCGTGTCCCCCCAGGCCCTGCACGCGGCCCTGCGCCACGCCGTCGAGCTCAGCTTCAACAGCATCAGCATCGACGGTGACACCAGCACCAATGATACGCTGCTGGTGATGGCCAACGGCGCCGCGGGCAACGCGCCGATCGAGAGCCTCGCCAGCCCCGACGGCGCGGCCTTCCTGGCCGGCCTGACCGCCCTCTGCCAGCGCCTGGCCCAGGCGGTCGTACGCGACGGCGAAGGCGCCACCCGCTTCGTCACCATCACCGTGCGCGGCGCCCGCGACAAGGCCGACGCCAAACTGGCCGCCATGACCATCGCCAAGTCGCCCCTGGTCAAGACCGCCCTCTACGGCGCCGACCCCAACTGGGGCCGCGTGCTCTGCGCCATCGGCTACAGTGGCGCCGAGGTCGACCCCGACCGGGTCGCCCTGATCTTCGGCGGCCTGCCCGTGCTCGCCGACGGTCTGCCCCTGCCCTTCGACGAGGCCGCCGCCAGCGACCTGCTCAATGTGCCCGAGGTGAGCATCGACGCCGACTTGAAGTTGGGCGAGGGCGAGGCGACGGTCTGGACCTGTGACTTCACCGAGGACTATATTCGCGTGAATGCGGAGTATCGCACATAGTAGCGACCAATGACCGGGGCCCAGGGCAGACGCCGGTGGCGTGCGTCCCTGGTCCTTCGTCCTTGGTCCTTGGTCAATACCTATGGACCACAAGCTCTGGGGCGGGCGCTTCGACGAGCCGACGGCCGAGACGATGCGGCGCTTCAACGACTCATTCCGCTTCGACGTGCGGCTGGCCGAGGTCGATATCGACGGCAGTATCGCCTGGGCCAACGCCCTGGAGGAGGCCGGCCTGATCACGCTCGAGGAGTACGAGACCCTCGAGCAGGGCCTGAACATGGTGCGCCTGGAGTTCGTCGACCGGCGCTTCCTCGCCCTCGAGAGCGACGAGGATATCCACACCGCCGTCGAGCGTCGCCTGGGCGAGCTGGTCGGCGAGGTGGCCCTCAAGCTCCACACGGGCCGCTCGCGCAACGACCAGGTCGCCACCGACATGCGCCTGTTCGCCATCGCCGCCGCGCGCCTGGTCGTTGAGCGCATCAGGGGCCTGCAGCTGGCCTTGCTCGGCCAGGCCGAAGAGCACGCCACGACCCTGATGCCCGGCTACACCCACCTGCAGCGGGCCCAGCCGATCACCTTCGGCCACTGGTGCCTGGCCTACGTCGAGATGCTCGAGCGCGACCGCCAGCGCGTCGAGGACGCAACAGCCCGCGCCCGCACCCTGCCCCTCGGCGCGGGCGCCCTGGCCGGCAACAGTCTGGGCGTCGAGCGCGAGCGCCTGACCGAGGCCCTCGACGAGTTCGACGCTGTGGCCGGCAACTCCCTCGACGCCGTCTCCGACCGCGACTTCGTCGCCGAGCTGCTCTTCGCCTTCGCCCTCGCCGGCGTCCACCTCAGCCGCCTCGCCGAGGACCTGGTGCTCTACAGCAGTGTCGAGTTCGGCTTCGTCGAGCTGGCCGATGCCTACAGCACCGGCTCGAGCCTGATGCCCCAGAAGAAGAACCCCGATAGCATGGAGCTGCTGCGCGGCAAGAGCGGCCGCCTGATCGGCAACCTAGTCACGCTGCTGACCGTGCTCAAAGGCCTGCCCATGACCTATAACAAGGACATGCAGGAGGACAAAGAGCCCTTCTTCGATAGCCTCGATACGCTCGAGCTGGCCCTGCAGGTGGCCGCCGCCGCCGTGGCCACCATGGCCGTGCGCCCCGCGCGTATGGCCGCCGCCCTCGACGACTCGATGCTGGCCACCGACCTCGCCGACGAGCTGGTGCGGCGCGGCGTGCCCTTCCGCGAGGCCCACGGCCGGGTGGGCCGCCTGGTGCGTCGCTCGCTCGAGCTGCGCGTCCCGCTGCGCGAGCTGGCCCTCGCCGAGTATCAGGCTATCGCGCCCGAGCTCGACGAGAGTGTCTACGCCGTCTTCGACTTCAGCCGCAGCGTCGCCCGCAAAGAGAGCCTCGGCGGCACCGCCCCCCAGCGCGTGCTCGAGCAGTGCGCCCGCTGGCGCGACCTGCTCGACTAGGATGGCCTGCGGGAGGGCTCGGAGC
>CAZKTU010000220.1:0-11119 GCA_964555675.1 uncultured Oscillochloris sp.
GGCCAGGTCAACTACCGCCTCGACGCCCCCGACGGCCAGAGCGCGCTCTTCACCGGCGACGGCATCTTCCTGCGCTCGTTCGGCCGCCCCGACCTGGGCGGCAAGGGCGAGGCCTGGACGCCCATGCTCTACCACTCGCTCACCGAGCGCCTGCCGGCGATGGCCGACGAGGCCACGCTCATCCTGCCCGCCCACTTCAGCGACCTGAATGAGGGCACCAGCGAGGGTATCTTCACCGCTACCTACGCCGAGGTGAAGGCCAGCAACGACGCCTTGCGCCCTCGCGATGAGGCCACGTTCACCAGCTACGTCCTGGGCCACCTGCCCGTCTTCCCGCCCGAGTACGTCGAGATCAAGCGCGTCAATATCGGCCTGGTAGTTCCCTGCGAGGGGAAGGCCGGCGAGCTCGAGCTCGGCAAGAACATCTGTGCCCTCGCCAAGTAAAAAGTCGCACAGCGAAACAAGGAGCAAGATACGATGAGCAGCTACGACCAGAGCCTCGATGTGAAGGGCGCCAAGTGCCCCATGCCCCTGGTGAAGAGCCGCAAGGCGCTCACCGAACTGACCGTGGGCCAGACCCTCAAGGTCATCGCCACCGACAAGGGCTCGGTGGCCGACTTCCAGGGCTGGGCCAAGACCGCCAAGAACGTCGAGCTGGTGGCCCAGGAGACGGTCAGCGAGGGCGGCCAGGACCTGTACGTCCACTACCTCAAGCGCACCGCCTGACGTATCGGAAGACGGCCTCTCGTAAGGGCGCAGTGTGCTGCGCCCAAGACCCTCTAAAGGAACCCTTCTATGACCCTCACGATTGAGCAGACCGATACCCAGCGTATGCTGGAGCGCATGGCGGCCCTGGAGGCGCGGATCAATGCGCTGGAGGCCCACCCGGCCCAGGGGATCGAGGACCGCCTGGCCATGGTCGTCTTCTCGGGCGACCTCGACAAAGCCATCGCCGCCTTCATCATCGCCACCGGGGCGGCCTCGATGGGCCTCGAGACGAGTATGTTCTTCACCTTCTGGGGCATCACCACAGTGAAGAAGCAAAAGATGTTCGCCGGCAAGAGCCTGCTCGAGCAGGGCTTCACCGCCATGCTGCCGGGCAAGCTGGGCGAGACTGGGCTCTCGCAGATGAACTTCTTCGGCGCCGGCGCCCAGATCATCCGCGGTCTGATGCAGAAGCACGGCGTCTCCTCGCCCGAGGAGCTGTTCGGCCTGGCCCAGGAGCTTGGCGTCAAAATGGTCGTCTGCGACATGTCGCGCGAGCTGCTCGGCATTGCGGACGAAGAGCTGGTCGACGGCCTAGAGACCGGCGGCGTGGCGACCTTCCTCGCCGACGCCGCCCGCGCCAAAGTCACCCTCTTTATCTAGGAGCGCCCCCAATGTTCCACACCATCTTCGGCGGCCCGAGCGCCGCCCCCGCCATCGCGACCATCACCGCCCCTGAGCTGAAGCGGCGCCTCGAGGCCGGCGAAAAGCTCTACCTGCTGGACGTGCGCTCATCGGAGGAGTACACCTACGACGGGCGCATCGCCGGGAGCCACCTGCTGCCCCTGCCCATGCTCGCGCTGCGCCTCGACGAGCTGCCGCGCGACACGCCGATCGTCTGTGTCTGCCGCTCGGGCAACCGCAGCGGTGTGGCCGCCGAGCAGCTGGCCCGCCAGGGCTTCACCGAGATTATCAATCTCGCTGGCGGCATGATCGGCTGGGCCAGCGCCGGCCTGCCCACCCAGCGCGGCTAGCAAACGAAAAGGACACCGACCATGACCTCCGATCTTCCCTGCGGTGCGCTCAAAGAGCAGAGCGAGCACGCCATCCTGCGCGCTTACGCCGTCACCCCCGCGGTGCTGCTGGCCGCCCAGCCTCAGCCCGAGGACTGGGCCGGCCTCGCCGCCCAGGGCTACGCCACCGTGCTGAATCTGCGCAGCGACCCCGAGCGGGCCGCCGCGCAGGGGCGCAGCGCCGAGGCCGCAGGCCTGCGCTACCTGCACCGCCCCTGGCCCGCTTACGAGCTCGAGCGCGAGCATATCGACGAGCTGGCGGGCATCCTCGCAGACTCTACGACCGGTCGGCTGGTCTTCCACTGCCGCAGCGCCACCCGCGTCGGCCTGATGTGGCTGCTCTATCGTCAGCTGCACCACGGCTGGAGCCGCGAGCAGGCCGAGGCCGAACTGCGCGCCGCCGGCTATGGCGACGACTCGATCGAGACCTTCCAGTTCTGCGCCGATGATTACTTCGAGCGGACGAGCGAGTCTGTCGCCGAGTAGACGGGAAAACCAATGGCCACCTCGCACCCCCTGCCGGCGAGGACGCAGCGGGCGGCTCAGGCTACTGGCCTGAGCCGCTACCTGCCGTTTATGCGCTGGCTGCTCCACTACCGCCGCGCCGACCTGCCCAGCGACATGGTCGCCGGCATCGTCACGGCGATCATGCTCATCCCGCAGAGTATGGCCTACGCCCAGCTCGCCGGCCTACCCCCGCAGACCGGCCTCTACGCCTCGGTCATCCCGCTGATCATCTATGCCCTGCTGGGCACCTCGGGCCAGCTCTCGGTCGGGCCGGTGGCGATCACCTCGCTGCTGGTCTTCAGCGGCGTGAGCGCACTGGCCGAGCCCGGCAGCCCGCGCTACTTGCAGCTGGTGCTGCTGCTCGCCCTGATGATCGGGGCGGCCAAGCTCGCGCTGGGCGCGCTGCGCCTGGGCGTGATCCTCAACTTCATCTCACACCCGGTGCTGGCGGCCTTCACGACCGCCTCGGCCCTGATCATCGCCACCGGGCAGATCAAGTATCTCCTCGGCTATAAGGTGGGCGGCGAGCGCATCTACGAGACGCTCTATCAGGCGGCGGCGGGGCTGGGCCAGACCAACCTGATCACCCTCGCCATCGGCCTGACGAGCGTGGCCCTGCTGCTCTTCTTTCGCAAGGGCCTGCGACCGCTACTGGTAAAAGCCGGGCTGAAGCCCCTGGCCGTGACCATGCTGGTGAGCGGGGCGCCGCTGGTCACCGTCATCCTGGGCACCCTGCTGACCTGGCTGCTGCGCCTCGACCAGGCGGGCGTGGCGGTCGTCGGCGCGATCCCGGCCGGCCTCTCGCCGCTGAGTTGGCCCGGACTGAGCCTGAGCGACGCCCAGGCCCTCGGCCCCACCGCCGCGACGATCATCCTGGTGAGCGTGGTCGAGTCGATCGCGGTGGCCAAGGCCCTGGCCAGCAAGCGGCGCCAGGCCATCGACCCCAACCAGGAGCTGATCGCCCTCGGTGCGGCCAACCTGGCGGCGGGGCTGTTCAGCGGCTACCCCGTGACGGGCGGCTTCGCCCGCTCGGTGGTCAACTTCCAGGCGGGCGCGATCACCGGTCTGGCCTCGTTGATCACTGCCGGGGGCATCGCGCTGATCCTGCTCTTCTTCACGCCGCTGTTCTACTTCCTGCCCCAGGCCGTGCTGGCCGCCACCGTGATCGTCGCCGTCTTCGGCCTGGTTGACCTGAAAGAGCCGCGCCATATCTGGCAGGCCAATCGGGGCGATGCGCTGACCTGGGGCGTCACCTTCGCGGCGGTGCTGCTGCTGGGCATCGAGAGCGGGATCTTCGTGGGCGTCGGCGCCTCGCTGCTGCTCTACCTCTGGCGCACGAGCCGGCCACATATCGCGGTGGTCGGTCGGCTGGGCGAGAGCGAGGCCTATCGCAATGTGCTACGCTATTCAGTGACGACCTGGCCCACAGTGGCCGCGGTGCGCGTTGACGAGAGCCTCTACTTCGCCAATACGCGCTACCTGGAGGAAACCCTGCTGCGCATTGTGGCCGAGCGCCCCGAGCTCAAGCACCTGGTGCTGATCGGCTCGGCGATCAACTTCATCGACTCGAGCGCCCTGCACACGCTGGAATCGCTCATCCAGGAGCTGCGCGATGCCGGGGTGCAGCTGCACCTGGCCGAGGTCAAGGGTCCGGTGATGGACGGGCTGAAGCGGGCCCACTTCGACGAGAAGCTCGGCCCCGAGCGCTTTCACCTCACCACCCACGCCGCGATGCGCACGCTCGGCTGCGCCTGAGCGCGGCGCCGCAGGCGGAGGGGCGTTATGCAAAAGGACTATATGGAGCCAGTGCTCATCAGCGTGGCTGAGGCACAGATCGCAAGCGCCGAGCGCTCGCTCGTGGCGGCGACGGGCGGCGAGAACGTCTGCCGGCTGGACAAGGCCGGGCAGGCCACGGGTGGCGTGAAGTATCACGAGGGCGGCGTGCTGGCCCTACGCGCCGCACGCCGCCTGATCCAGTCGGCAGAGCCTGGCCAGGCGCGGGCGAGCATGGCCGAGCTCCACGAGCGCTGGCGCGCCGATCTTGTGGCCCAGCGGGCGCGTGAGCGCCCATCTGCACCCTGGATCGCCTATACTCAGGGCGGCGTTGATGCCTTAGAGCGGCTTCTGGCCCGATTCGTAGAGGGGCGCGATGGGTAGCGCTGGAGTCATCCTGGTCGTGGACGACGAGGCGAGCATCCGCAGGATCGCCCAGGCCTACCTCGAGCAGGCCGGCTTCCGCGTGGTCTGTGTCGAGGACGGCCTCGAGGCCCTGCGCCAGGCCGCGGCCGACCCGCCCGACCTGGTTTTGCTCGACCTGAACCTGCCGGGGATGGACGGGATGGAGGTGGCCGCCCGCCTGCGCGAGCGCTCTGACGTGTTCATCCTGATGCTCACCGCGCGCAGCGAGGAGGCAGACCGGGTGGCTGGCTTACGCATCGGCGCCGACGACTACCTGACCAAGCCCTTCAGTCCGCGCGAGCTGGTCGCCCGCGTCGAGGCCATCCTGCGCCGGCGCCGCGGCGGGCCAGCGCGCGACACCATGCTCCGCTTCAGGCACGTCGTGATCGACCCCGACGCCCGTGAGGCTAGCGCCGGGGACCAGCCCCTCGAGCTGAGCCCCACCGAGTTCGATGTGCTTTTGGCCCTGGCCCGCCACGCCAATCGCGCCCTGAGCCGCGAGCAGCTGATCGAACTGGTCTGGGGCGCCGACTTCTACGGCACCGACCGGGTGGTCGATGTGTATGTCGGCCAGGTGCGCCGCAAGCTCGAAGCCGCAACCGGCGCTACGCTGATCGCCACGGTGCGCGGGGTGGGCTACCGCTTTGTGGGCGAGCGCCCATGAGCTGGCTGCGACAGCTCCGCTGGCAGCTCGTCGCCGCCCAGCTGCTGGTGGTGCTCGTGGGCGTGGTGGTGCTCGCCGTGACCGCCAACCTGATCGGGGCGCGCATCTTCGCCGCCGCGCTGCACGAGCAGATGCTTCTGCTGCCCGCGATGGACCCGCTCGCGGTCGAGGCGGCGCTACTCGCCAGCTTTCGCGGCGCCGTCGGCCAGGCCCTCGTCGTGGCGGGCGTCGCCGCGGCGGTCGTCGGCCTGGCCACCAGCACCCTGCTGCTGCGCCAGATCCTGCGGCCCCTGGGCGCGATTGCGCAGAGTAGCAGGCGCATCGCCGAGGGGCGCTACACCGAGCGGGTGGCCGTGCCGGTGAGCGACGAACTGGCTACAGTGGCCACCAGCTTCAACGCGATGGCGGCGGGCCTCGAGGAGGTCGAGCAGCGACGCGTGGCCCTGATCGGCAACGTCGCTCACGAGCTGCGCACGCCCCTGACCGGGATCGAGGGCTTCCTAGAGGGGCTGGTGGACGGCGTCTTTCCGCCCGAGCCGGCCACTTTCGCCGAGATGCAGCACGAGGTCAGGCGCCTGCACCGGCTCGTCGAGGACCTGCAGACCCTCTCGTCGGTTGAGGCCGGGCAGGTTCGCCTGAGCCTGATCGACGTGGACCTGGCGGCGGTGGCGGGGCGGGTGGTCGCCCAGCTGCGCGCGCAGATGACGACGGGCAGCCTAGAATTGGAGATTGCGCCTGGGGCGGGGCCGCTGATTGCGCGGGCTGACCCCGACCGCGTCGCCCAGATCCTGCTCAACCTGGTCGGCAACGCCGTGCGCTACACGCCCGAGGGCGGCTGCATCACCGTGCGCCTGGATGCTAGCTCGGAGGTGGTGACAGCCGCGGTGAACGACACCGGGATGGGCATCGCCGCCGCCGACCTGCCGCTGATCTTCGAGCGCTTCTATCGCGTCGACCGCTCGCGAGCGCGGGCGAGCGGCGGCAGCGGTATCGGCTTGACCATCGCGCGCCACCTGGCCTGGGCCATGGGCGGCGAGCTCACCGCCGCCAGCGCCGGTCTGGGCCGGGGCAGCACCTTCACGCTCACCCTTCCGAGGGCAGCTCTCGCGCCCGAGTCTCACGCCTAACCTACAGGTGGACCCCCTGCGGGGTAGCCAGGGAGGCCTCAGCAATCGGGCGATCGTCCAGCAGGGACAGCCCATTGGGTCTGCCCTTGGCCGAGGGAGGTGCGGAGGGGCCTGCCTCTCCGGCTCCCCTCCGAAATGGCGCCCTGGCTCGTCAGGGTGTCGCGAGCAAGAGCTCCAGCACCACAGCCCGACACTGGAGACACTCGAGGCGGCTTAGTAGTCCGCTCAGCCCGGCGCGGTCTGCGCTCACCGTCTCATACGGGAGCGAGGGCTGCGCTGCCGGGTCGACCGTGGCCGCCACCCCGAAGAGCAACTGGTCTGAGAACGAGCTGTTGACCGGCCAGCCTGCCTCGTTGAGCGGGCGCAGATCACCGACGGCATCGGGCGGTAGGCCAAGCTCGCGGGCGACGATGGCGATGGCAGCCTCCAGCGGGGCGGCGCCCGCGGGCAGCCGGCCGCCGGGGAGATCGAGCGTCGCCCGCCCGAGCCCTGGGCGGAACTGGGGCTGGGGCAGCAGGAGGCGACCGCCTTGGACCGCGGCGACAATCACGGAGTGGACGTGTTCGACGCGCCAGTAGTCCAGCCGATGGCCCGCCTCGTCGCGCCACACCTCGGCGATCAGACGCACCCAAGGCGACTCAATGGTGACGATGCGCTCACCCCGCTCCCAGTTGTGTGCCATAGCTTCCTCTCAGTGGCTAGCAGCTATACCTACGCCGATTGGTCTGTTCCTCGCGATCCTTGTCCTGCATCAGTCCCATCGGGCGTGTCGTCCACTCACTCGTTCGCTGCCTATCCGATGCAACGATGAGGCGACGAGTTACATTGGGCACTCGCCCTGGCCAGGCTTCCGCGCCCTGGCCGCCGAGGCCCTCTTCGAGCGCGTGTGGCAATGTGTGACGGGCGCTCGCGGGTTCCACGGCACCTCCCGGACAACTCCATCATCCCTCCATAGTCGTGATCTACACTGAGGGTATGACAGACAACGCTCGGAGCGACCGGGCGGAATTACTCGGAGTAGAGCCATGAAACATACACTCGCCTTCCTCGCCGCCGGTGTTGCCGGCGCTCTGATCGCCCTTCTCGCCCTGAGTTTCGCCAGTGGCGCCTTTGCCCAGGGGCCCGGCGGCCAGCCGGCCCAGCCCACCTCGGGAACCATGCCCTACGGTCGTGGCCAGATGGGCGGGCAGGGCCAGATGATGGGTCGGGGCCAAATGGGCGGCCGCGGCCAGATGGGTGGCCAGGGCCAGATGGGCGGCCAGGGCCAGATGGGCGGCAGCGAGCAGTCTCTGGTCGCGATGGCCGCCGCTGAACTTGGCCTCACCCAGGCCCAGCTGGTCGCCCAGCTCGGTACGGAAGGGACCATTGCCGACGCCCTTACCGCTAGCAAAGTTGATCCGGCCACCTTTATCGACACCTTTGTCGCCTCGCGCGCCGTGCGCCTCGACACCGCTGTGGCCGCAGGGACCCTCACCCGCGAGGACGCCGACGCCCGCCTCGCCACCGCGCGCTCGATGTCCACTGCGCGTATCTACCAGGCCTTCACCGCCCTCGGCCCCGGCGGGATGAGCGGCCAGGCCGCCATGGGCGGTCGCCAGGGCCAGGGTCAGGGCTTCGTCGATGCGAATGGCGACGGCGTCTGCGACCAGATGCAGGCCACCACTCAGACCGAGTAGCACGATGTTCACGGCGGCGGGTGGGGTGTTTACCCCCGCCCGCCGCCTTCGCATATACCATGTGGGGGTATCTAGGCAGTCCTTGAGGAGCACGGCGATGGCACAGACGGTACTGGTGGTGGACGACGACCGCGAGATCGCACGGCTGGTGCGGGCCTACCTCGAGCAGGCGGGCTTCCGCGCTCTCTGCGCCCACAATGGGGCGACGGCCCTGCGCACCATCCGCACCGAGCTGATCGAGCAGGGCCTTGGCTACGCCTACGCTGGCCTCGAGCGCACCGTCGATATCCCCTATCGCACGGCCCGATCTTTATTCCGACCAGCAGCCAACTCCGATCCTCACCCCCGCCGACCGCGGCGATCACCCAGGCGATCACAGCCGGTAGGAAGCGCCCCGGCGACCTGATCGAGCTGGAGGGCTTCCAGGGCGAGGGCCACATGGAGCTCAACTGGCTGCAGAACCTCACCACCGGCGTGCGGATCACGCTACGCACGGCCGAGAGGTCCCCGGTGTGGCAGTAGTAGGGCGCGGCCCAAACCAGCTCACGGCGACCGACGACCGAGGGAACATCCTCGGTCGTCGGTTCGCGTCTGGATACGTCGTCCGGCACACTCCTCAGGCTTCCACAGAGCTTCCCGCCGGCCTGCGCGACTTCTCCATAATCGGCTGCTACGCTGAGATTACGCCAGATGGCGCCTACAACCGCCTACCAGCCACCGGCATCTGGGCGGCTCACATCCTACGGAGAGAGATACCTCAATGCGTACCATCATTACCGCCTCCCTTGCGCTGCTGCTCGGCGGCTGCGCCGTTGCCCCGACAGCTCAGGCCGTCGTCTCGCCCGCCGCGACCGCCGCGGCCCCAGCCGCCCAGGTCAGCATCTCGCCTGCCGCGACCACCGCGGCCATCACAGCCCTCGCGTCGAGTGAGGCGGCGGCCCTCACCTTCATGCGTGAGGAGGAGAAGCTGGCCCGCGATGTCTACCTGACCCTTGCCGAGACCTGGTCGCTCCCCGTCTTCACGAACATCGCCGCCAGCGAGCAGAGCCATATGGACGCGCTCAAGACCCTGCTCGACCGCTACGGCCTCGCCGACCCGGCCGCCGGCAAGGCCCAGGGCGAATTCACCAACCCCGACCTCCAGGCCCTCTACACGCAGCTGGTGGCGCGCGGTGAGACCTCGCTCCCCGAGGCGCTGGCGGTGGGCGCGGCGATCGAGGAGATCGACATCCTCGACCTGCAGAAGCGCGCGACGGCGAGCACGCCGGCCGACATCGCGCGGGTCTACCAGCAGCTGCTCCAGGGCTCGTACAACCACCTGCGCTCCTTCGTCAGCCAGTGGGAGGCCCAGGCCAGCGCAACCTACACGCCCCAGTATCTCGACACCGCAAGCTACCAAGCGATTATGGCCGGCGCCCGCTCGAATGGCAACGGCGGCGGCGGCAACGGCGGCGGCGGCAATCGCCCATAGCCCCGCTAGCCATCTATCTCCCCTCGACCCCCATCGGCGTGCCTACGCCAGTGGGGGTCATTTGTTCCCCAGGATCGCCCGCACTCCTCCACGTCATCTCCACCGGATGTCCATCTTTGGGCGGTAGGCTGATGGCAGAGGTCACACTCAGGAGGAGAGAGCGATGCAATCCACGAGCATCCCGCTTACACCACGCGCGAAGACCCACCGCCGCGACTACACCCAGATCATCCGCCGGCTCGTCCAGCTCGCTGTCGTCGGCTTCATCGGCATTGTCGCCTGGCGCCACGTCGTCTATGGCGACACCACCGCCTCGCCCGAGGCTTTCTGCCCCTTCGGCGGCCTCGAGACGCTCTACACCTACTTCAGCAGCGGTGGGCGGACGATTAGCCACACCCATCTCTCGAATCTAGCCCTGCTCCTGGCCGTCGCCGTCACCAGCGTGGTGGCGCGGGGCGCCTTCTGTGGCTGGCTCTGCCCCTTCGGCACCATCCAGGAGTGGGTCCACAGCCTCAGCCGCTGGCTCCAGCGCCGTATCCCACCCTTTGGCGGGGCGATGAAAGCGCTCACGAATTGGCTCAACCCGCGCGCGAAGCGCGACGCGTACGCCGGCCCAACCCTGGGGCAGCGCATCGACAAGGCCCTGAGCTACGGGCGCTACGTGGTGCTGGCCTGGATCATCGGCGCCACGATCGCCTATGGCTCGATGGTCTTCCGCGACTACGACCCCTGGTCGGCCCTCCTCAGCCTCGCCGAACTCCAGGTTACCGTCGGGACGTACATCCTGGTCGCCTCACTGCTTGCCTCGCTGTTTGTGGAGCGGGCCTGGTGCCGCTACGCCTGTCCGCTGGGCGCGACGGTCAGCCTGCTCGGGTGGTTTAGCCCGCTGCGCATCGAGGTAGCGGAGAGCGCGTGCAACACCTGCGGCCTCTGTACGAAGCGCTGCCCTGTGGGCATCGATGTAGCCCACGCCGGGGTGGTGACCGACCCCCGCTGCATCGGCTGTATGACCTGCGTGAGCGAGTGCCAGCGGCCGGGGGCGATTGACCTGCGCCTGAACGTGCCTTTCAGCGCGACCACGCCCGCCTCGACGCCCACCAGCGGCGATTAGCTCCCAGGAGAAGATAATGACGACCCAGACGACCACCGTTCGCGCCCGGCGCAGCCTCCCGGTAAGTGGGCTGGCCTATGTCGCCCTGACGCTCGTCCTCTTCTTTGGCACCATCCAAATCGCCCAGTACGTCGGCCTCTGGTCGGTGTCGGGTAAGCTGACCGCCCAAGGCGCGCCCGTAGCGCTGACGGGCGCAGATCCCGCCGAGATCAAGGGCTGGATGAGCATTCAGCAGGTGCTCGATGCCTATCCCGTCGACCAGGCCGCCCTCTACGAGCGCTTCGGCATCCCGGCCAATACGCCGCCCAGCACGCCCCTGAAGGAGCTCGAGGACTTGGCTCCCGACTTCTCGGTCACCGACCTGCGCGTCTGGGTTGCCGAGCAGCCGACGCCATAGCACCGTGTAACGTCGCGCCCTCGGCCCGCATCAAAACCCGTAGACCCACGCTGGCGAAGGGCCAGGCGGCATAGCCAGGAGCGAGCAGATGTCGCGCACGATTATGGTGATTGGGGGCGGGCCGGCGGGCATCGAAGCAGCGGTCGCCGCCGCTCGTGCCGGCGCCCACGTAACTCTGGTGAGCGAAGGGCCTCTCGGTGGGCGGGCCGG
>CAZKTU010000221.1:0-11054 GCA_964555675.1 uncultured Oscillochloris sp.
GTAGGTGTAGGCGTCGACCCGCTCGAGCCAGGGCAGCCAGGCCGGGTCGCCGGTCTCGGCGTAGGCCCGCACCAGGGCGTAGATCGCCTCGGCGTGGGGCCACCAGAGCTTCATGGTCGCCTCGAGCTGCAGCGTCGGCCGGCCCCCCAGGTCGATGAAGTAGAGGATGCCGCCGTGGCGCTCGTCCCAGCCCAGCTCGAGCGAGCCGGCGATCGCGTCGAGGGCCATCTGCCGGTGGGCCGGGTTGGGCAGCAACTCGAGCATGTGCAGCAGGATCCAGGCGGTCTCGATCGAGTGGCCGGGGTTGAACATGCGCCCCTCGGGGTGCTCGCTCAGGTCGCGTCCATCGAGGGCCACGCTCTCGCGGAAGATGCGTCGCGCCGGGTCGTAGTGGCGGGCGACGCCGGCAATCGTCGCGGCGACCACGTCGCTGTAGCGCTGCTCGCCCGTGTGGCGGGCCAGGTCGAGGGCCATCAGGCCCACCACCAGCAGGTCGGCCAGGCTGCTCGTCGGGGGCTGGGCGCCGAAGGTGGGGCGGTCGAGCAGGGCGGGCTCCTTGATCCAGTCCACGATCTTCCAAAAAATCTCGACCGACTCGTCCAGGCAGGCCTGGTCGCCCGCCGCCCGCCCGTACTCGAACAGGCCCATCTGGTAGAAGACCGCCCCGTAGGGCTTGCGCTGAAAGGCGACCGGGCGCCCGTCGCGGGTCAGGCTGAAGTAGACCCGGCCCTGAGGGTCGCGCCCGTAGCGCCTGATAAAGTCGACGCCGAGGCGGGCCGCCTCCAGCCACTCCGCGCGGGGCTCGAGCTCGCGGAACAGGCGCGCGAAGGTCCAGACGGCGCGACCCTGCAGCCACATATACTTGCGGTCGTCGTAGAGCGACCCGTCGCGGTCGAGGCAGGTGAAGTAGCCCCCATGCTCGCGGTCCAGCGAGTGGCGCATCCAGAAGGGGATCACCCGCTCGAGCAGATCGTGCCGATAGCGCTGGGCATAGGTTTCAAGCATCGCTGCGGCCTTCATCCTTCATCCTTCATCCTTCATCCTTCATCCTTCATCCCAGGGCCGGCCGCTGAGTGAGGCGCTCGAGCCCGAGCTCGTGGGTGAGCAGAGGGGCGGCGGCGCCGACGATCGGGGCCTCGGGGCCTAGGGCGGCGACTTCGACCGCGGTCTGGCGGGTCAGGGCCGGCAGCGCGCGTCGCCCGAGTTCGGCCTGCACCTGCACGCGCAAGAGCTCGCCCAGGGCGGCCACGCGGCCGGTGATCAGCACGCGGCGTACATTCAGCACGCTGACCAGGCTGGCCACAGCCACGCCGAGAAAGCGGCCGGCGTCGGCGATCACGGCGAGCGCAGCGCCGTCGCCGTCGCGGGCGGCCTGGGCGAGCTGGTCAAGGGTGGCAAGCCCGCCCTGCTCGCCCACGCCCAGAGCCCTGGCCTTGCTCAGGAGCGCCTCGGCCCCCGCCACCGTCTCGAGGCAGCCGCTGTTGCCGCACTTGCACGGCGCGCCGCCCTCGTCGACCACCATATGCCCAATCTCGCCCGCACCGTAGCCTTCGCCGGTGTAGAGCCGGCCGCCGAGGATGATCCCGGCGCCGATGCCGTTGCCGACCTTGACCACCACCAGGTTGGGCGTGCCCTGGGCCGGCCCGAACATATACTCGGCCAGGGCCAGGCTGTGGCTATCGTTCGAGACATAGGCGGGCAGCTTGTAGCGCGCCTGTAGCAGCGCCCGCAGGGGCAACCCCTCCCAGCCGAAGCTAACGCCACGCACGACCGTCCCATTGCTTATGTCAATCAAACCCGGGGTATTGATGCCGATCCCGAGCACAGGCCGTCCAGAAGCGGCTACGAGCTGATCGGCGACCGTGTAGATTGTCTCCAGGGCCTGAGCTCCGTCGCCAGTGGGCAGCGGCATCGTCACCGGGGCGCTCAGATTACCCCGTAGATTGACCAGGGCGCCCGCGACGCTCGTATTGGTGACACTAATGGCGACAACCTGCCGGGCTTCGTCGACCACGCTCAAGAGGATGGGCGTGCGGCCTACGGCGGCTGCCCCATGGCCGACCTCCTCGACCAGGCCGCGCTCGATCAGGTCGGCGACCACCTCGGAGACCGTCGCCCGGGTCAGTTGGGTAAGCCGGGCCAGGTCAGCCCTGCTGATCTCGCCATACTCGTAAATGGTGCGCAACAGCAGCCTGCTGTTGTGGCCCTTCGTATGCTGACGGGTCGCCTTTTCGAGCAGGTGATCCACGCTGGCAGCCCTCGCCTATTCGTTAGTTCAGTAAACTTGCAAAAGCGATAGTAGCATACTCCGCGAGTTTGTCAAGTGACTAAACAAATCGCCGACGACGCAGCGGCAGGTAACGCCACGGTACAGTGCCGCGCTACACTGTTCACAGCCGCCAATACGCCGCGGCAGGCTTCCAAAGGCTCCAAAACCACGCAACGGCGCCACCCCCCCGCTACCCAGCCGCTGCACCCACCACACCCAGGAGCAACTCATGGCACCAATCCATCGTCGCTTGCTCACCGCCGCCCTGCTACTGGCCCTCACCGCCCTCGCCGCCTGTGGCGGCGCCCAGCCCGCAGCGCAGCCCGCCGCCGACCGCTTCATCATCGGCATGTCGCAGGCCAATAACGCCGAGCCCTGGCGCGCCGCGATGAATGCGCAGATTGCCGCGGCCGCCAAGTTGCACCCCGAGCTCGAGGTCCAGTTCACCGACGCCGCCCAGAACAACGCGACCCAGGTGGCCGACGTCGAGCAATTTATTAAGGCCGGCGTTGACCTGCTGATCATCTCGCCCAACGAGGCCACGCCCCTCACCAATGTGGTCGCGCGGGCCTATGATCAGGGCATCCCGGTGATTGTGCTCGACCGCAAGGTCAATGGCGACAAGTTCACGATGTGGATCGGCGCAGACAACAAGCTGATCGGCCGCCGCGCCGGGGCTTACGCCGCCCAGTGGTGCAAGGATCAGGGCCGCGCAACCTGTAACGTGATCGAACTGCGCGGCCTCGAGGGCTCGACCCCCGCCACCGAGCGCGGCGACGGCTTCCGCGAGGGTATCGCCACCAACCCCGGGGTCAAGATCATCGCCAGCCAGAACGCCGACTGGATCGGCGAGCAGGCCATACCCCTCACCGCCGCGATGCTCAAGGTCAACCCCCAGGTCGACGTGGTCTACGCCCACAACGATCCCATGGCCGAGGGCGCCCTCAAGGCCTTCCAGGAGCTCGACGTCGACCCGAGCAAGACCCTGCTGATCGGCATCGACGCCCTACCGACGCCCGACGGCGGGATCAAGTCGGTGCTCGACGATCGCCTCGATGTTACTTATGTCTATCCGACCGGCGGCGAAGAGGCCATCGAGTGGGCGGTCAAAATCCTCAAGGAACAGGCCCAGCCGCCCAAAGAGGTGATCCTCGACACCCTCGAGGTCTTGCCCGCAAACGCCGCAGACCTGCTCAAGAGCTTTGGCGGCGGCGAGTAATCGCCAAGGTATTGCCGGGGCGCCCCTCAGGGGCGCCCTTTGGGAACTGCCATGAATCGCAGCCTCCGCGTAAGCCTCAGCTCGCTGCTCATCGCCCTGAGCCTCATCCCCGCCCTTGCCGTCGGCGCAGCCCTCGGCTGGGGCATCTTTCGTCTCGAGCGCAGTCATGTCCTCGAGCTCGAGCGCCAGGTCACCAATCAGGGCGCCGCCATGATCGGCGACTATCTCACAGGCGCAGAGAACGAGCTCTATAACCTTATCCAGAGCCCCGATCTGCGCAGCGGCGACAGCGTGGCCCGCGAGGCCGTGCTCAGCGATGCCCTCTTCTACCACGGCACCTTCGACGAGTTGGCTATTACCGACAGCACCGGCGCCGAGTTGGCTCGCGTCTCGCGCCTTGGCGCAACCCCGGCCGACCAGCTGCTCAGCTATGCTGCCGAGGCGATCTTCACCGAGCCGATGCGCTCGAACAAGACCTACTTCCATGCCTTCGAGGTGAGCCCCATCAATGGCGAGACTCTGCTCTGGATGAGCGTGCCGACCCTCAGCGCGCAGACCGGCGAGCCCGATGGCGCGCTGCTCGCCAGGGTGCGCATGCGCCAGATCTTCGAGCGCGTCACCAGCCTGCCCCTCGGTACGAGCGGCACCCTGATGATTCTCGACAGTACCGGCCAGCTGATCGCTCACCCCAACCTCGAGGCGCTCAGCGCGATTGCCGTGGTCGCCCCGAGCGCCGACGGTCTCGCCGCGGGGGTCAGCGGCGAGCAGGTGCTCCAGGTGCGCCGGCCGATGAGCGCCGGCAATCTCGCCATGACGATCGCGGCCGAGCTGCCCCTCAGCGAGGCCGACGCCAACCTGCGCCAATCCCTCGCGATCGCCGGCCTGCTGCTGCTCACCGTCTCGGCCGTCGCCGCCGCCCTCTGTATCGCGGCGGTCAACCGCATCGCCCGACCGATCCGCGACCTCGCCGCGGCGACCCAGCGCCTGAGCGCGGGCGACACCACCGGCCAGGTCGCCGTCACGCGTCAGGACGAGATCGGCGCCCTCCAGCGCGACTTCAACCAGATGGTGCGCGACCTGCGCGATCAGCGCGAGGCCATCGACGAGCGCACCGCCGCCCTGCAGTCGAGCCTCGACCGCCAGCGCGACCTGCTCGAGACGGTCGCCCAGCTCTCCACGCCCCTGCTGCCCGTGTGGGACGGCGTGGTCGTGCTGCCGATCGTCGGGCACGTCGATGCCCAGCGCGGCGCGGCGCTGACCAACGCCCTGATCGAGGGTGTCGCCCAGCGCCGCTCACAGGTGGCCATCCTGGACATCACGGGGCTGGCTACGGTCAACGACGAGGTGATCACCACCCTGATGCGCGCCGCCCAGGCCGTCGAGCTCCTCGGCGCCCACGCCATGCTCGCCGGCGTCTCGGCCGCCTTCGCCCGCCGCATCGTCGCGACCGACCTCAGCCTGCGCAGCCTCGACAGCTACCGCGACCTCCAGAGCGCCGCCGAGGCGGCCGTCACCCGCCTCGAGGGCACAGCCGAGCGCAGCGCCCGCTCGCGGGGCTAAAGGCTAAACCGTGCTTGCAGCAGGCGTCTCGTCCCGCTGCTCGAGAGGGTCGGCTACAGGCTGCGCTACAGAAAGATCCCAGGCGCCATCAACTGGCGGCTCAGTGCGGCGCGAGGCCGGAAGGCCTCACACCGTTCTGGCCGCCAGCTGCGCAAACTCGGCGTCGAAGGCCCCTGCGAGGAGCTCGGGGTCGGGGACGAGGCCGGCGTCGGCGAGGATGCCCACCTGGACGGAGCCGGCGTAGCTGAGGATGCTGATGCCGAGCCCGATGTCGGCGGCCTCGGGTACCCAGAACATAGCCCGGCTGATCTTCTGCCCGGCGATCGAGCCGGCCACACGGGCGCCTGGCACATTGGTGATCACCATGCTGGCCATGCTGCAGAGGGCCTCGAGGGCCGCATGCTCGACGCCGGTGGGCAGAGCGCCGAGCATGCCGACCACGCCAAAGGCGATATAGGCCTCCGGCGAGGCTTTGATCGCCTCCATCTCACGCCGCAGGCGAGCGATCCGCTCGGCCGGATCTTCGACGGCGAGGGGGAGGGTCACATAGATCAGCCCGAAGTGGTTGCCGGCGCTCGACTTCGCACCCGGGGGCAAGAGATTGACGGGCACCATGGCGCGCAGCCCGCGCTCGCTGATCGGCGCGCCGCGGGCGGCCATATAGCGCCGCAGGGCCCCGGCCACGCCGGTGAGGATTACGTCGTTGACCGTGCCGCCGAGGGCCTTGCCGACCGCCTTGACCTCGTCGAGGGGCACGGGGCGGGACCATGCGGCGCGCTTGGCGGTGCCGAGGCGACCCTTGAAGATGCTGGCGGCGTCGGGGCCCATGAGGGCCAGCTTGCCGAGGACGGCGGCGCCGCTGCTGACCAGATTGAGGGCCCGCTCGGGGTGGCTCACCAGCTCCCAGCCCTCGTGGAACAAGTGCTCGGTCGAGCGCACCGCCGCGCCAATCGCCTCGAAGGCATTGTCGATCACACCGTGGACATCGGCCTTATGGGCGGGCGCAGCCTTTGCCGGTGTCTCGGGGGGGTCCATGAAGGCGTCGAAGATCTGCACCAGAGTGACGCCATCGGCCAGACAGTGGTGGACGCGCATGACGAGCACGCACCCCTGACCGTAACGCTCGACCAGGGAGATCTGCCAGAGGGGCCTGGTGGGGTCGAGGGGCGTGCTGATCAGGTCTGAGAGCAGCTCGCGCAGGTCGTCATCGTCGCCGGTGCCGGGCAGGCCGATACGGTGGAGGTGGGCCTCGAGGGCGAAGCGGGGGTCGGGCTCCCAGTGGGGCGCCGAGCCGCGCCCATCGGAGACGCGCTGCCGGAAGCGCTCGAAGGGCAGCAGGCGCTCGGTCACGATCGCGCGCAGGCGCTTAAAGTCGAGGGGGGCCTGGAACATCAGGGCGATCGTAATCACCATGGGGTTGGTAGGCTGGTCCATGTGCAGCCAGGCCGCATCGACGCTGGCGAGCGGGGTGCGGGAGGGACTCATCGACGGACCTCCTCTCGTTGAGCGTGGGTCACAGTCGGGGCGGCGACCCGGCTGAGCCCGACGAGGGCGCGGGCGGCGAGATCGCGGGCCTGCCTGAGGGCGCCGGACCAGGCGGGCTCGCGCACGCCCTTGGCCATCCGGGGCAGGCGGGCGAGCCTTGCGCGGGCCTCAGCCTTGACCTGAGCGAGGCGAGCGGGGTCGGCGCGCAGCTGGGCGGCCAACTCGCGCCGGCGGGCCAGATCGGCGTCGGTGAGATAGTCCTCGAACGAGCGCAGGCCCGCCAGCTGGAAGCCGTGCTTCTTGAAGAGCTTATAGATCTCTTTGACCCGCTCGATCGAGATATTGCGGCCGAGCGTATAGTCCTCGAAGCGACCGTCCATGGCGAGCAGGGCGGTCTCGCCGAGGCAGGCGTAGGCGGTGCCGGGGGGGAGGCCAATATCGTAGCCCAGATCGGTGACGCCGGGGATGATCACCTCACCGCTCTCGATCACCAGGACATCGGGGCGCAGGGCGGCCTCGGCGGGGCTGATATCGGGGGGGCGGGCGACATCACAGATCACGGCGCCGGGCTTACAGCGGCTGATATCGATAATGCGCTGGCCGAAGGCCGAGGTGGCGGTGACAATCAGGTCGCAGCTCTCGACGAGGTCGTCGGCGTGGGTGGCGATCGTGACGCGGGCGCCGGGGGTCTCGGCCTCGATCGTTCGCTTGAGGGCGATCAGCTTCTCGGGCTCGATCGAGACCAGGGCCACATCGCTGAGCGCCTGGGCGAGCAAGCGGGCGCAGACCGAGCCGATCGACCCGGTGGCCCCGATCACCATCGCGCGACCGTGGGCGAGGTCGGTGGCGCCCATCATGGTCACGGCCTGCTTGGCGGCCTCGAGGGTGGCGGCGACGGTGAGGCTATTGCCGCTGGTGATGGCGATATCGGCCTCGTGGGCCACGGTGATGCCGGCGTCGCCGACCACGCTGGTGAAGGCGCCGAGGCCCATCATGCGCGCGCCGAGGCGCTCGGCCATTCGGGCGGCCACATTGAGGCGCCTGTAGGTAAAACGCTCGCCGTGGCGCATCATCTGGCGGGGGGTCGCGCTGAGGGCGATCAGGTGGCCTTCGATGCGCTGGCCAGTGGCGGGCGAGACGCCGCCCTTAATCCGGCCGATATAGAGCGGCGGGAAGTAGGCGGCCACGGCCTCGACCAGGGCATCGGGGAGATAGCGGGTCCAGCCGAAGAGGGGGTGGCCGTGGATGAAGCGCACGCTGAGGGGGTGAATGACGAAGGCGAAGCGATTGACGCCGGCCTCATCGGGCTGCAGCGTATGGATGCGCGGCGTCCACTGGAGCTCGGCGAGCAAGTCGAGGTAGGTATCCTCGTTGAGGGGCGCCTCGGGGTGCGGGCGCAGGGCGACGAGCAGAGCCTCGACGGTAGCGGCGCCGAGGCGGCCGGGGCTGCCTCCGGCGACGAGGGTATCATAGAGGGCGACGACGTGGGCGACGCCGCGGCGGCGCAGGTCGGCGAGATCGGCCTCGGCGGCCGAGTCGACGACGAGGGTCTTCTGCTTAAGGGTGGCGGGGGCCCAGGCGCGGATAGTGGCGATATCGCCGGCGATCACATCAGCCCACTGGAAGAGGCCGGCGGCGGCGCGGGGGGCGGTGGCGGGCGCGGGGGCAGAGAGGCGGCCGAAGCTCATCTCGCGGAGCTGCTCGAGGGTGGGGCCGGCGGCGCCATCGAGGGTCGCGCGGCTGCCGACGCCGGGCAGGGCGGGGACGCCGAAGAAGAGCACCGGGTCGGCGAAGCGCAGGGCTGCGGCGCGGCGACCGAGGGCCTGGGAGAGGCCCTCGTGGTTGAGGCCGGGGGCCATGAGGACGCGCTTCTGGCTGAAGATCCCGGGCTGGGCGCGGTCGGCGAGGGTAACGGCCCAGCGCTCGAGCATAGCGCGGGCGCCGCCGCCGTCGACCACGGGCGTCGTATGGGCGGCGGTGGCGAGGCGCTGACCGGGGGGGTAGGCGCGGGAGGCAGCGCCGAGGAAGAGGCGGGCGGGCAGACCCTCGAGGGCGATGGCGTCGACCTGGCCATCGTGGGCGGCGACGAGGGCGCGGGCGCGGGCGGGGTCGCCGTCGCAGCCGAGGCGCCGCGCTTCGACGGTATGGCCTTGGAGAGACAGGGCGACGGTCTCTTCGCCGGCGCCCAGGTGGATAATCACAATCTTCTTCACAGCAGCCTCGTATGGTGTAGGCGATGGAGGCGGGACTGTGGGTCACTGTAACATGGCGAAACTTTTGCTGCGGGGAAGGTTTCGCCCGCGCCGGTGACGGGCCATTAACTGAGGTGGAGGCTCACGGCGCGTGTGCGACGCAAGATAGCGTATAATCACTTGAACAGCCGACTGGCCCGCGCCTGTTACTGGGAGCCCACGTTATGTATCGCCAGCACAGCCACTGCTCGTTCTGCGGCCACCACTTTCTCGACGGCCAGCGCTGGCCGCGGATCTGCGGGCGCTGTGGCAGCACGACCTACCGCAACCCGCTGCCCGTGGCCCTGGTCCTCCAGCCGGTCGACGATGGGCTCCTGGTGATCCGGCGCGGGGCCGCGCCGCGCCAGGGGCAACTCGCCCTGCCCGGCGGCTTTATCGAGGTGAACGAGAGCTGGCAGCAGGCCGCGTCGCGCGAACTGCGCGAGGAGGCGGGCGTAGTAGTCTCGCCTGAGGCGATCACCGACTTCGGGACGCGCAGCACCCCCGACGGCTACCTGCTGGTGTTTGGGCTGGGGCCGCTGCTGCGCCTGGCAGACCTGCCGCCCTTCCACCCCAACCGCGAAGCCGAGTCGCGGCTGCTGCTGACGGCCCCCGCCGACCTGGCCTTCCCGCTCCACACCGAGATGGTGCACCAGTTCTTCGCTCGCCGCTCATAGGGCTGATGCAACATCAATACTCATTCGCTGCTTGAATTGTGGCGGGCCCCGCTGGCTCGGTGGCTTGATGGTAAAGCAAAAGTCCCTTTGCCTTCAGTTCTACAGAGGTTACGCGCGATGTCTTCGCCCACCACCCCCGACGACGGGCTACCGGTGATCCTGTTCGAGACCCAGGCCGACTTCGAAGCCTGGCTTGACGAGCACCACACCTCGGCGTCGGGCGCTTGGCTGCGGCTCGCCAAGAAGGCCTCGGGGCTGCGCTCGCTCTCGTACAATGAGGCGGTGGAGGCCGGGCTCTGCTTCGGCTGGATCGACGGGCAGAAAAAGGGCTACGACGAGCGGTCGTGGCTGCAGCGCTTCACCCCTCGCGGCCCGCAGAGCATCTGGTCTAAGGTCAACCGCGCCAAGGCCGAGGCGCTGATCGCCGCTGGTTGCGTGCGCCCAGCCGGCCTTGCCGCCGTCGAGCGCGCCCGGCAGAACGGGCGATGGGAGGCCGCCTACGACCCGGCCAGTACCGCTACCGTGCCAGAAGACTTTCAAGCCGCCCTCGACGCCAGCGAGCGTGCGGACGCCTTCTTCAAGACCCTCAGCGGCGCCAACCGCTACGCGCTGCTGTTCCGCATCCAGACTGCCAAGAAGCCCGAGACGCGTGCCCGCCGCATCCAGGAGTTCGTTGCCATGCTGGAGCGCGGCGAGAAGATCTACCCCTGAGTGCGCGTCCGGGCCTGCGGCTCGAACCGCGTCCGAGAAGATAATCCTCGTCACGTAGCTCTCTGATCGGCGCCTACTTTGTCGATGAGCTTGCCCCTGGGCCGACCCCACGGCGTTGCTGGAGCCGGCGCTCGGGCTGCTCCCTGCAAGCACTCAGCTCAGAGCTGGCCAAGGATCTTCTCGATACGCCGCGCGCGGGTCTCGGGGGTCTTGGCCTCCTCGACCTGGCGCACGAACTCCTTGCGCCTGGAGAAGGCAAGGGCCTCGAAGCGCTCGGTGGCCCCGGCGGCACCCAGAGCCTCCGCCAGGTCCTCGGGTATGAGAATGCTACGCGGCGCGGTTTCGAGCTCCAGGGTCACCTCTACCGTGTCGCCGCCCTTCAGCCCGGAGGCCTCGCGATGGGCCTTGCTCAGCGGAATGAGGTATTTGCCGCCCATCACCGCAACGGTGCTGGCATAGCTGTAGCCGGCGATCGACACGGTGACCGCGGGTTTCTTGCCGCTGTCCAGCTCTGCCAGGTTTGCGGGGGGTACCTCGATGCCGGTGTTGTTGCCCATGGCCAGAATCGTTGTCGAGAAGGTGGTCTTCATGCTGCCTCCGTACTGCGCGCTTGCTGAGCAGGAGTATACACGGTAGCTGCGCGTCCGAGCTCAGCCATTGATGTCTTGCATGAGATTCGGGCAATCACTGCGTATTCCTGCCTGACGATCACACAGGTGCTGTCGCTGGTCGGCAGTGGCATGACGAGCGTTGCCATCGGGATCCAGGTTTTCAGTGCGACCGGGAACGCATCGGCGGGCAGGGATAGGTGAGGTGAAGCTGAGGTTAGGGTCGGGCAGGGAGCAGAATGCGCCAGCGGTGTACCGTGAGGATGTCATCAAGGAGGAACGGTCTCGAGGGGG
>CAZKTU010000222.1:0-8924 GCA_964555675.1 uncultured Oscillochloris sp.
GCCCTCCCCGAAAAGCCCCTTTCCAACCGGTCCGAGAGGCTCGGACCGTCCTAATACAGCTGCTCGAGCTGATCGAGCAGCTCGCCGAAGGTATCCATGGCCGCCTGCACGGGGGCGGGGGTGGTCATGTCGACCCCGGCCAGGCGCAGCAGCTCGATCGACGACTTCGAGGAGCCGCCCCGCAGGAAGCTCAGGTAGCGCGCGACGGCGGGCTGGCCCTCGTCGATAATCTGCTTGCTCAGGGCCAGGGCCGCCGAGAGGCCCGTGGCGTACTGGTAGACGTAGAAGTTGTAGTAGAAGTGGGGCACCCGCGCCCACTCGTAGGTGATCTCCTCGTCGAGGGTTAGGGCGGGGCCGTGGTAGCGCGCCACCAGCTCGCGGTAGCTGTCGGTCAGGGCATCGGCGGTCAGCGGCTCGCCGGCCTCGGCCCTGGTGTGCATGGTCAGCTCGAAGCTGGCGAACATCGTCTGGCGCACCAGGGTGCGCCGGATATCCTCGATGCGCTGGACGAGCAGCATGCGCCGCAGGGGCTCGTCGGCCTTGTGCTTGAGCAAATAGTCGGTCAGCAGCGCCTCGTTGAGGGTCGAGGCCACCTCGGCCACGAAGGTGGTGTAGCTGCTGTAGACGAAGGGCTGGCTCTTGCGCGTAAAGAACGAGTGCATCGAGTGGCCGAGCTCGTGGGCCAGGGTGAAGGCGTCGTACAGCCGGTCCTGGTAGTTGAGCAGGATGTAGGGCGGGGTGCCGTAGGTGCCGCCGCTGTAGGCCCCGCTGCGCTTGCCCGCATTCTCGTACACGTCGATCCAGCGGCTGCTGAAGGCCTGGCCCAGGGCCTCGCCATACTCCGCGCCCAGAGGGGCGAAGGCGGCCACCATCAGCTCGCGGGCCTCGTCGTAGGGCACCATCATATCGACCTCGGGCACGGGCTGGGCATACAGGTCGTAGACGTGCAGCTCGTCGAGGCCCATCAGCTTCTTGCGCACCTCGATATAGCGATGAAACGTATCGAGGTTAGCTTCGACCGTGGTGATCAGATTCTTGTAGACCTCGGTCGGGATCTCGTTCGGGTAGAGCGCCGCTTCGAGGGCCGAGCCGTAGTTGCGCACCCTAGACTCGACCACGTGGGTGCGCACCGCCGCGCCGAGCGAGGTGGCCAGGGTATTGCGGAACGGCTTGAAGGCGCTGTAGTAGCCCTTGAAGGCGTCGCGTCGCACGCGCCGGTCGTTGCTCTCGATGAAGCGACCATAGCGCCCGTGCGAGAGCTGCACCGTCGCGCCATTCTCGTCGGTGATCGTCGGGAAGGTCAGGTCCGAGTCGATCAGCATCTCGAACAGCTCGTGGGGCGCCCGCGTGACGTCGCTGTACTGGGCCAGCAGGCCCTCGACCTCGGCCGAGCGGATGTGGGCGCGCTGGCGGTTGATCTTGGCCAGCTCGTAGGCGTAGACGCCCAACTCAGCCTCGCTCTGGACCCAGCCGTTCAGTTCGCCCTCGGGGATGGTCAGGATCTCGGGCTCGACGAAGGCCAGCTCGGCGAAGACCCTGGCCGCGAACGAGCCCGCCCGCTCCTGCAAGGCCTGGCCGGCCGGGTCGGTCGCGTCACTATCCTTGCGGTGCGAGGCATAGACGTAGAGCGCATAGAGCCGGCGCACGACCTCGTCGCGCAGCCTGAGGGCCGCGAGCAGGTCGGCCCCGCTCTTGCCCAGGCTGCCGGTCATTGCGGCGGCCTCCTTCGCCAGCTCCTCCACGGCGACGAGCTCGCGCTCCCAGGCGGCGAGGTCGGCGAAGATCGGAGTCAAATCCCAGGTGAACTCGACGGGCACCTCGCTGCGAGCCGGCACCTTATGGGTATCGATCGTCATCTGTCACGCCTCCTAATTGAGTCGCTAAGCGAGCAGCTGCTCGAGCCGGCTCACAAATCCCTCCAGCACGGCGAACGCACGGTCCAGGGGCGCGGGCGAAGCCATATCGATGCCGGCCAGCCGCAGGGCATCGAGGGGGTAGAGCGAGCCGCCGGCGCTGAGAAAGCCTCTGTAGCGCTCGTCGGCGCCCGGCTCGCCCCTGAGCACACTATCGGCCAGGGCGTTGGCCGCCGCGATGCCCGAGGCGTACTGATAGACGTAGAAGTTCTCGTAGAGGTGGGGGAACTGGGCCCAGACGATCCCGTCGCGGGCCACGTCGACCTGGCCCGCGGGCCCGTAGCCGCGGATGAACAGCTCGGCCAGGTCAGAGCACATCGCGTCGGCGGTCAGTGGCTCGCCAGACTCGGCCCGCTCGTGGGCGCGCTGCTCGAACTGCGAGAGGATGGGCATGAGGAAGAGGTAGCGGTGGAAGTTGGCCATCGCCTCCTCGATGATCGCGATCTCCAGGTCGCGGTCGACGCCCCGCTCGAGCAGGCTGGCCCGCAGCAGGGCCTGGTTGAAGTTCGAGGCCACCTCGGCCACGAAGAGCGAGTAGCCGGCGTAGAGCGGCGGCTGGGCCCTGTTGGCGTGCCAGCTGTGCATCGAGTGGCCGAGCTCGTGGGCGAGGGTGCTGACGCTGACCAGGGTGTCGTCGTAGTTCATCAGGATGAACGGCCTGGTGTCATAGCCGCCCCCCGAGTAGGCGCCGCTGATCTTGCCGCGGTTGGGGTAGATATCGACCCAGCGCTCGCTGGTCAGGCCGGCGCGGGCCACCCCGGCGTACTCCTCGCCGAGAGGGGCCATTGCGGCGATGATCAGCTCGACAGCCTCGGCGTAGGGCAGCTGGGGCGGCGGGGCCAGGGGCGCGAAGATGTCGCAGGCCTCCAGGTGGGGCAACCCCAGGGCGCGCCGGCGGATCGCCCAGTAGCGGTGCCAGATCGGCAGGTGACGGTTGCAGGCGTCGATCACATTGTCGTAGACCGCCCGCGGAATGTTGACGCTGAACAGGCTCGCCTCGAGTGAGCCGGAGTGGCCGCGGGCCCTGGCCCGGAAGACATCGCTGCGCACGCTGCCGGCGTAGATCGCGCCGAAGGTGTTCTTGAAGGTCAGGAAGCCGTCCTGGTAGCTCAGCCAGGCGCTGCGCCGCAGGGCCCGGTCGGGGCTATGCAAAAGCTTCTCGACCGAGCCTGTGGCCACGGCGTGGGGCGCGCCCGCTCCGTCGATCGCGTCGGCGAAGCGCAGGTCGCCCTCGGCGAGCATGACATAGGCGCTGTAGACGGCGCTCAGAGGCTCACGCACCTGGGCGAGCAGCTGCTCGACCTCGCCCGAGCGGACGTAGGCGGCGCTGCGGCGCAGGTTCTCGAAATAGTGGCTGTAGACCCCTAACCCGGCATCGGCGGCGATCAGGGCCTCGAGGCGGGCCGGCTCGATCGCCAGCAGCTCGGGCTCGACGAAGGCCAGGGCCGCGCTGAGGTGAGTGTAGAGGCTGATCGCCCGGTCGCGCAGGCCCGCCGCGGCCTGGTCGGTGGTATCGACGTCGAAGGCCATGCTGGCGTAGGTATAGAGCCGCCCCGCCGTGACGCGCTGCTCTTGCGCGCGCGTGAGCAGGGCCAGCAGCGTGGCAGACGACTCGGCGAGCCGCCCGCTGTAGCCCGCCAGCTCGGGGAGGGCGGCCTCGAGTGCGCGGGCGTCAGCCTCCCATGCGGCGAGGGAGGGGTAGACGCTGGCCTGATCCCAGGTATGGGCGGCAGGCACCTCCGCGCGGCGGGCGAGGGTCACGCTCATGGGGTTCCTTTCACGCCCGGGCGACGCGCCAGGGCAAGGAGACAATATCGCAGCATTATACCCGCGGACACGCGCGGCGCGCCAGTGTTCAGCGTTACAAAGCAGCTTTGACGCACTGCGCAATCAGTATTACACTAAGTGTAAGATTCACCGCAAGCAGGGCTTGCATCCCCATAGGCGTAGCGCCGCGCGAGCCTTCCGGCGCATCAACGAGGAGGTTGTCCATGCAGCCGCGAGAGTTCATCATGCCCGCACACAGCGTCGTCGGGTCAGGGGCTGTCGAGCAGGTCGGCGAGCAGTGCCGCAAGCGCGGCTGGCAGAAGGCCCTGATCGTCTCGGACAAGATCATGCTCAACCTGGGCCTGGTCGGCCGAGTCCAAGAGCTGCTCACGGCGGCCGGGATCGGCAGCGCCGTCTACGCCGGCGTCAACACCGAGCCTGTGGTCGAGTTTGTGCAGGAGGGCCTGCAGAGCTTCAAGGCCGAGGGCTGCGACTTCGTGGTCGCCGTGGGCGGCGGCAGCCCGATCGACGCCGCCAAGGCCGTGGCCGTCATGGCCACCAACCCCGGCTCGATCGAGCAGTACAAGGGCATCGGCAAGATCGGGGCCCCCGGGGCGCCCCTGGTGGCCATCCCAACCACCGCCGGCACCGGCAGCGAGGCCACCCTCTATACGGTGATCACCGATCAGAAGACCGACGTAAAGATGCTGATCGGCAGCCCCTACCTGATGCCGACCCTGGCCATCGTCGATCCGCTGCTCACCCTCTCGTCGCCCCCCGGGGTCACCGCGGCCACCGGCGTCGACGCCTTGGTCCACGCGATCGAGGCCTATGTCTCGGTCAAGCGCCAGCCCATGACCGACATCTTCTGCCTCTCGGCCATGGAGCTGCTGGCCGGCAATATCCGCCAGGCCTGGTCGAACGGCAACAATATCGAGGCCCGCGAGAAGATGATGCTCGGCGCGATGCAGGCCGGGATCGCCTTCAGCAACTCGTCGGTGGCCCTCGTCCACGGTATGTCGCGCCCGATCGGGGCCAACTTCCATATCGCCCACGGCGTCTCGAACGCCGCCCTGCTGGCCGTGGTCACCGAGTTCAGCCTGATCGGCGACCCGGCGCGCTACGCCGACGTGGCCCGCGCCATGGGCGAGCCCACAGCCGGCCTCTCGGTGATGGCCGCCGCCGACCTGGCGGTCAAGGCGATCAGGCGTCTGGTCAAGGATATCAAGATCCCCTCCCTCAGGCAGCTGGGCGTCGACCGCGACCGCCTGCTCGAGCTCGCCCCCGCCATGGCCGACGCCGCGATCGACAGCGGCAGCCCCGGCAACAACCCGCGCAAGCCCACCCGCCAAGAGATCATCGATCTCTACAGCCTCGCCTACGAAGAGTAGCACGTGGGCGCCCCGCCCCCGCTCCTCGTTCAGGGGGCGGGGGTGGGGCCGCTGCTACCGCCCGCCCCCCCATCCGCCCCCGCCGGCACTACCCGGATGGGCGGCCCCTCCCCGGCCGCCTATGGCGCACAATCGGAATGTTACAGATTTCACCAACCAGCATCCGAGGGGTCCCCACATGAGCAGTCCGACCGAACGCGGCCGGCTCGCCGGCAAGATCGCCCTGGTCACCGGCGCCGCCGGCACCATCGGCGCGGTAATCAGCCGGCGCTACCTCGCCGAGGGCGCCACCGTCGTGATCACCGGCCGTAACGAGCAGAAGCTGCATGCCCTGCGCGCGGCCCTGGCCGACGAGGCCGACGCTGCGAGCCGCGTGGTCGCCATCGCGATGGACGGCAGCGCGATCGCGCAGGTGCGCGAGGGCGTGGCGGCGATCGTGGCCCGCCTCGGGCGCATCGACATCCTGGTCAACAACGCCGGCAGCGGCGGGGCCTACGGCCGGCTCGCCGAGCTCCCCCTCGGCCCCGCGGCCGCCGCCGGCGAGAGTCTGTCCGAGAGCATCGGCAATGTGCTGGGCATCACCTGGAACTTCCTGCGGGCCGTCGCACCCCACATGGCCCCCGGCGCCAGCGTGATCAACATCTCGACGATCTTCTCGCGGGCCGACTACTACGGCCGGGCGCCCTATGTCGTGCCCAAGGCCGCCCTCAACGCCCTCAGTCTGGCCGCCGCCCGCGAGCTGGGCGGGCGCGGGATCAGGGTCAACCTGATCTACCCCGGCCCGATCGCCGGCGAGCGCATCGCTAACTCTTTCCGCACCATGGACGCCCTGAAAGGCCAGCCCGCCGACAGCACGGCCGCCGGCTTCCTCGCCACCATGCGCCTCGCGCGCCCCGACGACGAGGGCCGGCCCACAAAGAGCTACCCCACGCCCCTCGACGTGGCCAACGCCGCCGTCTTTCTCGGCAGCGACGAGGCGGCCGCCCTCAGCGGCGAGAGCCTCGAGGTCACCCACGGCATGGAGCTGCCGGCCGAGAGCCGCACCACCTTCACCGCGCGGCCCGGCCTGCGAGCGGTCGACGGCAGCGGGCGGGTCATCCTGATCTGCGCCGGCGACCAGATCGAAGACGCCATGGCCCTCACCGGCGTGCTGCGCTCGTGCGGCGCCGATGTGGCGATCGGCTTCCGCTCGCGCGAGGCGATCGGCCAGCTCGAGGCGATCTTCGCCGAGAGTCGCCGCTACGCCGGCGCCGGCTTCATCCCGCCCCTGGTCCTGCACGTCGACCCCCTCGAGCCGGCCACGGTCGACGAGGCCCTGCGCCTGATCGGCGAGAACAGCGGCGGCCCCCACGGCGCAATCATCTTGCCGGCCCGCGGCACGCCCCGCGCCGAATCGGTGGTCGAGGCCCCCGACGGCGCGGCGGCGGCCTTCCTCGCCGAAGAGCTGGTCGGCACCACGGCCCTGGCCACGCGCCTCGCCGCCCATTGGCAGGGGGTCACCGTCGCCCCGGGCGCCCCCCTCTACCGACCGCGGGTGATCTTCCTCAGCAACGGCGACGACCGCAAGGGCAACCTGCTGGCCGAGCTGGTGCGCGCCGGCCTCGAGCAGCTGGCCCGGCTCTGGCGTCACGAGGCCCAGCTCGACGCCGGACGGACCAACGGTGGCCTGCCCGGGCGGCATCTGCCCGCCGTCTGGGCCAATCAGATTATTCGTTACGTCAACTCAGAAGAGGACGGGCTCGACTTCGCCTGCGCGGCCACGGCCCAGCTGCTGCTGAGCGACCGCCAGATCGACGAGCTGAACCTCTACCTGCCGAAGCAGATCGCCGCCACCACCGGGGCCAAACGGCCCTCGTTCGGCTGGGCCGAGAGCCTGATCGGCCTGCACCTGGGCAAGGTGGCCCTGATCACCGGCGGCAGCGCCGGCATCGGCGGCCAGGTCGGGCGCCTGCTGGCCCTGGCCGGGGCGCGGGTCATGCTGGCCGCGCGCGACAAGCTCAAGCTCGAGCAGTTCCGCGATATGATTGTGGGCGAGCTCGAAGAGGTCGGCTACAACGACGCCGCGACCCGCGTGCAGATCTTCCCCGACTGCGACGTGGCCCACGAGCAGCACCTGGCCGCCCTGGTCGAGCGGACCCTGGCCGTCTTCGGGCGGGTCGACTATCTGCTCAATAACGCGGGCATCTCGGGCCAGGAAGAGATGGTCCTGGACATGTCGCTCAAGGGCTGGCGTCACACCCTCAACGCCAACCTGATCAGCAACTACTCGCTGATCCGCAAGCTGGCCCCCCTGATGAAGCAGCAGGGCAGCGGCTACATCCTCAACGTCTCGTCCTACTTCGGCGGCGAGAAGTACGCCGCCATCTCGTACCCGAACCGCGCCGACTACGCGGTGAGCAAGGCCGGCCAGCGGGCCATGGCCGAGGCCCTGGCGCGTTTCCTCGGCCCCGAGCTGCAGATCAACGCCCTGGCCCCCGGGCCGGTCGAGGGCGAGCGCCTGAAGGGCACCGGCGAGCGGCCGGGCCTGTTCATGCGCCGCGCCCGCCTGATCCTCGAGAACAAGCGCCTGAACGACCTCTACGGCGCCCTGGTCGAGGCCGAACGCGAGAGCGGCCGCCCCGTGGGCGAGCTGCTGGGCTACCTGGCGGGCAATCGGGTCGCAGCCCTGGCCGAAAGCGACGCGCCAGCGCCGCTGCACAAACTCGCCACCGCCAGCAGCAAAGAGGGCGACGGCACCGCCTCGTCGAGCGCCTTCCTGCTCAACAAGAATATCGCCGAGAAGCTGGCGGCCCGCCTGGCCATGGGCGGCTACATCACCGCCCAGACGGGGCTGCCGGCGGCCCTGAGCCTGCAGCCCGCCGACCAGCCGCCCGAGCCCTTCTTCGCCCGGGCCCAGATCGAACGCGAGGCCCGCAAAGTGCGCGACGGGGTCATGAGCATGCTCTACCTGCAGCGCATGCCGACTGAGTACGACGTAGCGATCGCCACCGTCTACTACCTGGCCGACCGGGCGGTCAGCGGCGAGACCTTCCACCCCTCGGGCGGGCTGCGCTACGAGCGCACGCCCACGGGCGGCGAGCTGTTCGGGCAGCCCCCGGCCGAGCGCCTGGCCCAGCTCCTGGGGAGCACAGTCTACCTGATCGGCGAGCACCTGGAAGAGCACCTGGAGCTGCTGGCCCGGGCCTACCTCGAGCGCCACGGCGCGGGCAGGGTCGTGCTGATCAGCGAGACCCCCGAGGGCGAGGCGCGTCTCTGCGCCAGGCTGCGCGACCACGCCGAGGCCGGCCATCTGCACACCCTCGTGGCGGGGGACGACCTCGAGGGCGCCATCGACCGGGCCGTGGCCGCCCACGGGCGCCCGGGGCCAATCGTCTGCACACCCTTCAGGCCCCTGCCGACGGCGCCCCTGGTGGGCCGCAACGACAGCGACTGGAGCACCGTGCTCGACGAGCAAGGCTTCGCCGAGCTGTGCGAGCAGCAGCTCACCCATCACTTCAGGGTCGCCCGCAAGGCCAGCCTGATGGACGGCGCGGCCCTGGTGCTGGTCACCCCCGAGACCACGGCCACCTCGCCGACCGAGCAGTTCGCCCTGGCCAACTTCGTCAAAACCACCATGCACGCCTTCACGGCCACGATTGGCACCGAGAGCGAGCGGACCGTCCATCGCATCCTGGTCAACCAGGTCGACCTGACCAGGCAGGCGCGGGCCGAAGAGCCCCGCAGCGAGCCCGAGCGCCGCCAGGAGCTCGAGCGCTTCGTCGACGCCGTGCTGCTGACCACGGCGCCCCTGCCCAGCGCCGAGGACAGCCGCTACGCCGGGCGCATCCACCGCGGGCGCGCGATCACCGTGTAG
>CAZKTU010000222.1:9024-10999 GCA_964555675.1 uncultured Oscillochloris sp.
AACAATCACTCCTTTCTGGCTACGATAAGGCCAAAGACGCCGCGCAGCGAGACCAGGCGGCCGGCGTGCTCGACGACCGCGAAGCGCTCGCGGAAGCGGGGCGCGGCGGCGAGCAGCCAGCGCTCGAGGGCGTCGCGCTCGGCATCGGGCATGCGCAGGCGGGCCGTCCACGAGACGAACTCGTAGGGCTCACGGGGGTCATCCTCGCTATGGGTCACGCTGAGGCCGGCCTCGGCGCAGAAGGCGCGCCACTCGGCGTAGCTGTAGGCCCTGACGTGGCTGGGGTCGCGCCAGCGCTCGAAGCGGTCCATAAACTGGTCGAGCTCAGGGTCGTCGAGCCCGATATGGTCGGAGATGATCAGCTTGCCGCCGGGGCGCAGGGCCGCGGCGCTGCTACGCACGAAGGCCCGCACATCGGCGAAATGGTGGGCGGCCACTCGGCAGGTGACCAGATCGAGGCTGGCAGCGGCGACGGGCAGACGCTCGGCCTCGGCCCGCAGATAGCTGACATTGGCGGCCCCGTGGGCGGCGAGGTGGTCGCGGGCGGCCAAGAGCATCGGGAAGGTCAGGTCGCTGGCGATCACATGGCGGGCGCGGGGGGCGAGGGCCAGGGCGGTGTGGCCGCCCCCAGTGGCCACATCGAGGACCAGCTCGCGGCCGGTGAGCCCGGCGAGCTGCACGATACGGGCCAGGTCGGCGCCGTGGGCGTGGGTGGCGCTGGTCACATAGTCGCGGGCGGCGGGCGCGAACTGGGCCTGAGCCAGGGCCTTGATCGCGGACGGGTCGGACGGCGGATCGTTCATCATCGCGGACGCTCCTTAGCCTAGGGTGACGACCGGATCAGGGTAGCACACCTCGAAAATCCGGCCAAGAAAGCCCTTGACCCTATCCGCTCTCGGGTTACAATACACATTAGCGGCTAAGACAGGGTTTCACCTTGTGGTTACGAACCATGGGCAGGGCCGCGCGAGGGAGGATGGGCGACGAAGCGTGAGGGAGTGTCGATGAGCGACGAGTACCAGTACCCACCCGCGAAGCAGCGCCGGCGCCTACGCCAGGAGTGGGACGCCAGGCGTATCCGCGCGCTGCGCGAGCATATGGGCATGACCCAGCAGCAGATGGCCGACGAGCTTGAGGTGCGCCAGCAGACGATCAGCGAGTGGGAGACCGGCATCCACAAGCCGCACCGCTCGACCCAGAAGACCCTATCGATGGTGGCCGAGCGGGCCGGCTTCGTCTACAAGGCCGATCCGCCGCCCGACGAGCAGCCCGCCCCCGATGGGGGTTGACCGCTACACGAAATCGTGTTAGAATAGAGCGAGCTGCCGAACCAGGGCAGCGCCGGAGGGCACGACCACACGTCGTGCTCTTCTCTCGCCTCATCTATCCTTTTTCGTGTGGAGAGAACCATGCCTGTGGAGATCAGCCTCTCGTGCGACGAACTGCGACGACTCTACCTTGACGAGGGCCTGAGCCAGGCGCGCATCGCGGCCATGCTAGGCTGCAGCGCGGCCACGGTGGGCAATCGGATGCGCCGCTGCGGGATCGCCGCCCGCGAGGGGCGCTTCCAGGCGCGCCCGCTGCCGCGCGCCCAGCTCGAGCTGCTCTACAGCCGGCAGGGGCTGCCGCTGCCCGAGATCGCCGCCGCCCTGGGGGTCAGTGTCGGCACAGTCCACAACTGGCGGCGGGCCTACGGGATCCCCACGCGCCAGCGCCGCTCGCCCCGGCGCGGCCATGGCCCGCCCTCGCCATAGCTCCGGCTCGACGCCAAAAACTCTTTGCACTTTACCAGGGCATGGGTGGCATGTTTGCCTTAGCAGCGCGGCAAGATTAGCGTACGGTGTTGACCATTGACATGACGTGTGCTAGAATAGGCCGGAAATCTACGGAACGTAAGATGAGCCATGGTTCCTGCCCAGAAGGGCGTAGGAGGAAGGACAGTTCATGGCGGAGCCGGAAAGCATCCTGCAGCTTG
>CAZKTU010000223.1:0-10943 GCA_964555675.1 uncultured Oscillochloris sp.
TTCTCCTGGAAGGGCCAGAGCATGACCCCGGACGCGCCAAGCTCGGCGGCGACATTCAGGCCCAGGCGCAGATCGCGGCGCAGCGCGCCCTCGTCGCGGCTGGTCTGCGGGCCGCTAGGGAAGCCGAACTCGGTGATCACGATCGGCTTGTTCGCCGGCAGACCCTGCAGCTCGGCCAGGCTGCGCCGCAGGTCGGCCGGGAAGCCCTCGCCGTAGTACCAGTGGGCGGCGTAGCGCCCCGAGTCGAAGGGCTCGTTGTCGTAGTAGTGGAACGAGTAGAAGTCGACCAGCGAGGCGAGCCGGCCCGGGGCGGCAAGCGGGCGGAAGTAGCTCTTGGCGAAGGCCACGCCGATCGTCAGGGGGCGTGCGGGGTCGCTGGCGCGGGCCTCGCCGCCGAGCATGGTCAGGAAGGCCAGGCGGCCGCGGGCCAGCTCGAGACAGAGGGGCTCGTCGCCGTTGTCCCAGTCCCAGCAACGCCCGTCGATCGGGCTGCCGATATCGGGCTCGTTGAAGAGATCGAGGCCGAGGAGGCCGGGTCGGCCCGCCAGGTGGCGCAGCACCGGGCGCACATGCAGCGCGGCGGCCTGCTCGTAGCCCTCGGCGGTGAGCTGGGGCTGCGGGAACTTGGCGAGCAGCACGGGCAGCACGTAGATACCGTGGCGGTTGGCGCTGGCGATCAGGGCGTCGAGGTGCGCCAGGGGCGCCTCGAGGCTATACTTCGGGTCGGCAGCCTGCGCGCCGCCGAAGACGTAGTAGTTCAGGAAGATGCGTATTGTGTTGACACCGAGGGCGCTCAGCCGGGCCATGTCGGCCTCGATCACATCCGGCCGCCACGGGCAGGCCGCGTCGGCGCCGAAGTGCAGCTCGGGGCAGCCCGCGGCGGTGCCGCTGGGGTGGATGTAGTTGACGCCGCGGACGATGAAGGGCTGCTCGCCGGCAAATAGCGCGCCCTCTACCACGCTGATGGCGGGCAGGGGCGGCGCGGCGGGCTGCTGGGCCTTGGGATCGGTGCGGGCGAGGGCGAAACCGACCGGGGTGAGGGCGAGCAGCGCGCCGGTGAGCAGAACGAGGCGGCGAAAGGCGCGAAAACGTACCATGGGTCCCTTTCGAACAAAGACGTGTAGCTACGACGTGCTTCTGCAAGCTGCGAGCCAGGATGCGCCGAAACGCTCCCTGCGCCACGCACAAGAACGTAGTTTAACACATATTTAACAGACGCCCCCGACCGCTTTAACGGTCGAGGGCGTCTGTGTAGCAGGCTCGTTCAGCGGCTCTACCTCGGCGCTACCTCCATTGCAAGAAGGGCAGATAGCTAGTGTACGAGCGCAGCAGCGAGACCGGCGGGGGCATAATCACGCTCACCCGCACGCTGTCCTGCGAGGTCGCGCCGGCGCTATCCGTCGCCGTCAGGGTCAGGGTGTACGTGCCGAGCGGCAGACCACTCGGCAGCGAGAGAGTCTCGCCCGTCCCCAGCACCTGCCCGCGCTCGTTGGTCCAGCTCAGGCTCTTGTCCTGCAGATAGCCGTCTTCGAGGTCGAGCGCGACCGCCTGCAGCAGCAGGGGCTGCCCGCGATACTGCTGGACGTTCGGCGTGCCGGCGATGCTGACCACCGGCGCCTTGTTGCCGATCGCCCCGATGCTCAGCTGGACGCTGCGGGTCTGGGTGGTGTTCCCGGCGCTCACCTCCAGCCGGCCCTGGTTGCCGCCCGGCAGGTTACGCTTGTCGATCGTGAAGCTGGTGCCGCTCAGGTTCAGGGCCAGAACGCGCCACGACAAGCCGTTGTCGGCGGTGTAGCGCAGCGACACCGTCACCGGCGTATTATCCGGGCTAGAGGCGCTCCAGTTGACCGTGATCGCCGAGGCCGAGTTGACGAACGATGCGGTCAGATCCGGCTGGACCTGCGAGGCCAGCTGGTTGGCGAGTAGCGTGCCGTCCTTCCAGAGCTGGACGCGCCCGAGGTCGGCGATCAGCGGCACCACAAAGCTGAAGCCGGAGCCGATCGCCGCGGTGTGCGAGTCGATCTCCTGGGGCGTGAAGGCGTAGCTGTACTGCAGCGCCCCGCTCGTGTCGCGCAGCTCGATCCGGTAGGCGCCCGCCCCGCCGGCCGGGGTGGTCTCGGTCAGGCCCATCGGCACGCTCGGGTTGAGCTGGGCGCTGCGCGTATCGCTGCTGATGCTGCCGCTGACCAGCAGGCCATCCTCTATTGCCGCCGGCTGGGCCGCAACCGTCGTGGTCTGCCGCAGCACCTGCAGCATGCGGCTGTAGTGGAAGGCCGAGACCCAGATCGGCTGGCAGTAGCTCATGAAGTCTTTGTCGGTCGCCGAGTGCAGGTTGCGCTCGAACACGTCTACGCCGACGTCCCCGGTGCGCCCGTCGGCAAACGGGTAGTTCGGATCGCCCGCCACGCCGCAGGGGGCGTGATTCAGGCCGAGATTATGCCCGATCTCGTGCGCCGCGACCCCGAAGACTGCCTCCAGCCCGAGGCTGGTCAGCAGGTTGCCGCCCACCCAGCCGATCCCGGCGGTAAACGAGCCCTGGCCCGCCACAGCCGCCTGCGGCACGACGCCGTAGTACAGCACCTTCGAGGTCCTGGCGGCCCCGCCCAGCTCGCGGTTGCGCACCGCCGTAATCTCATTCAGCAGCTGCACCCAGCCATTGCCGCTGAGGTTGCCGGTGAACAGATACTCGTTGTGCAGGGTCGTCCGCACGTCTGCAATCGGGAAGATATTCTGCACATTGGTCAGGCCCTGGTTGTTCTGGGTCAGGTCAGGACGCATGATCGGCCCCACCCCGTTCGGCTGGTAGGCGATCGGCACGAGCATAATCTCGAGCGTCGGCACCGTGACGAAGTTGAGGGTCAGGTCGGCGCTGCGGTTGTCGCCAAAGTTGCCCTCGGCCACGCTGCGGTTGGGGTTGACCTCGACCCAGATCACCAGCGGGCCGCCGGTGGTCCACTCGGCCGGGATCTGGAAGTTCAAGGTCGTGCCGAAGTCCTCGCGGTTCGGCGTGAGCGGGGCCACGATGCTGCCGCCATTGTTGAAGGGGGCCAGCGGCGAGCTTGGCAGCTCGACGCCATTGCGCGCTCCGCGGAGGCGGGCGGTCACGCCCAGCACGGCCTCGCCACTGTTCTGCACATTGACCGTGACCCGCGCGATCACCGGGCGCCCGGCGACCAGGGGCACGCTATTGTCGGCGGTCTGCACGGCTTGGCTCGCATCGATCGCGCCCACGCTCAGGTTGAGGGTCGTGATCGGCGCTGTCTCGGTGGGCGTGCTGGTCGGCGCGCTGGTCGGCACATCAGTCGGCGTACTGGTCGGCGCGTCGGTCGGCGTCGCGGTGGGGCCCTCAGGGGTGTTGGTCGGCGTGGCGGTAGGGCCGTCGGGGGTGCTGGTCGGCGTCTCTGTGGGTGTGCTGGTCGCCGTTGCGGTCGCGGTGTTCGTCGCCGTCGGCGGCGCGTTCTCGACCGTGGTCAGCACGAGATCGTCGACCTGGAAGCCGACGTCGGTGATTGAATAGTCGCTGATGAACATCAGCGCGATCGTCACATTCGTGCGCCCCAGCAGCGACGGCGGCTGACCGGCGCACTGCAGATCGCTGAGGTCGAGCGTGCCCTGGACATAGCCGGCGGAGTAGTCGCCGCTATAAGCCGCGCCGCAGTAGTAGTAATCGTCGATCGAGGCCGCGATATAGAGCTGATCGGCGTTGCGCTCGCTCACGCCGGTGAAGGCGTAGCTCATGACCGAGCTGGTTGCATTGGTGAGGTCAAAGGGGCCGTAGGTGGCGACCGAGTACACATCATTGACGTATTCGGCGCCGCAGGGCAGGCTCGCGCCATTGGCCCCGCCGCCCCCGGCCCACGCCGCGTTGGCGCCATTCTGCGGATTACAGTCGCGCTGGCCAAAGAGGTACTGGCCGCCGCTGGTGCCATAATCCTGGAGCGTCCAGCCCGCGCTCGGCCATGCACCCTCGAAGTCTTCGGACATGCTCGCCGGGAAGGGGTCGGCTACGGGCGCGGCGCTCAGCGCCGCCGTCGAGGCCGGCGCGGCCTGGCGGGGCAGCGTGCGCGCGGTGGTCGCCTGCGCACCGGCCCGGGGCGGCTGGGCCTGCGTAGGCGTCAGCAGGGCGCCGGCGATCAGGACGGGTAGTACGGTCACGAACAATGCCGCCAGGAATCGGGGGTAGCCTGAGCTCATGGATAATGGCCTCGCAAGCAGGTTCCGGGAGCGCTTCGCCCCCGGCCCACTCATGCCCAAACAGCTCGGCTGTTTGGTTAGGTATTTCCCTCGTCGGTGTCTGATCCCAGTATCAGGACAATCGTTGCGAGGCCATTTCCTGATCATTACCTGGCAGAGACCACGCCCCGAGCGAACGCCCAACTACCCAACCGAGTAGCTCGCGCGCTGCGCCATCGCCCGCAGCATGCGGTGCTCCCGGATCGCTTCTGCGAAGCTGCGCCGCAAGCGCGGATCGGCGATACGCTGCTCCAGGCTGTCGAGCAGATGGAGGCCTTGCGCCAGCACGGCCTCGGCGCTGGGGTCGCCGACAGCCCGCAAGATCTGCACACAGACGAGATAGGCCCGTAGCGGTTCGTCCCAGCCGTCGGCCCGCTCGGCCGGCAGATGCGCGACGATCCCGACGATCTGTTCGTAGGCGGCCGGGAAATCGCCGCGGCGCCACAGCAGGGCCGCCAGGCCGATCTCCGCCTCGTAGGCCATCACCAGCTTGCCGAAGGTCCGAAAGCTCGCCGCCGCCTCACGGAAGTTCGCCGCCGCCTCCAGCCAGTCATACTCCTGGCGGGCCAGCTCGACCTGCACATCGGCAAGCTGCTTGAGGGCGTGGGCCAGGGCCAGTCGGGCGTCAAGCTGCCGCGCGAGGGCGACCGCCTCTGTGGCGCAGCTCAGGGCCTCGGGCAACTCGCCCAGGACGCGGTGGGCGCAGGCCTTGTTGTGCAGCGAGAGGCTCGTGAGCTCCAGGTCGCCGATCGCCCGCGATCGGGCGACGCTCTCAGACTCCAGGACGAGCACCTGGGCATAGTTGCCGAGCCTCTGCCACAGAAACGCCAGGTCGTGCAGGGCGTCCGGGACACTGTGGCGGTCGTCGACGCGCCGCGAGCTGCCGAGGTACTCTTCGAGGTAGTGCAGCGCCTCGTCGTAGCGCCCTTGCTCGGTTGCGACCGAGCCGAGCCTGCCGAGCGCGACCCGCCCGCGCCGCTCGCTGCGCCCGCTTCGGCGATGGATGCTCAGCAGGCGCCGGTAGAGCTCGTCGGCGAGGGCGAAGTTCCCCGATACCAGTGCGACGATCCCGAGGCTGTCGAGGCAGAGCGCCGCATGGGTGTCGAGGCCCTCGACCTCGGCGATGCGTAGCCCCTCGCTCGCCAGGGTGCGCGCGCGGGCGTAGTCGGCGGCCTGGTCGGCCATATAGGCCTGAACGGCCAGGTTGGTGACCAGCGATGGCGAGTCGTTCAACTCGCGGGCGAGCGCGAGGGCCTGCTCCGAGAGGGGTACGGTCTGGCTCAGCCCACGCCGGCCGGCGAAATAGGCCAGGGCGGTGAGTAGGCGACAGACGAGCATGGACCGCGGGCCCTTGGTCTGCTCCGCCGTATTGCACTCGGCCAGCGAGTACTCCAGCAGCGTCTGCGCCTCCTGGTACAGGCCGCGCAGGTCGCAGAAGTGGACCAGACCATCGAGGGCCTCAAGCAAGAGCAGGTGCTCGCCGAGCTCGGCGGCATGCTGCCAGGCCATGCTCACATTTTCCCAGTCAGGCTGGATCTGATCGGCCGCGACCCGCGCCTCGTTCGTGTCCAACTGCGCCGCACGTGCGGTGAGCAGCGCGAGGAAGAAGCGATCGAGCCGGGCTCGCGCCGCCGCCTCCAGCTGCGCGTCCTCTGCCAGAGCCTCGGCCGCGAACTGCTGCACCAGCATGTGCATGTCATAGCGCTGTGGCCCGGCCTGGCGCAGCAGCGACTTGTCGCGCAGGCTGCGCAACACTGCTGTTGGACAGCCCGCCACTTCCCTCGCCGCCTCCACCGTGAACCCGCCGCGAAAGAGCGCCAGCTGGCGCAGGGCCAGGCGTTCGGGGTCGGAGAGCAGCCGCCACGAGGTGGTGAAGACTGCGCGCAGGCTGCGGTGGTGCGGCGCGACATTGCGCAGCGCCGTCTCCAGGCGCCCCGGAGCGCCCGCCAGCTCGTGCAGGATCTCCGTACCGTCGAACTCGCTCGCCCAGCTCGCCGCCAGCTCGATCGCGAGCGGGAAGCCCTCTAGCAGGCGGCAGATCCGCACAATCTCAGGCAGCTGCGCGGCCCCGGCCGCAAAGCTTTTGTTGACGCGGCGGGCCCGATCGACGAACATGCGCACTGCGGCATACTCATCGAGCCGAATGGTGGCGCCCTCGGCGGGCACGGGCAGACCGTGCAGCTCGAAGAGGTCCTCGGCCTGCAGGCTCAGCCGCTCGCGCGATGTCACCACCAGCGTTACGTGCGGCGCGCGCTCGAGCAGCTCCACCAGCAGCCCGGCCCCCGCCGTCAGGTGCTCGAAGTTGTCTAGCACGAGCAAGAGCTGCCGGTCGCGCAGCATGGCGGTCAGCTGCTCGAACGCGCTGCGCTGGCTTGCGGCGAACTCGAGCCCGAGGGCCTCGGCGACGGCCGCCGGCAGCGACTCGATCGCCGCGATCTGCGCGAGCGGCACGAACGCCGCGCCGTCTGCGAAGTTCGGCTGAGCCTGGGCCGCGAGCTGCAGCGACAGCCGCGACTTGCCGACCCCGCCCGGGCCGATGATGCTGAGCAGCCGGTTGCCTGGCTCGGCGATCCGCTGCAGAAGGAGCACTAGCTCTTGCTCGCGCCCCACAAAGAGCGTCAGCGGCTGCGGGAGCGCGCGCCCGAGCGCCGCCTGCGGCGGCTGAGCCACGCTTGTAGGCGCCCGGCTCTCGGGGCTGATCGCCCCGCTCAGGATCTCGCGGTGGAGCGCAAGTGTCGCGGGCTCGGGGTCGAGGCCAAGCTCGTCGTGGAGCAGGGCGCGACAACGCTCGAAGCAGGCCAGCGCCCCACTGCGGTCGCCCTGGCCGGCGAGCGAGCGCATCAACTGGCGGTAGGCCGCCTCGCGCAAGGGGTCGAGCTCGATCTGGCGCTGGGCATACTCCCGCGCCGCATGATGGTCGCTGTGTTCCTCGGCGTAGGTGGCGAGATCGGCGAAGGCGTCGAGCAGCAGCCTGCGCTGCCGTTCGCGCTGCAGCGCCAGCCACTCTTCGAAGAGCGGGCAGTGGTCGAGGCGGAAGCCCGACAACAGCTCGCCGCCATAGGCCGCTACTGCCGCCTGAAGCTGGGCCTGGCAGTGGCTACATTGGCCCCGCTCGGCGTGCGCGTGGCGCAGCGTTCGCTCGATGAGCTGCGAGAAGTAGTTGACATCGGCCCGCTCGACCCACGCCGCACTCAGCTGCACCGCGAGGCGACTCACCTGGAGCAACTCCTGGGCGGGCTCGGCGGGCAGCTGCTTCCCGACATCGCGCAGGCGCGACAGGGTGACGCGCAGGTTGTTCTGCGCCGCGGCGGCGCTATCATCCGGCCAGAATTGCGCGGCGAGGGCCTCGCGGCTATGGGGGCGCTGGTGCTCGAGCGCGAGGAATGCGAGCAATGCGAGCAGCTTACGCGAGCGTAAGGTGATCGGCTGGCCTTCCGGGCTGAGCACTTGCCCGTGACCGAAAAAGCGCATCGGAAACGATAGCATTGGGCGCAATCTGCTTGCCGCTCTGAGCACCACAAGGACGGGTCGAAGGCCAGGCTATCGCGTGCTCCATCATTTTAGCAGAGTGGGTCGTACTGGGCAATCTAGCGAACCGATTGCGCCGGCCAGGGCGGTGACGTATACTGCCGCTACACGTGCCCAGAGTCCCATACACCTACCGCGCCGCGATCGGCGCAGCCTGTACCATCTGAGGGAGCTCCGCATGCGTCCCCGCCTCGCGCTGATCGCTCCCTTCACCCTGCTCATCCTGATGCTCGGCGCGGCCTGGATCGCCTTCCAGCGGGGCGCGTCGGGCAAGGCCCTCGCGACACAGCTCGTGCAGGTCGGCGATCTACAGGTGCAGGTTGCGCTCGACGAGACGACCGTCGGCGAGCGTGTCCTGGACATCAGCGTGGTCGACCGCTATGGCGCGCCGGTAGCCCTGCGGGGCGGCCAGGTGCGCTTCACGATGCCGCAGATGCCGATCGCGGTCTGTGTGCTGCCGACCGACGCGATGCTCACCCCAACCGACGTGGGGCGCGCGCAGGCCCGCGGCCCCTTCTTCACCATGGCCGGCGAGTGGGCGGGCGAGCTGACGATCGAGCGCAGCGGCGGCGCGGCGCTGGCTGTGCCGCTCGTCTTTACGATTACCGACCCCGCGCTGCCCGCGGCAGTCCCCGCCGACCTGGCCCTCACCCAGGCGGGCGAGACGCTCTACGTCGCCCACTGTGCGAGTTGCCACGGCGCCCAGGGCCGCGGCGACGGCCCCGCGGCCGCGGGCCTGCAGCCCCCGCCGGCCGACTTTCGCCAGCATCTCCAGCCGGGCGTCCACAGCGATCAGCAGATTTTTCGCTGGATCCAGGGCGGCGTCGCCGGGACGGCCATGCCCGCCTGGGGCGATCAGCTGAGCGAGGCCGAGATCTGGCAGCTGGTGGGCTACCTGCGCGGCTTCGCCGAGACAGCCGCGCTCTCCCATCCAACCACGGCCGCGGCGCTCCCCGCCTCGCCCGATGCGTCGGCCCCGCAGGCTGCGCCGCCCCTACCCCTGGTCTATGTGCGCGACGCGAACCTCTGGCTGAGCGACGGCAGCGGCGCGCCGCCAACCCGGCTCACTCAGCTGCCAGGTGGGGTCTACCCGACCGACCCGGCCGTCAGCCCCGATGGCGCTCAGATCGCCTTCAGCGGCTTCACGCTCGCCAACGGGGCGGCCTCGAACTCCATCCTGTACCTGATCAACCGCGACGGAAGCGGCCTGCGCCCGCTCTGGGCGCCCGCCCAGGGCACCCTGCGCCGCCCCACCTGGGCCCCCGACGGCCAATCGCTCTATGTCGCCGCCAGTGGCGTCACCAGCTTGACGGGCGGTTCGCCGGCCGGCCTCGCCCTGGCGCGGGTCGATCTCGCGACGGGCGCCGCGACACTGGTCCGGCCCGACGTGCTCGACGTGGGCCTCGCCCCCGACGGCCAGCTCGCCCTCGTCCAGCTGCGCTGGGAAGATTACCGCTTGCAGCTCGTGCTGCTGGGGCCCGATGGCGCCGAGCCGAGCGTGCTGGTTGATCGCCCGGAGTTCTTCGCGTTTGCCTCGCCGCGCTTCGCGCCCGACGGCGAACAGCTGCTGTTCGTGGCCGGCGGCGGGCCGCCCACCGACGCGCAGGGCTACCCGCAGGAGCCAAGCGCGCTCGGGCCGCTCGAGCACCTAGGCAGCCTGCTCGCGCCGCCCGTCGCCGAGGCCCACGGGCCGCCGTGGGAGCTGTGGACGGTCAACCGCGACGGGAGCGGGCTGCGCAAGCTGCTCGGCTTTCTCGAAGACGAGCCCATGGCGCGCTTCACGCCCGACGGCGACGCCATCGTGGCCATGGGCGCGGGCGGGATCTACCGCATCAGCCTGGCCGACCGCAGCGTAACCCTGCTCGATCAGCCAGGCGACTACGGCGGGCTCGACTGGCTCGCGCCCCAGCTGCCCTAACCTCGCTCGCCGACGGGCGTGGCGGCCAGCAGTTCGCGGACACGGGGAATAACCTCGCGTCCATAGAGCTCGATGCAGCGCAGCAGCGTGGGGTGGGCGAGGGGGCCCGCGCTGTACTTCATATCGAAGCGGGCGAGGCCGAGGGCCTGCGCAGTCGCCGCGATCTTGCGCGCCACCGTCTCCGGCGAGCCGACGTAGAGCGAGCCGGTTTCGATCTCGCGCTCATACTCGGCTGTGGTGATCGGGCCCCAGCCCCGCTCGGCCCCGATGCGGTTGCGCATCTCCCGATAGGCCGGCCAGAGCTGCTCGCGGGCCAGGGCGTCGCTCTCGGCCACGTGGCCGGGCGAATGGACGCCGATGGGCAGCGGCGCGGCGCCGCGCTCGGCGAGGGCCCGCTGATACAGCTCGACGAACGGCGCGAAGCGGCGCGGATTGCCGCCGATGATCGCGAGCATGAGCGGCAGCCCGTAGTTGGCCGCCCGCAGCACCGACTCCGGGCTCCCGCCCACGCCGATCCAGGTCGTAAGCCTGCCGTGCTCGGTGGTCGGGAAGACGGGCTGCTTGTTGAGCGGTGCGCGGATCGTGCCGCGCCAGGTCACCGGCTCGCCCTTACGGTCGGCCTCCAGCAGGGCGGCGTACAGACTCAGCTTCTCTTCGAACAGCAGCTCGTAGTGATCGAGCTGATAGCCGAAGAGGGGGAAGGATTCGATAAACGAGCCACGGCCAAGGATGACCTCGGCCCGCCCGTGCGAGACCGCATCGAGCGTCGCGAAGCGCTGGAAGACCCTGATCGGGTCGTCCGAGCTGAGCACCGTCACGGCCGAGCCGAGCCGAATACGCCTGGTCTGCCCCGCGATCGCGGCGAGCACCATCTCGGGCGACGAGACGGCGAAATCGGCCCGGTGATGCTCACCAATCCCGATAAAGTCTACACCCAACTCGTCCGCCAGCACAGCCTCGGCGACGACGTCACGAATGACCTGCGCGTGTGCCACGGGCCGGCCTTCGGCGCTCCGCGTCACATCGCCGAAGGTATCCAGCCCAAGTTCCAACTGCTGTTCCATAAGCACCTTCCTCGAGCTTCCAGGGCATGGTGCCGCGCACCGTTCGTAGTATACGAGCAAGCCGTGAACAGCGCTGTGCACACCCGCGTGAACACGTGCGCAGGCGACCATGACCTGTTCCGCCCGCCGGCCCTACTCCACCGTCACGCTCTTGGCCAGGTTGCGGGGCTGGTCGACGTCGCAGCCGCGGCGCAGGGCCA
>CAZKTU010000224.1:0-10933 GCA_964555675.1 uncultured Oscillochloris sp.
GCTGGTGCAAGGACAAGTGGGGCCTGTCCTGGCAGATTACGCCACTGGCGCTGACAAACGCGATTAGCGACCCCAATCCCGCTGCCGCCAAGCGTGCGTTTGATGCGATGATGGAGATGACCAAGATCGACATCGCTGCGATCGAAGCGGCGCGCCGCGGCTGATGGTGTGACCTTACCTCGTTCTACGCCATGTGCTGGCACAAGCAAGATGTTTCAGATCAGGCACGAGAGGAAGTGCTATGGCGCTTACGCGCATGGACAACGTCGGCATCGTGGTGGAGTCCCTCGATACCACCATCGCGTTCTTCGTCGAGCTTGGCATGCGGCTCGAAGGGCGAGCCACCATTGAAGGCGAGTGGGCCGGCCGCGTCACCGGGCTGGGTCTGCAGCACGTCGAGATCGCCATGCTGGTCACTCCCGATGGCCATAGCCGGCTCGAGCTCTCGCGCTTCCTCACCCCGCCGGTCGTCGCCGACCACCGCAGCGCCCCGGTGAACGCGCTCGGCTACCTCCGCGTCATGTTCACCGTGGGCGACATCGACGACACGCTCGCCAGGCTCCGCACCCACGGCGCGCAGCTCGTCGGCGAGGTGGTTCAGTACGAGGACTCGTATCGGCTCTGCTACATCCGCGGACCCGAAGGGCTGCTCATCGGGCTCGCCGAGCAGCTCGGGCAACGCGTTCCCGGATAGCCGCAGAAGCGCAGGTTCCGTCGGGCGTAGTCGTGCGATGCGTGAAGGGGAGGGAATGGCTAATGGGATGGGAGGCACTCGCGCAGTGGGGTGAGGACGTCGCTCGCATTGAGCGGCTGGCTGGCGGCGTGGCCAACGACGTGTGGAGTGTACGTCTCGACGGGCGGCTCGCAGTTGCTCGTCGCGGTGGGAGGAGCGACGCGGATCTCGCCTGGGAGACCGAGCTCCTTGTCCGCCTCGACCGTGAAGGCCTGACTGTGCCGGTGCCGATCCCGACGATGGACGGCCGACTGTTCGCTGATGGTGTGGTGGTGATGACCTATGTCGAGGGCGGGCCGCCCGAGACCGAGACCGACTGGCGCCGCGTGGCCGACACGCTGCGCCAGCTGCATCAATTGACCGCGGGGTGGTCGCAGCGCCCGGGCTGGCGCTCCTCGACCGACCTCCTGCACGCCGAGACCGGGACGAAGATCGACCTCGGTGTGATGCCGGCTGAGGGCGTCGCACGATGTCGAGCGGCGTGGGCGCGGCTCGTCGGGCGTTCGAACTGCGTCGTCCACGGCAACCCCACCAACCCTAGCAACGTCCGCATAACCGCAGCTCGGGTTGCCTTAATTGACTGGGACGAGGCGCACGTCGACGTCCCCGACCTCGACCTGGTGCTGCCCCACAATGCTGCCGGTCTCGACGAGGAGACGCACGACATTGCTGCGCAAGCGTCAGCCGCCTGGGAAGCCGCCGTATGCTGGGACGACGCGTACGCAGTCAGACGGCTCGCTGAAGTTCGAGCGATCTGAACAGCAGCGGTAGCTGATCCAGCGGTAGCACCGCTCGCTCATCAGCGCCACTCTGGCCCACGGCGATGATGCGGCTCTGCCATAGGCGAAAATGTTGTCGCTGAGACGCGTTCGCTGCGGGCCCATCCGCATGGAGGAAATCACGTAATGCTTGAGGGAGAGAAGTTGATATGCGAAATGTGATCGTGACCGAGTTCCTGTCGCTGGACGGCGTGAAACAAATCAGTGCTTCACGCGGCTGGGTGACATCCTGAAAGTCCATGCTGATCGCCCATAGGGCAGGCGACTCACGTCAAGCTCCCGGCACAGCATCAGCCTGCCAGGTGCCACCTTGCAGACGAGTGACCGGCCCCGCTGCCCGTAGGCAGCGGGGCCGACTTTGTCAGCAGTACCCGATTTGTGCTCGATGCACCTGGCTCATGGGCCCTCGGCGGGTTCGTCGCTGGCGGGGTGCGGCGCCGGCTGGACGGCGATCAGGTCGACGCCAATATCTCGGAGGCGGATAATCAGCCCGTGGAGGGCGGCCTGGTCACGTACCTCGCCCAACAAATGGCTGGTGCCGTCTGCATGGTGCTCAATGGCCAGCCCGTCCAGCCAGTTTGACCACTGTGTGTCGATGTGGCCGCGGACATGGAACAGATAGCGCATGATCCCCGGTCTCCCGTTGCAATGGGAAGGCTGCTGCGGGGCGTGTGAGCGCGGTTACTTCCTCGACCCGCTCGCTCACCCCGATGATAGCCTGGGCGATCAGGGGCGGCAGTGTCCCGAGGGGCACTCAGTGTGCGGGGACGCGGGGGGCGTACACTACGCCCTTCGTACACCTGCGGGGCCAATCGGCCGGTGACAGGAGTGCACCCCTGGCCACTGCGCTTGGCAGGACTGGTCGCTATGCTCAGCACAAAGCCACGATACACAAGGAGCATCACGATGGACCTGCAGACGATGAAGCGTGACCTGGCCCGCCGCAGCTGGCGGGGGCTGCCGAACATCCTGGCTGCCGTAGGCCTGTGGACGGTTTTCGGGGCGCTGGGCATGATCCTGCCGGACACACCGCAGCGAGCCCTGATCTACCTCTTCGGCGCGGGCCTGCTCTTGCCGTTCGGCCTGCTCATTGCCGCGCTGCTGCGCGTCGATCTGTTCGCTAGGGGTAACCCCTTAGCCCTGCTGGGCGGCTACCTGGGCGGGCTGCAGATCTTGTTCATTCCGCTGATGGTCGGGGCGTACCTGGCCACGCCGCAGTTTGTGCCCTGGTACCTCGGCGTGCTGGTCGGCGCTCACTTCCTGCCCTTCGCCTGGCTTTACGACAGCCGGGCCTACCTGCTCGGGTCGATCGTCACCGCCATCGCCGCAGCGCTCACCGGCTGGCTGCTCCCGGCCTTGACCTATGTGGCCACGCCCTTCGCCGTCGTTGCTGCCCTGCTGCTGACCTCACTGCTGCTCTGGCGCGAGCGCATGGGTGATACGGCCAACCCGGTGGTGGCCGCCGCATCCACGCTCGACCACATGGCTCGCTAACACACTGACAGCACCTCTGAAAGGACTGATGCGATGCGTACGACCCTTGCCCCGGGCGCCCAGCGTGAAGTGACTGGAGTGCCAGGCCTGTTCGCCCCCCTGGCCCTGCTTGTGCTGCCGAGCGCCCTCGGCCTGGCGGGATATGCCGTCACCCACCAACTGCTCGCCACCACGGGCACCGTCGGCACCCCCGGCGACTGGGCCAACCTCTGGACGACGCTGTCGGTCTACCCGCTCAGCCTGCTCGCCCTCTGGCTGCTCAGCCGCCACGGCGAGCCCCTGCCAGCACTGATCGGCTTCGAGCGCCGGCGGTTCGGGCGCGACCTGCTGCTCGGCCTGGCCATCGCCGTGCTCGGGTTCGCGGTCAGCGCATTCGTCGGCTTCGGGATGAACTTCGTGGTCTACACCGCCGAGCAGCGCGCGGCCTTTCTGGCCGCCATGCAGGCGGGCGAGCCTCTGGGGAGCGCACGCGTGATGCCGCGCTGGTACGGCTGGTTCAGCCTGCTCGTGCAGCCCTTGGCTGCGGGGGTCACTGAGGAGCTGCTGTACCGCGGAGTGGCCCTGCGCGGATTGCGTCAGCGGGTGGGGGCAGCGGGCGCGGTACTGCTCTCGGCCCTCGCCTTTGGGCTGCAGCACTGGGCCTTCGCCCCCCTGGACTGGCAGTTCGGCCTGGTTCGCTTCGCCAGCCTCGGAGCCGTCGGGGTTATCTTCGGGCTCGTCGCGCTTCGGCAGGACCGGCTGCTGTCTCTGATCATCGGCCACACGGTGTGGAACGTGTTGCTGATCGGGCTGCCCGCGCTGCTGGCCACCTCGGGGACGTAGTGTGAAGTTTTCAGTTCAGGGTCGATTGTGACCCTGCAATGCGGGGCCGGCTTAGCCGGCCCCGCCAACGAGAGGAGAACCTGCAATGATTGCCGATCAGTCTATCCGCAGCGGCTTCTGGCGTCGCTTCACCCCGCTCTTCGGGGTTGGTCTCATCGGGGTCGCCGGCATCGTGCCGGTGCTCAGCCAGCAGCTCGCCAACCTCCCGGTGAACGTACCGCTCTCTCCGGCGGCGCTGGCCGCAGCCACGCTCGCCCAGACCACGCTGCTTGTCGCTGGCGCGACGGCCCTGGGCACCGCGCTGGCCCCACGCCTCGGCCTGCGCTCGCATATCGCCGAGCGGGCTGCCGGCGGCCCGCCGGTCCTCCCCGCCCTCGCCGCAGAGGCGCCACTGGCCGCTGGGCTGGGGCTCGCCAGCGCCGCGGTCATCGTGGGGCTCGACCTCGCCCTGCGCCCGCTAATGCCACCGGCCTTCCTCGCGGTGGTAGAGTCGAGCGCGGGCGACCTGAGCACGCTGGTGAGCGGGTTACTCTACGGCGGCATCGCCGAGGAGTTGCTGATGCGCTGGGGCGTGATGAGCCTCCTGGCCTGGGCGGGCTGGCGGCTCGGGCAGCGCGGCGTCGGGCGCCCTGCGCCTGCGGTGCTGTGGCTGGCCATTCTGGGCGCGGCCCTGCTCTTCGGCCTCGGGCATCTGCCTGCCGCTGGCGCAATTGTTCCGCTCACCCCGGCCTTCGTGCTGCGCACCGTGCTGCTTAACAGCGCGGCAGGTATCGCAACCGGCTGGCTCTTCTGGCGCCACAGCCTTGAGGCCGCAATGCTCGCCCACATGATGGTCCACGTCGGCTTCGCCGTGGCGCGACTGCTGGGTGTTGCGGCGTAGCCGAAGCAAGATAGGCCTGTAACAAGGCCCTCTGCGTGGCCCGCTCCTGCCAAGGGGGGAGCGGGCCGCTGCGTTCGCGACGAAAGAACAGCGATGCCTACTTCAAACTCGCTGATTGCTCCGCCCGCGGGTTACAGTGTTCTCCGAATGCCCAGCGGCACTTTGCTGCGCGACGGTGACCCGCAGGCGACGCTCGTGTTCGAGCCGGAGCGCACCGATCTCGCGCCGGAGATGCCGGCATAAGGCTTCCTATAGGACAAAAAGGCGCCACCCAACAGCGTTGGGTGGCGCCTGTATACACTGCCCCGGCTGTGAGGCGGCAGTGGCGACAGCCACCGCCGTCGCCTCTTCTACTGGGCGCAGCTGCCGCCAATATCGACCGAGGCGGCCTGGGTGTTGTAGCGCTGGGGCTGGCCGATCGAGAGCATCCAGCGGTCGTAAGTGGCGTGGTCAAGCCAGAGGGCCTCATTGTAGCCGGCCTCGACCGCGGCGTGGGCCAGCTCGTAGGCGCGCTGGAAGTCGGCCGGGCAGTTGCCATGCTGCATCACCAGGGCGCCGTAGTACTGCGCTTCGGGCGAGCTCAGAAGGCCCTGGGCGTCGAGCGCCCGGACACGGGCCAGGCGGGCGTCGTCGCGGCTCGCGTCAAGCACAAAGAGCCAGCCGTGCCGGTCGGCCTGGTCGAGCCGCTCGAAGGCGCGTAGCTCCTCGATCACCGGCAGGCCCGCGGCTGGCACGGGCGGCTGCCAGGTGGCGACAGCGTTCGCGAGGATCAGCGGCGCGAGGATGAGCAGCGGGCCGTAGCCGGCGAGGAGCAGACGGCCCGGGCCGTGGCGCCGGAACAGCCGCGCCAGCCCGAGCCCTGCGCCGATCAGGACGAGCAGCGCCAGGCTCGCCAGCAGGGCAACACCCGTGGTGATGAAGTCAATGGAGGACAGCAGCGCCCCGGTCACTGCGGCGCCGAGGACGAGGGCTGGCACAAGCCAACGCAGTTGTGGGGGCAGAAGCAGCCACGCACTGCTCGCCCCCCACAGGCCAAGCAGCGTGATCAGTAGGTAACCCCAGCGCGGGAACAGCTCGGGCAAGAGCGCGCGGGTGGCGAACCAGGAGCCGACAATGGCGATAAGGAAGCCGCTGGCGATCAGGAGCAGCGCCCGGCCAACCGGGCGGGGACGGGCCAGGGGGAGCGGTGTCGCGAGAAGCCGGGACAACGTGTCGTGGGTAGACATCACACATTCCTTTCAGCGCCGGGCCGTGCTCGCGGTGAGTACGGCGAACGGCTGATAGCCCGAGCATAGCGTGGCAAGCACGGGCGCGGAGTGTCCTGTCGTGCACTCGTTGTGGCCGCTGTGGGCTACGCCCTTCGTACACCGCTGGTGCCGGTCGAGCGTAGCGGGCTCAATGAGGCTATACTCAGGCGAGCAATCCAGCCGACCGCGCCAGGGCCACCGCCTGGGTTCGGTTGGCCGCGTCGAGCTTGCCGAGGATATTGGTGACGTGCTTCTTTGCCGTACGCTCGGTGATGAAGAGCCGGCCGGCGATCTGCTGGTTGGTCGCGCCCTCCGCCAGCAAGGCGAGCACCTCCAGCTCACGCGCGCTCAGGGGTTCGACCAGCGTGTGGGTGGGTCCATCGGCGCGCTGCAGCGCGGACGGAGCGCCAGCGGGCCCTGGTTCAGGGCGCTCCGCTAGCAGCTGCTCGACAAAGCCCCGCGTGTCTGCCCCCCCACCATCAGCGGCACGCTGCGCCTGTAGCAGGGGGCGCAGCGGCTCGCCGATCTCGCGGAACGGCCGGACGCAACCTTCGGGCGCGGCGCGGGCGATGGCCTCGCTCAGCACGCGTCCCGCCTCCACGGAACGCCCAGCCGCGTGGAGCGCAAGGGACCGGACGAGCGGCCCGAGCAGCGCCACCGGTATGCCGCACAGGGCGGCGATGTGAAGCTCCCCGTCGAGCAGGTCGAGGGCCTCCTGCGCTCGCCCCTGGGCGATGCGGAGCCGGGCGACGGCGAGCCGCGCCGCATCGTTCGTGCGGACGCCCGTCGGGGCCGACAGGTCGACCCCCTCCAGGAGCGCTGCGGCAGCCAGGGCATCTCCCTGCGCGAGGACGATCCAGGCGCGCTGGGCACGCAGCTGAAGCTCCAGCGCGGCCGCTCCTGTTGCCCGCGACTCGCGCTCGATCTGCGCAAGCAGACGCTCGATCGCAGCGGTGTCACCTCTGGCCTGGGCGACCCCGAGCTGCACATGGAGCGCTCGCAGCAGCGCGTCTTTCAGTACCCCCCCAGCAAGCAGCGTGAGCGCCGCATCAGCGCGCTGCTGCGCCTCACCGAGCGCGTCGCACAGCAAGGACACCTCGGCAAGCACGACGTGGCAGAAGGCGTGCATCGGGAGCTGGCTCTGCCCACGCTCAGCGGCGCGCGCGAGCGTGTCGGCGCAGATGGTCTCGGCCCGGGCGAGCTGGCCCGCATGCACATGCATCCAGGCCTCGGTCGAGCGGGCGAGGGCCAGCAGTGAGCCGTTCGCTGCCCGCTCACTATGGGCAACCGCCTCGGCGACGCGTGCCCGCGCGGCGGCCAGGTCACCCTGGGCCCAGGCCGCCTGGGTGGCGTTTACACCAACCGTCGCCCGCCAGTAGGCGTCGTCGGGCCGCAGGAGCGCGAGCGCCCGCATGCTGAGCGCGTAGCTCTTGGCCGCGTCGCCCCGAATCCGCGCGAGCCAGCCCTGAAGCGCCAGCAGTTCGCCCCGGCGCGGACTGTCTGAAGGCTCAGCGGTCTCCATCGCCTGCTCGGCCTGCTGCACCGCCCGGGCGAGCGCGTCGATGTCCGGCAGCATCAGGGCGAGCCACGCCCGCCAGAGCAGCAGCGCCGGCCGCTGCTCGGCGACAGCGGTGGGGAGGGCGTCGAGCCAGCGCTGCAGCGTCGCGGTCTCGCCGCGCTCCCAGGCGCGGGTGGCGGCCTGCTCCACGAGATCAGCGGCGAGCGCCTGTTCACCCGCGGCAAGCGCGTGGTCGATAGCCGCATCGCCCAGCCCCTGGGCGGCAAGCCAGCGGGCCGCACGCCGGTGGAGCTCGGGCAGCTGCTCAGGCGCGCTCCGCTGGAGGCGCTGGCGGAGAGCCGCCGCGAAGAGGTGGTGGTAGCGATACCAGCCGCGCTCTGCATCGAGGGGGATGAGGAACAGGTTCTGCTGTTCAAGGTCGTCGAGGAGCAGCCGGCTCCAGGGCTCCCCGATGGGCTGAGCGACGCCGAGGAGGGCATCGCAGAGCGCCGGGCTAAACTGGTCGAGAACAGAAGTCTGGAGCAGAAAACGCTGGATGTGGGCAGGCTGGTGGGCGAAGACCTCTTCGATCAGATAGTCGAGAGCGGTGCGGTGGCTGGCCGCGAACGCAGCGATAAAGGTCTTCGGGTCACGCTGGCCACGCAGCGAGAGGGCGGCCAGATGCAGGCCGGCCACCCAGCCTTCGGTGCGTGCCTCGAGCGCCGCCGTCTGTTCGGGGGCGACGGCGAGGCCCATCAGGCCGCTAAGGAAGGCGTGCGCCTCATCCAGTGTGAAGCGCAGCTGCTCGGCGCGAAGCTCCACCAGCTGGTCGCGGGCGCGCCAGCGACTCAGCGGCAGCGGCGGGTCGGTGCGGGTGGTGATAACGACGTGGACGTGGGCGGGCAGGTGGTCAATGGCGTAGGCAAGACTGCGGTGGATCTCAGGCTGGGTGATCAGGTGATAGTCGTCGAGGGCGAGCAGCAGCGGAAGCTCGTCGTGCTGGAGACGGTTGAGCAGCGCGGCGATCACGCTCTCCGTGGCGCCGGTCTGGGGGCCGTGGAGCAGCTCGCTCGCCTCGGCACTCACGCCCGGTATTGCCCGCTCAAGCGCACCGAGCACGTAGCTCCAGAAGCGCGCCGGGTCATTGTCGTCGGCGTCGAGCGAGAGCCAGGCGACCCGCGCCCGATCGGCCACCGTGCGCAGCCACTGGGCTACCAGTGTCGACTTGCCGAAGCCGGCGCCGGCGGCGATGAGGATGACCGGCTGCTCGAGCCCGCCGTCCAGCAGGGCTAGCAACCGGTCGCGGGAGAGCAGGGCGCGCCGCGGGGGCGGCGGGGTGATCTTGGTGTGCAGCAGCTTGCTGAGGCTGGTCAGAGCCACACCGACACCTCGTGGGAGCCAGACAAAGGTGGATGTATTGTAGCATGCCAGGGCGGATAGGGCGTTGCGCTCCCAGCTGAGCGTCGCCAACCTCAGATCTGGGCTGTGATATGCCCCGAGGAACGGCGCAACGACCGCCATATTTGCGGCAAGGGCGAGCCCCACGGCTTCCTCACGGGCCTGGGCCTGCTCGGCCTCGTAGAGGGCTATCAGACGCGGCCCGGCCTCTACCGCACTGAGATGCTACGCCCTTGGTACACCTGCGCGCGCCCACGCCAGCGTAATGAGTGTACATTCGCCTCCTGACACGCCAAGCGCTTGCCCCTATCTTTGTAACACGCGTGTATCTACAGGGAGGTCTCTATGAAGACGCAGCAACGGCTACTGACAGGCGACCGCCCCACCGGCAAGCTCCATCTCGGCCATTACATCGGTTCACTCTCGAACCGGGTGCGGCTTCAGCACGAGTACGATTGCTTCTTGATCATCGCCGACCTGCATACCCTGACAACCAGGCCGACGCGGGCGGCCATCGCCGAGGTGGAGCAGCACATCCGCGATCTTGTGCTCGACCACCTGGCGGCCGGGGTTGAACCGGGGCAGGTCACGTTCTACGTCCAGTCGCGGGTGCCGGCCGTCTATCAGATCAATCTACTCCTCGGCATGCTCGCCACGGTTCCGCGCCTGAGTCGGTTGCCAAGTATCAAGGAGATGGCGCGGGCAGCCCAAATCGCCGATAATCAGCTCCCATACGGGCTGCTCGGTTACCCGGTGCTCCAGGCCGCCGACATTCTGATGCCCCGCGCCCAGCTTGTGCCGGTTGGCAAGGACAACGCGGCTCACGTCGAGATCACCCGTGAGATCGCACGGCGCTTTAATGACCTCTACAGGACAACCTTCCCTGAGCCGGAAGCTTTGGTGCCGGCAATCGGGACACTTCCAGGGACCGATGGCCAGTTCAAGATGAGCAAGAGCCTCGGGAACACGATCTTGCTTTCCGACGATGCGGCCACCGTTGAGACGAAGGTGCGACGTATGGTCACCGATCCGGCCCGCGTCCGTGCCGACATTCCGGGGCGGGTCGAGGGCAATCCCGTGTTCGTCTACCATGATCTGTTCAATCCCGACACCGCTGCGGTCAACGACCTGAAGGAGCTGTATCGAGCGGGTCGCGTGGGCGACTCGGAGGTCAAACGGCAGTTGGCCCTGGCGCTAAACAAGCTCCTCGCGCCGATTCGCGAGCGGCGACACCAGATTGCCGAGCGGCCCGGGCTTGTAGACGAGATCCTTGCTGCGGGTAACCGCCGAGCGCAGATCGTCGGCGAAGAAACCCTCGCGCTGATGCAGGAGGCGATGGGGCTCACATACTTCCGCTAGCCTCTTATGTGGTTTGGCATTCGGAAAAGCTGAAGCAGCACTTCGAATGCCGATGGCTATGAGTACGTGACCTACGAGCGCTCAACCGGAATAGTTCGACTGATCGTGAGGCATCACGACCGTTGCGCAAGGAGCTTCTTCGCAGGAGGAGCCTCCGGGAGCCGTGTAAGCAAGCTGTTGAAGGAGGCTCTGGTGCAGGCTCTGGTGCAGCGTATGGTCGAGGGTTGGCAGCGGGCGCTGGAGGCGCAAATCGCCCAGGACCCCGAGCCGCACGGCCGTCTCACCCGCGCCTACGCACGTCTCATCCTGTTCCAGCTTGAGGGGCAGACGGGCTCGACTGGGGCGGTCGTCGGCGCACTGATCGCCGGCCTGGCCTTCGACCCGCGGCTGCTCGACCCACTCCATGCGCAGGTGCTGGCGTGGCAGGCCCAGAGCGAGGCCGAGCTTGACCCGGCCACGGGTGCCGTCGTACGCCTCGCCACCCACGCCCTCTGGACGAACGACCTGCTGCTGACGAACGCCATCTCACCGGAGCTCCTCCGCCAGATCGTCGCCCGGCTCGAGGCGCTAACCTATCCCGGTGTCGCCTAACATACGACGCACACAAAGGGGCACGAAGCCTCGCTTCCGCCCCACACCGACGCAAGGGATTGTGAGGCAAAGCATAGGAATGCGCGTTTCCAGCGGCCGAACAGCAGACAAGACAAAGATGTCGGAAACCTT
>CAZKTU010000225.1:0-10841 GCA_964555675.1 uncultured Oscillochloris sp.
CCGTTCCGCAGCGGCTCGCCCCGCCGCGCCGGCTGGCTCACGCGCGCCATCGCCCACCTCGCGATGCGGCGCTACGACGCCGCCGCACGTCCAGACAAGTGATCACCGCCGCCCACTGGCGGCCAGCGCCCTGCCCGCGCGATCCACTGCCCGTACGTTCAAGGAGAACCGCACGATGCCGGTGACCGACGACCTGGCAACCCTTCACCTCGGTGCCCACGCCCGCGCCGCGCTGGTGGAGCTCCCCTCAGCGTCAGACCCCGCATTCGACCTCCCGGCTGCCTACGCGGTCGGTGCAGCGATCACGGCCCGGCGCAGAGCGCGGGTCGAGCGCACGGTAGGGTGACGCTGGAGTTTGCGTAGAAGAAGGCGGCGCAAGAGTACGCGCTCGTCCCTCACCCGATGTCGGCCAGCACCTCGCGCAACATCCGCTGGGCGCGAGCAACGCCGACCGGGTTGGTGTGCAGGTAGTAGGGGATGAAGATGATTGCCTGGGAGAGTGCCTGGCCTCTCGCCCGCGCCCAGGTCGCATCGTCGACCGCAAGGGCCTCGCGGAACATCTGCCGGCTCGGGCCGGAGAAGAGCCCCCAGGCGCACATTAGGTCGCAGGCCGGGTCGCCGACACCCAGGCCGCCCCAGTCGATCACCGCACTCAAACGGCCATCGGTCACGAGGAGGTTGCCGGGCAGCAGGTCGCCGTGGAACCAGACCGGCGGGCGCTCCCACTCTGGCGCCCGCAGGGCCTCCTCCCACACGCGCAGCGCCGCGGTCGCATCGATCAGCGAGCCCATCGCCGCGATCGCCGCTCGGGTGCCCGCGTCGCGGAGGCGCAATGGCACGCCGCGCAGCTGGTGTTCGACGGCGGCCGGCCCGCCGGAGGGGTCGAACCGCTGTAGGGCGGTGATGAAGTGGGCCAGCGCGACCGCGATTTCATCCACGCTGACGATGGGAGCATCGGCCGCGCTTTCGCCCGCGAGCCAGCGATACACGCCCCACTCATAGGGGTAGACCGCGTCGGGCGCGCCAACCGCTAACTGGACGGGCAGTTCCAGAGGCAGGTGCGGCGCGAGCTGCGGCAGCCACGCGCGCTCCTTGGCGATCTGACCGCTGGCCCAGTGGATGCGGGGTAGGCGCACCGCCTTGTCGTCGCCGAGGCGGTAGATGGCGTTGTCGGTGCCCGCCGAGAGAACAGGTGTGACCGGCAGCCCGGCCCACTGCGGGAACTGCGCGGCCAGCAGCCGGCGCACCAGCCCGATGTCTGTTGGCACCTCATCGGCATGCATCCTGGCGCCTGTCATCGGCACTTACCCCCCTTCGTGGGCGACGAGCTTCAGAACCGTGGCGAGCACTTCCTCGAACGGTGCGCTGGTGTCGATCTCGTGGGTCGCCCTTCGTCGGAGCAGGGGCTCAACCGTCTCGAGGTAGCCGAGCACCTCGGCGAGCAAGCGCTGCGCGCCAGCTTCACTAACGTCCGGGCGCTTCCCGTACGGGTTGTTCGTCCGCGTCGCCAGGCGCTCGATCAGCACCGAGGCGGGGGCAGAGAGCAGCACGATCGCATCAAACTGCGGGTAGAACGCTACCTGGTTGGTAGCGCAGCCGCCGACAAACAGCGCATCGCCATCGTCGTGTGCGAGAAACTCCCGGACACAGTCTTCACGCCAGATCCAGTCGCCGTCGGGGGCATGCTCGGACCAGCCGGGCTCGTCCATATCGACGGCGGGGTAGTTACGCGCGGCAAGTGCGGCGATCAGGGTGGATTTCCCCGTGCCGGACATGCCCGTCAGCAGGATCCGTTTGGGAGCTTTCCTTGCGAACGCGTTGAGCATGGGTACGAGCGCCTCGTTCAGCGCCGCGTAGCCCGCCGGGCTGAGGTGAAGCTCGTCGTCGGCATAAGCCGCGAGTACGTAGCCGTCCGCTCCAGCCAACGCCGCCGCGCTATCGAACACCTCGACGCCCTCGCCAGCGAGAGCCAGTAGAGCGGTGTTGACCGCGCTGTTAGCGAAGCTGGCGCGCAGCGCTTTCGCCGCCTGCACCCCGTGGTCTCGGAAGGGTCCGCGCGCCAGCGGGAAGATTGTGGTCAGCACGACGCGCGCCCCCAGGCCCCGCGCACCCGCCACGACCGCCGTGATGGCCTCTACCGTAGCGGCGATGACCCGCTCACGCTCCCGCGAAGTGGGCGTCAGCCCGGTCAGGTCGTTCACGCCCATCTGCACGACGACGATGTCGGGACGAAGCGGCGCCACCATTGCCTGGAAGCGCCGCGCAAGATACGGCGCCGAGGCCCCGGGCACGCCAGCCGCGATACACTGGAGCCCTGGCAGCACCGGTACGTGCCACCAGTCGGCCCGCGAGTCGCCGAAGAAGACGACCCGCCGAGTTATCGGTTCAGAATGCATCAGCCGTCTACGACTCCGCGGATGCGCTACAGATGAATTCGATCTCGTTGCCGTCGGGGTCGTCCACGTACATGGTGCGGCTCGCCAGCACCGGGTGCTTGCCACCCCGCGGCGTGTAGCCGGCGGCGACGAGCGCCTCGCGCTGGGCATCGAAGGACTCCGGGGGCAGTGCCAGGGCCAGGTGATGAAGTTGGTAGCCGGAGGGCTGGCTCAGCACATCGTCGCCCTTGGGCACGAGCACAATCATGGCGGGGATGCCGGCCGCGCCCTCGCCGGCCTTGAGGAAGGCGTTGCGCAGCGTCGGCGGCGAGATCAGCTCTAGCCCCAGCAGGTCGCGATAGAAGCGCAGCGCCCGCTCTTTGTCCGCCGTCCATAACACGATCTCGGCGATCCCAGCGATATGTGTCATCGCGCTCTGCTCCTTCCGTGATACGATTTCTGCGTATTGTACTGCCTATAGTAGCGAGCGAAATAATTGAGCCCAAATCGAAGCCGGCGAACGCGCTGCAATGCGCTTCCGCGTCGCGCGCCAGGGGAGCGAACTGCTCCGCCAGGAACCGCTGCGCGGCTGCGGCGTCAATATTCATGACTCCTTTATCACCATCGCGTGTGCCCCTCGGGCAGCTCCCAGAAGGAGCTGCCGAGCTCCTGGCTGCAGACCAGCGCCCATTATCGGCAAGGGCGGCCACCGTCTTGGTGGGCTGCCCACATCGGGCGGCTACAGACGCGATACGGACGAGGCCCTTGCGGACTCCCTGCGCCGCCTGTAGGCCGCGTGGGCCTAAGCGGACAGCACTGAAGAGGAGGAAGGCGATGGCAGTTGTCAATGTAGGCTACGCCTCAACCAACTACTACGCGATCACGGCCGGGCCCGCGTACCTGCTGGTGGATGTCGGCTTTCCAGGCACGCTGCCGAAGCTCCGCCACGGGCTTGAGCGCGCCGGCATCGCGCTCAGCGCGGTCGGACATCTGCTCGTCACCCACTATCACCCGGACCACGCCGGGCTAGCCCAGGAGCTGCAGCGGGAGGATGTGCGGCTCATCGTGCTTGAGCCACAGCTCCCCGCTATCCCTCTGCTGGGGCAGTACATGAAGTCGGATCAGCAGTTCCAGCCAATTGCGCTCGAGCAGTGCCTGGTGATTAGCCTCGCGGAGAGCCGGGCACTGTTGGGCCGCCTCGGCCTTGCCGGCGAGGTGATCGCCACGCCCGGGAACTCCGACGACAGTGTGACCCTGGTGCTCGACGATGGGGTTGCCTTCACCGGCGACCTGCCGCCGCCGCACATGGCGCCCGACGAGAGCGGTACCGTCGAGCGCAGCTGGGAGGCGATTCGCGCCTGCGGTACCCATACGGTCTACCCTGGCCACGGCCCGAGCTTCCGGCTGTAGTGGTGCACCACGCTCGACGGGCAGCGTCCGCAGCGCTTGGAGACGCCCGAGGTTCCGGGTGCTCGGCCACGAGATAGCGTGAGATACGGCGCTCTGGCCCGGCTCAGTTCTCCGCGTACCCCTGCTCCCACGAGCGCGCCGGGTCGTGGTTCCGCAGGTCTATGCCGAAGTCGACCGCAGCTTTCAGCGCCAGCAGCACCGAGACCCAGCCCGCCGTCACCTCGGCGCGGTGCTCGACCGGCACGCCCGCGTCCTCCAGGGTCAGATCGGAGCCGCCAGCCCCGTCGTCCTCTAAGGTGAAGGTGGTGATGCTGCCGCCGTAGTACACTACGCTGAAGCGGCACCCAGCCTCGCGGGCCAGGATCGGGCCGCGCCAGCGCTGGCCTCCTGGGAAGACGAAGTCGATGGTTCCATCGTGCTCCATCGCCTCCTCGGCCCAGAAGCGCGCCCGGCCTTCGTCGGTCGCGAGCAGCTCGTACACCGCTGCCGGCGCGGACCGCAAGTGCAGCCGCCAGATAATCACGTCGGGGTCAGGCTGAAAGGTCATCACACTCCTCGCTGCTCCTCATCGTCGCCGAGCTCGCTCCCACGCCGCACGACCCCCGCGCCGAAGCGTGCCTGCACCGCCGCGAGCGCCTCGCGCAGCTTCGCCTGGCGCGCCTGCTCCTCGGGCGACGGCGCGTCCCACAGGCTGAGCTGCCGCGGCGGGCTGCCGAGCCCGCTCACCCCCACGCCGATCAGCCGCACCGGTTGCCGCTCGGGCCAGGTCTGGTTGAACAGGCGTAGCGCCGCTTCGGTGATCACCTCCGCTTCGTCCGTTGGCTGGGGCAGAGTGAGCTGGCGCGTCGGCGTGGTGAAGTCTGGCCAGCGGATCTTGAGCTTGACCGAGGTGCCCATCAGGCCCTTACGCTGGAGCTTGGCGGCCACCTCTGCCGCTTGCGTGTGCAACGTCTGCTCCAGGCGTGCCCGCTCGCGCACGTCCTGGACGAAGGTGGTCTCCTGGGAGATCGACTTGGCCGCCCGCTCGGTGACGATTGGCCGCTCGTCAATCCCTCGCGCGTGGCGGGCCAGATCCTCGCCGTGCTGGCCGAAGCGGCGGACCAGGTCCTCCTGCGGCCAGCTCGCAAGGTCGCCGATCGTGAGAATACCCATCCCGGCGAGCCTCTCGGCGGTCTTCGGGCCAACGCCCCACAGCGCCGAGGCAGGGAGTGGGGCCAGGAAGGCAGCTTCCTCGCCAGGCGGCACGACGCAGATGGCGCTCGGGATAGCGCCGCTGCGGGCCATGCTCTTGCCGACGTCGGTGGCGATCTTGGCGACGAGCTTGTTGGCGGCCACGCCGAGCGAGCAGGAGAGCCCAAGCTCGGCCCGGACCTGCGTCTGAAGCCGCTGCGCCACCTGATCACCTGGTTCGCCGAGGACCGACACGTCCAGAAACGCCTCATCGATCGAGATCTGCTCGACCAGGTCGGTGAGCGTGTGGAGCCGCTCCATGACCTGCTGCGAGGCCTCACGGTAGGCGGGGAAGTTGGGTCGCACCACCGTCAGCTCGGGGCAGAGGCGCACCGCGTGGGCCATCGGCATGGCCGAGCGCACCCCGAAAGCCCGGGCTGCATATGAAGCGGACGCCACCACTCCCCGCCCTTGCGGGCTGCCGCCCACCGCGAAGGGCTTGCCCTTCAGCGTCGGGTCGCGCTGCTCTTCGCAGGCACAATAGAACTGGTCAAGGTCAAGATGGATGATCGTGCGTGTGGTGGTCATCGCCGCTCAGAAGGTCGAATCCAGAGGCCTATTAGATCACTCGCAGGTTTGCCTACAACGACTCCAGCTACTCGAGCAACTCGCCTCGGTTGAGCGGTTGCCCTTGACGGTTCGGCGGGGAGGTGTGGAGGGGCCTGGCCCCTCTGCGGCCACCCTCTCGGCAGCGTGCAGCGGCTAGCCATGATTGCTCGGCGCAAGCGCGGCCTGCCCGGTCGCCGGGCGAAAGAACGCCGGCGGCTCGCCGATGTAGGTCATCATCAGGCGCTGCCCGGCGCGAGTCATCGCCATATAGAGCCGGCGCGTCGTATCGCGCACGCGCTCGGCCCGCTCCTCCTCGGCGATGCGGATACTCCCCTCGGCCTCGACCAGCCGGTGCGAGCCCATCAGGAAGACGATCGGGCTCTCCAGCCCCGTCGCCGAGTCGAGCTGGCAGACCCTGATCATCTGGCCCGCCGCTCCGTGGCGCGGATGCGCCACCCGGGCCTCGCCAAACTCCGCGCGCAGCCTCTCCAGCGCCCGCTGAGTCCCCTGCCAGTCGGCGTGGATCACCAGGATGTGCTCCAGCGGCACCGCCTGGGCCACCAGCGCGCGCACCTCGTTGACCACCCGCGCGAGCTCGTCCTGCTCGCTGCTCAGCGAGATGACCTCGGGCGGCAGACCCTCTGGCGCCAGCTGGAGGTTCGCAGACACCAGCACCTCGTCATCGCCGGGCAGCCGCTCCTGGTAGAAGCGCGTGGCGAAGGCCAGGATCTCGCGCGTCGTCCGATAGCACCTTTCCAGGCGCTGGGTGCGCCCGCGCACGTTGAGCCCGCTGGCCAGCCAGGACTGCCGGCGCTTGAGGAAGCCCTGGGTCGGGTCGGCGACCATGAACAGCTGCCCGTGCTGCGGCTCCAGCACGCGCCGGACGATCTCGAACCAGATCGGCGCGAAGAACTGGGCCTCGTCGATCAGCACCACGTCGTAGCATGGAAAGACCGCGCCGTTCTCCACCAGCGCTCGCCAGATCCGCCGCGGTACATCGCCGAAGTCGATCACTCCCCGCGCCTGCAGCTCGGCCTGATAGGCATGGATCGCCGCATAGACCCGTTCGCGCATCGCCTCCTTCAGCGCGAAGCCGCGACCGGAACGGTCCGCCTCGAGATAGCCCTGGCGCGTGGTGATCAGGCGGTCCTTGAGCCAGCTGATTTCGTCCTGTAGTAGGTCTGGCGAGATTGTGGTGTCAGCGAGCTGCTCTTGCCACACCTGCGCCACCAGCGCCCGGCGCTCACCCATGCCGATCAAGGCCGGCTTCGGCTCGTCGGCGGGCCAGTTCGCCCAGCACCAGCCCTGGAAAGTGCGCCACTCCACACCCTGGTCGCCCTCGCTCAGCAGCAGGTAGCGCCGCTCGAGGTCACGGATGAGCGGCTTGTTGTGGGTCAGCACCAGCACACGCTTGCGCGGGAAGAACTGGCGCAGCAGCCGGGCGCGGTAGAGCAGGATGAGCGACTTGCCGCTGCCCGCCACCCCGCTGACGAGCTGTAGCCGCATATCATCGCTGGCCGCCTCGCCCTCATCGGAGAGGTCAAGGTCGTGCTTGAGCACCCACTCCTGGTTGTAGCTGAGCAGGTAGTCGGTCAGCTCCGCCCCCGTCGCGCGAACGAGCGGCTTACGCACTGTCAGCTGGGCCGGGATGACTACCTCGGGCGCGAAGGCGCGCCGCACTGCCTCCAGCAGATCCATGCCCAGCGCCGCGCCGAGCCGAGCCTCGAGCCATGCGGCGAAGCGCTCGGGCGAGAGCTCCTCCTTGCCAGCGCGGGTGATCCCCGCCGGCGACGGGTCGAGCGCCTGCTCCAACTCGGCCCATCCCACCGCAGGAAAGAGCACGAGCCCAGGGAGCACCGGCTGGGCTTCTGTTACATGGAGGTTGCGAAGGAAGTCCGCGAGCGCCGCTTCCTCCCGCGCCCCAGGCACGTCTCGCTTGCCGAAGAGGCCAGCCTGGCGGGCCGCCCGCACCTCGGCCGGGGTGACCACAGACACTGAGAGCAGCGCGCCGCGCCCGTCCTGCTGGCGCACCCAGAAGTCGGGGCCGCCGCGCTCGCGCAGGGCCAGGCGCTGGTAGACTGTGAAGCCATCTGGGAGCGCTTTGAGCAGCCTGAAGACGCGCAGGGCTTCGGGTGGATAAGCGCCGACCGGGCTGGCGGGGAGGATGGTGGCCATAGGCGTTACCGATGATACTGAACGATGCGTCGGGCGCAGCCGTCGAGCAGATCGTGTAGGAGCGCAACCCAGCCCTGCTGCTCCTCGCTGCTCGGGCTGGCGTCGAGCAGGTGGCGGCTGCCGAGGATGATCAGCTTGCTGCGCGGGCGGGTGATCGCAACGTTCAGCCGCTCGGGCTGGAAGAGGAAGTCGGCGACCTCGCTCGCAAACGTCGGGTTTGAGGTGGTGAGTGAGACAATGACCACATCGCGCTCCTGGCCCTGCATACGCTCAACCGTATCGATCACCACGGCGCGGCGGCGCGCTGGCTCCTCGGGCATCGCCCGCCGCAGCAGGCCGCGGATGGCGCGCCCCTGGGCTCGGTAGGGCGTCACTACGCCAATCTCCTGAGGGAGAGTCCCGCAGGCCAGGAGCTCCAGGATGAGATCGACGGCCAGGCTGGCCTCTGCATCGCTGCGGGTCGTCGCGTTACGGTGCCCAAGGTCAACGAAGACCTTTGGCTCCTCCGGGTCAAGAATGTCCGACAGGCGCTCGGGCGGGCGCTGGTAGAAGATGCGCCGCCCCGCCGCACCCGCCGACGACACCAGCCGATCGTCATAGAACTGGGCGCTGGGCCAGGCCGCCAGCTCGGCGTTAAGGCGGTAGGTCTCCTCCAGCATCGTATCGAAGCCCCGGTCCGCCAGGGTGCCGAAGACCGAATCGCGCAGCAGGGCGTCGCCGTGGCGCGTGGCCAGCACGGGCGGCAGCTGGCGGTGGTCGCCCACAAAGATGAAGCGCCGGGCGGCGAGCATGCCCATGATCGCCAGGGGCAGGGTGATCTGGCTGGCCTCGTCGAAGATCACCGTGTCGAACTCCACGCCCTTGAGCCGGTTGGTGCGTGTGGCGAAGGGTGTCGCGCCGACGATGTAGGCGCCGGTTAGCTCGGGCAGCGGCGAGGCCTCGAAGGTCTCGTAGTTTTCGACCTTCAGATCGTCGGCGCGCAGTGGACGACCGATCTTCACTGTTGTCGCCGGGGTGGCATCCTGGCGCAGCGCCAGATCGTGGAGCTTGTTCAGGGCGTTGTTGATCGCACGGTGGGTGAAGGCAGTGATCAGGACACGCTCGCCATCCTCGGCGAGGAGCTGGGCGAGCCGGGCGAGCACAAGGGTCTTGCCGGTGCCGGGCGGCCCCTGGATGAGGTAGGCCAGGTCACTGGCGTAGGCCATGGCCAGCGCCTCCGCCTGCTGCTCGTTGAGCCCCCAGGCCGTTGCGCGCTCCAGGGCGTGCTCATAGCGCTCCATGTCCATCGCCGGGCGGCTGCCCCCGGTGAGCAGGGGCAGCACGCGCTGGCGGCCGGCGAGCGTGTCGGCGGCCTCCTCCAGGGCGGCAACGGCGAAGTTGCTGAAATCGATGAAGCCCTCGTCAAGCACCCAGCCGTCAGGCTGGGCGACGAAGTCAAAGACGCTCACCCCAGGGTGCTCGGTGGAGACGAGCAGCTCGTGCTCTTCATCAAGCTCCAGGGTGACCAGAAAGTTGGGCTGGAAAAAGGGGCTCTCGCGGCTGAGACAGAGTATGTCGCCCTCGCGGAAGCGCGACTCGTTACGTGGGCATCTGAGGGTGAGCAGGCTGCCCGTCTGGTGCCCGGCCACTCGCACGTCGGCGATGGCGCGACCGGCGGCGACGCGCTCGGCCAACGGGCGCGCCCACACCTGCTGCACCTGCCGCTGCGAGGCAGCGGCATCGGCCAGCACCAGCTTGGTCAACTGGGCGAGGAACACGCCGAGCTGTGTCTCCGTAGGCGGGAGCGCCGGGGAGGCCGATTCCGGTGTGAGCATGCCGAGCCTTTACACGATCGATGTGTTCGAAGGCTAAGGGAAGCCATCCGCGCGGGGCGGATGTCATCTTAACTATACCACACCGCGCAAACGGCCTCGTGAAGATTGGGCAGGGAGAGCTTGCCAGAGCTTATGGCTGCAGCTGGGCATCATCGAGTGACACCGGCACCAATGTCTCACGCTACCCGAACTGAAAGCGCTGCTCGTCCGGCTCCCGGGGGTCGCGCCCAAACCGGATCTCACTCCGGTGCAGCCCGATGATGCACCAGAATACCGTCTGCACCCCGCCGTCCCCGGCGGCCTTGCATAGACAATCCGGCGCGCCCGCGCGGTCGGCTAGGAACGCCCGCATCATCGCCGGTGTCACTGGGCCATCCCGGGCTTCCATTAGCGCGCGTGCGCGCCGGTAGCGGGCTTCTGAGCCGCTGATGGCGCCCGGGTCGGCCTCGTAGCGGCGCATGGCCGGGTGAACGTAGTGGTTGGTGTGGACGGTCCAGTCCCCCTCAGCCGGCAGCAGCGCGAAATCGCCGCCCGAGCCCTCAACATTGACAATCGTGCCGTCGGCGTGCGCGATGAGGTTGTTATAGGACGAGGCCCGGTCGGGATTACAGGCCGAGGCGACCGCCTCGGGCGCCGTAGAGCAAGCGAGGATGTCGCGTACAACCAGCAGCCGCGGCACGCCGACGCGGTCGTCGTTGGGACTAAGCTCATTCCCGGTGAGGCTCAGGCCGGCGGCGTTGTAGCCTACGCTGATGAAGACCCCTCCTACGCCCAGGGTGAAGAGTGCCGGCTCGCCCTCGACGCGCCACTCCACCGCCGCAAGGTGCTCGGCGGCCGATGGGCCGAGGTCGTTGTTGTGGGCCAGCCAGACCCCACCGTCGGCCGTGACCGACGGGCCCGCCGCGAAGTCAGAGCAGCGCTCTCCCCCCGGCGGATAGCGCCAGATCTCCTCCGTCGCCAGCACCGCCAGGTCGAGCAGGTCGAGCCCCGCGCCCTCAGCAGCACCGGTGAGCTCTTCAACAATCCAGGGCAGGCTGCGGCGTGTCGCCGCAAGATAGGGGGCAGCGGCCAGGCGCATCTCCTGCCAGGACAGGCCGGCGGGGAGCCCCGCGCGGGAGCGGGCGAGGCTGGCGGCGAGCGCGTCGCGGCAGGCGGCGCCGACCTGGCGGCCGGCCTCGTGGTGCGTGCCCGTGACATGGATCACAGGGATAGGCTGCATGCTGAAGCTCTCGCGTCAGTGGAGGAGGGCGCTTTGATGAAGCTACGCAGCCAGGGCCGGCTCGTACTG
>CAZKTU010000226.1:0-6136 GCA_964555675.1 uncultured Oscillochloris sp.
CTCCCTGCAAAACCTTTCCACCGTCAAACATGGTTTGACGAGTACTAGCTGACCAGCTGCTCCTGGGGCCTGGCGAGGATCTCGCCGAGGGTGGTCAGGGGACGCAGGGCCGTGGCCAGGACCTCGTCGAGGGTCTCGACGGGGACGAAGGTCAGCTCGGCGCGCACCTCGGCGGGGAAGTCGTCGAGGTCGGCGAGGTTGCGCTTGGGCAGGATGATCGTCCTGATCCCGGCCCGATGGGCGCCGAGGGCCTTCTCCTTGATCCCGCCGATCGGCAGGACCCGCCCGCGCAGCGAGATCTCGCCGGTCATGGCCACGTCCTCGCGCACCAGGCGGCCTGTGGCGGCCGAGGCCAGGGCGGTGGCCATGGTGATGCCGGCCGAGGGGCCGTCCTTGGGCACCGCGCCGGCCGGGACGTGGATGTGGATGGCGTGGGTGTCGAAGAACTTCGGGTCGATGCCCAGGTCGCGGGCCCGCGAGCGCACGTAGGTCAGGGCGGCCTCGGCGCTCTCCTTCATCACATCGCCCAGCTGACCGGTGATCTTCAGCTCGCGGTTGGCCTCGACGGCCGTGGCCTCGACGAAGATGATGTCGCCGCCCACGGGTGTCCAGACCATGCCCGTCGCCACGCCCGGCTGGTCGATGCGCTCCTGGGCCTCGTTATAGAAGCGCCGGCGCCCCAGGGCCTCGCGGACGAAAGCCTCGTCGACCACGAAGGGGGCCGGCCTCTCCGTGTTTCCCTCCTCGGCCAGCTTGCGCACCACCTTGCGCAGCACGCCGCCGATATTGCGCTCGAGGTTGCGCACGCCGGCCTCGCGGGTGTAGCCGTTGATGATCTCGCGCAGGGCGGCCTCCTCGAACCGCGCCTCGTCGGGGCGCAGGCCGTTGGCCTTGAGCTGCCGCTGGAGCAGGTGGCTCTGGGCGATCTGCACCTTCTCGTCCTCGATATAGCCCGAGAGGTCGATCACCTCCATGCGGTCGCGCAGGGCCGGGGGGACACTGTCCCAGGTGTTGGCCGTCGCCACGAACAGCACCTTCGAGAGGTCGAAGGGCAGGTTGAGATAGTGGTCGGTGAAGCTGTTGTTCTGCTCGGGGTCGAGCACCTCGAGCAGGGCCGCGGCCGGGTCGCCCCTGTAGTCGTTGCCCAGCTTGTCGATCTCGTCGAGCAGGATGACCGGGTCGGCCGTGCCGGCGCGGCGCAGCTCCTGAATGATCCGGCCGGGCTGCGAGCCGATATAGGTGCGGCGGAAGCCGCGCAGCTCGGCCTCGTCGCGCACGCCGCCGAGGCTCATGCGCACGAAGGTGCGACCCAGGGCCCGGGCGATGCTCTGGCCCAGGCTGGTCTTGCCGACGCCGGGCGGGCCCACGAAGGCCAGGATGGGCTCGCGGCCCGAGCGGCCGCTGTCCTCGCCCAGCTCGGCGCGGCGCTGCTTGACCGCCAGGTACTCGAGCAGGCGCTCCTTGATCTTCTCGAGGCCGTGGTGGTCCTCGTCGAGCACCTGCCGGGCGAAGGCCACGTCGATCGGCTTGCCGGTGTACTTGCCCCAGGGCAGCTCGGCCAGCCACTCGAGGTAGGTGCGCACCATCTGGTACTCGGGCGAGCTGCCGTTGATGCGGCGTAGGCGGCTCAGCTCGCGGTCGGCCTCTTTGCGGGCCACCTCGGGCAGGTTGACGGCGGCCAGCTTCTCGCGCAGGTCGTCGAGCTCGGCGGCCTCGTTATCGTCCTCGCCCAGCTCCTTCTGGATGGCGCGCATCTGCTGGCGCAGGTAGAACTCGCGCTGCTGTTTGGCCGAGCTCTCCTGGACCTCCTGGCGCAGGCGGCTCTGGACCTCGAGCATCGCCAGCTGCTTGCGGTAGAAATCGCGCACCCTGATCAGGCGTGCGCTGACGTCGAAGGTCTGCAGCAGGTCGAGGCGCTCCTCGAAGGTATAGTCGGGCGAGTAGCCGGTATTGTCGGCCAGGTGCCCGGGGTCCTCGATCGAGCGCACGAAGTTGCGGATCTCCTGGGTGATGCCCGGCCGCAGGTCGAGCACCGCGTCGATCACCGCGCGCACTTCGACAATCAGCTGCTCGAGGTCGGGGGTGAGGACAAAATCCTCGGGGCGGCGCGTGTAGGCGAAGCGGGGATAGGGTTCGGCCTGGGTCTGCTCGCCCAGCTCGGCCCGCACCACGCCGCGCACAATGATGCCGCTGGCGCCCCCGGGCAGCACGCCCGACTGCTCGATGCGGCCAATGACGGCGACCGGAAAGAGCTGCTCGGCGAGCGGGGCCTCCTCGTCGGCGTCGGGACGCCTGGGGGCCAGCAGGACGTGGCGCCCGTTCTTCAGGGCCGCCTCGGCCGCGGCCAGGTTCTCGTCGTCAAGGGTGAGGCTAATAACAGTATAGGGGAAGACGACGGCGCCCTCGAGGGTGATCAAGGGCAGCGTCTCTGCCGGCGCAGCCGTCACAGTCTCGTTCTCGTTCGTCTCGCTCATTGCAGTTCTCCTCTAAGCGGAATGGCAATTCCGCGTTGTCGACATTATGGAACTGCCGCCGAGCGGTGTCAATGGCCCACGGGCCAATAGGGGCAGGTTCTAGCGCAATGTTTACAATTGCTCACGGCGCTTCCCCGCCGGCCACAGCCGCGGCGATCGGCAGGTCGGCCGGGGGCATGGCGTAGCCTGCCAGCTGCCCCGGCGCGACCCAGGCGATCGCGTCGTGGTCGCTCAGCCGGGGCTCGCCGGCGACGATCCGCGCCCTGTAGCCCAGGAGCTCGATCTCCCCCGTGCGCCCGCTGGCGATGTAGCCCCCCACCTCGACCTCGACCCCGAGCTCCTCGCGCAGCTCGCGGGCCAGGCAGACCTCGGGCGTCTCGCCCGGCTCGAGCTTGCCGCCCGGGAACTCCCACAGCCCCGCGTGGGTCCGGCCCGCGCGGCGGCGCGCCAGCAGCACGGCCCCGTTCTCGCCCACGATCACTGCGGCCGCCACCCGGACCAGTTGGCTCATCACGGCTCCTTTTGCTCCTCTTCGCGGGGATTATAGCGAAGATTCCGTCCGAGCTTCTGTGACGGCTGGCATATATCTTGCAAACTGAATTAGGTTTTCTTGCGTTCAATTCAGCATAGGGAGCTTCGCCGGTGAGCGCCCATCAGCTCATCACTGGGGTCACTTGGGCCGTCTTCGTGGCGCTCTTCGTCACAACTGGCGCCGAGGCGATCCGACGCCCCAACCGCACCCATATCGACATCGCGCTGCTGTTCGCGGCGCCGGCCTTCGTCATCTTTCTGGCCCTGGCCGCCTCTGCCGGCCTGGTCGCCCGCGGTCCAACCTACATGGCCTTGATGGCGGCGCTGCAACTGTTGCTGCCCTTCATGACCCTGCGCCTCGTCCGCGACTTCGCGACGATGCGGGGCTGGCTGGTGCAGCTCGCGCTGTTCGGCTATCTGCTCCTGGCGACGGCCGGCTTTATGCCGCCCCGCGCGGAGTGGTGGTGGCTCTTCCCGCTGCAGGCGCTCTACTTCATCGGCGTTCAGCTCTACAGCGCCTTCGCCTTCGCCGTCGAGGCGCGGCGCATGGCGGGGATCACCAGGCGTCGCCTGGGCAGCGCCGCCGTGGGCGCCCTGCTCCTCGGCCTCGCCCCCCTCGCGCCGATCGCCCTGGGCGCCGGCGAGCTCAGGCTGACTGTCTACGAGCTGACCAACCTGGCCGCGGGGATCTGCTACTTCGTCGGCTTCGCGCCGCCCTCGCGGCTGCGCCGCTCCTGGCAAGAGCCCGAGCTGCGGGCCTACCTGCGCTCCACGGCGGGCCTGGCCCACCTGGCCGACGAACAGGCGGTGCTGCGTTCGCTCGAGCAGGCCGCCGCTGCCGCCCTGGGTGCGCCCTACGCCCGCATCGGGTTGTGGGACGACGCGCGGGCCGCCCTGCGCTTCGTGATCGAGGGCCGGGACGAGCTGCTGCCCGCCGGGGCGAGCGAGCTGGCCCGGCGGGTCTTCCTCAACCAGCGCCCCCTGCGCAGCAGCGGGCAGGCGCGCCACCAGGTCGCCCTGGTGGCGGGCGCGGCGCCCGTCGGGGCCACCCTGGCCGCGCCTCTGACCACCGCCAAGCGGCGCTTCGGCGTTCTGCTCGTCTATACCCCCCGCGAGGCCCTGTTCGCCCGCGATGACCTTGCGGTGGTAGAGCTCCTCGCCGCCCACGCCGCCGGCGTGCTCGAGAGCCGCGCCCTGATCGCCGACCTGGCCGGCATCAGGGCCCGCGCCGAGGCCGCCCGCCTTAAGGAGGATTTTCTCTCGGCGGCGGCCCACGACCTGAAGACGCCCCTGACGACGCTGCTGGCCCAGGCCCAACTGCTCGAGCGGCGGCTGCAGCGGCGCCCCGACGAGCCGCCCAGCGCCCAGTCGGTCGCCCTGCTGGTGCAGTCGGCCGAGCGCCTGCGCGATCTGGTCTACACCCTGCTCGACGCCGCCAGAGTCGAGCACGGGCGCCTGGTCGGCGAGCGCGCCGAGCTCGACCTGGTCGAGCTGGCCCGCAAAGTGGCCGCGCCCTATGACGGCGAGCGGCATACGGCCTCGGTCAGGGCCGAGGGGCCGGTGCTCTGTTATGGCGACGGCGAGCGCCTGGCTCAGCTGCTCGGCTACCTGCTCGACAACGCGGTCAAGTTCTCGCCCGCCGGCGGCGAGGTGATGGTGTCGGTGCGACAGCAGGGCGATGAGGCCCTGATCAGCGTCAGTGACCAGGGGATCGGCATCGAGGCCCGCGACCTGCCCTATTTGTTCGATCGCTTTCACCGTGGGGCCAACGTCGATGACCGCAGCTTTGCGGGGATGGGGCTGAGCCTTTCGATCTGCAGGGCGATCGCCGAGCAGCACGGGGGCCGGATCTGGGTTGAGAGCCAGCTCGGGGCCGGCAGCGTCTTTACTGTGGCGCTGCCGCTGGCTAACAGAGGAGTGGGTGATGAGGACAGAGACCTTGCCGATCCTGATCGTCGACGATGACCACGCGGTGCTCGAGACGGTGACCGAGATCCTGCGCGAAGAGGGCTATGCGGTGCTGCCCGCCGCCAGTAGCCTGGAGGCCCTCAGCCTCGTCGTCGGTTCGCCGCCCGCCCTGGTGCTGCTCGACATGCGCATGCCCCAGCTCAACGGCTGGCAGTTTGCCGCCCGCATGCGCGAGCTGGGCCTCGATGTGCCGATCGTCGTCATGACCGCCGCCCAGGACTCGACTCGCTGGGCCGAGGAGATCGGGGCCGCCGGGGTCCTGGCCAAGCCGTTCAACTTGGGCGATCTGCTCGCGATGGTCGAGCGCCTCTATGTCTAGGTGCTCGCAAGCCCTGCTTGCGGCAGAGTGCAGTAAGGGTGGGCGCGGCGGGGTGGCCCAAAGTGGAATGTCGCTTCCGCTTGATGGCCGATTATGGTATACTCTGCGCTCGGAGCGAGGGGGGGTAGCGAGCGAGAATGACGACATGGGCGCTTCGAGTGAGTCGGTGCGGCGCGAGCGCCGCGATGTCCAGCGCAATCTCGAGCGGGTGCTTCAGGCGGCCCAGGAGCTGTTCGCCGAGCGTGGCTCTGAGGTGCGCATGGAAGAGGTCGCCCGTCGCGCCGGCGTCGGCGTCGGCACGATCTACCGGCGCTTCCCCAGCAAAGAGCATCTGTACGCGGCGGTCAGCCTGGCCGCCTGCGAGGATACTCGCCACTGTCTGGCCCAGGCCGCCGAGGACGCCGACGATGCCGCCGCGAAGCTGCGCGCGATCGTCAGAGCCCAGTACCGCCAGTGCGTCGCCCAGGCGCCCCTGCTCGACAGCTCGCCTCCCCACGGCGAGGGCGCGCCCGATGGCGAGCACCCCGGCCTCTACCCGGCCCTCCACGCACTGCTGGCCGAGGTGATCGCCGCGGGCCAAGCCCAGGGCCGTCTGCGCCCCGGCCCCCCCGAGCTGCTGGCCGCCTTGGCCGTCGAGCTGCTCGCCCCCCGGGCCGTGCAGCGGATCAGCCGCCTCGTGGGCGCCTGCGACGGGGCCGCCGACCAGGTCGCCGACTTTGTGCTGGCCGGCCTGCTCCCCGTCCCCCCGCGCTAAGACTGCATGGCTGGGCGGGGCGCGAGGAGGGCCAGGCCAAGTAGGGGCGCACCCATGTGTGCGCCCACCGTGTGCGCCCAAGCACCCATG
>CAZKTU010000226.1:6236-10839 GCA_964555675.1 uncultured Oscillochloris sp.
GGAGTACTATGCTATAATCGCGCCCGATGATCATGGATACACCGTGAAGTACAGCTCGACAAGCGATAAGCCGCGCTCGCTCGGCCTGGCCGCCGCGGGGCGTGCGGCGCGCCTGGACCTGCTACTACTGCCCATGCTCGTCGCCGTGGCCGCGCTGCTCCCGCGCCTGATCGGGTTGGCCGACTTCTTCACCACCGACGAGGCCTATCACTGGATCAGCCGCACCGAGCGCTTCGCGGCCGCCGTCGAAGAGGGGCGCTGGGCCGATACGGTCCTCACCGGCCACCCCGGCGTGACCCTGATGTGGCTCGGCGGGCTCGGCCTGCGCCTCGAGCAGTTGGCCGTCGGCGCGGGCTGGGTTGCGCCCCCCGATCTGCTGGGCCACCTGGCCTGGTTGCGCCTCGGGCCGGTCCTCGCCCACGCCGCTGCGGCCGCCGCCGGCTATCTGCTCCTGCGGCGCCTGGTGCGCCCGGGGCTGGCCCTGCTGGCCGCGCTGCTCTGGGCCACCTCGCCCTTCCTGGTCGCTCACGGCCGCCTGCTGCACCTCGACGCGCTGCTCACCGACCTCTGTACCCTGGCTCTGCTGGCGACCATGGTCGCCTGTCGCGCCGCCCGCCCCTGGCCCTGGCTGATTGCGGCCGGCGTCCTCTGCGGCCTGGCCCTGCTCACCAAGGGCCCGGCCCTGATCGTGCTGCCCGTGCTCGGGCTGACCATGTTCGCCTTTGCCCCAGGCGCGGCGACGCGCGGCCGACAGATCCTGCCCGCCCTGTTGCGGCGGCTGGCCTGGTCGCTCCCGCGCTACCTGCTGCTTCTGGCGGTGGCCCTGCTCACGGCTTACCTGCTCTGGCCGGCCCTCTGGGCGGCGCCGGGGCGGGCGATCGGGGCCTACGTCGGCGAGATCGTCGGCAACGGCGGGCGGGCCAATGGCGATGGGCAGTTCTTCCTCGGTCGGGCCGACGCCGACCCCGGCCCGCTCTTCTATCCGCTCGCCGGCCTCTACCGGCTCACGCCCGTCGAGCTGCTCGGGCTCGTCCTGGCCCTCGGCTTCGGCGCGGCCGCTCTTCTGCGCATGCTTCGGCGGCGCGGCGAGCCCGCGCCCGACCACGAGCGGGCGACCCTCCTGGCTCTCGCCGCCTTCACGCTGTTCTGGGTGCTGGTGATGACGGCCGGCCCGAAGAAGTTCGACCGCTACATCCTGCCGGTCTGGCCGGCCCTGCTCACCCTCGGCGCGGCGGGCCTGCTGGCCGGGTGGGCCTGGCTGCGCACACGCCGGCCGAGCCGAGCGGTGCTCGGCCTGCTGCCCCTGGCCGCCGGCCTGCTGCTCCAGGGTGGGACTCTGGCCTGGTACCATCCTTACTATCTGAGCTACTACAGCCCCCTGCTCGGCGGTGGCCCCATGGCCCAGCGGCTCTTCCTGATCGGCTGGGGCGAGGGCATGGACCAGGTCGGGGCCTGGCTGCGCGCCCGCGACGATATCGGCCAGGGGCAGATCCTCTCGGCCCTGCCGCCGACCCTGCAGCCCTTCGTGCCGGTGCCGGTGCAAGAGGTGCGGGCGATCGATACGGTCAGCGCCAACTACGCCGTAGCCTACCTCGAGTCGCTGCAGCGGGCCGACGCGCCCGAGATCTACGCCCGCATTCAGTCGACCCTGCCGCTGCACACGGTCACTATCCACGGCATCACCTACGCGCAGATCTACCAGCTGGCGCGGCCCTTCGCCACCCCCGTCGGCGCCGAGTTCGGGGGCGCCCTGCGGTTGCTCGGCTACACGGCCGCCCAGGAGGGCCCGAGCCTGGTCGTCACGCCCGCCTGGGATGTCAGGGCCGCCCCGCCGGCCGACCTGACCCTCTTTCTGTTCGTCTTCGACTCCGCCGGCACGAAGGTCGCGCAGATCGACGTCAGCCCGGGCGGCGCCAGCTTCCCCCCGACCAGCCAGTGGCAGCCGGGCCAGCAGGTGGCCGTGCCTCTGCCCGTCGCCCTGCCCGCCGGGCTGCCGGCGGGCGAGTATCGTTTGGCCCTGGGTCTCTACGATCAGTCTAGTGGTGCGCGCCAGCCCCTCAGCGCCGGCCCCGCCGCCGACCCCGCCCTGGCCGGCCCCGACGCCGCCGATCTGGGCAACATAACGCTGACCTCGCCCTAGGGGCGAGCGCGCTTCCGGCCTTCATCCTTCATCCTGCATCATTCATCCTTGTCACTGAGGCGCCTCCGGAGAAGATAGCGATGGCAACCCGCCGCAACTGGCGACCGCTCTGGATCGCGCTGCGCTTCCTGGTCAGCGGCGGCCTGCTGGCCTACCTGGTCTGGCAGGCCAACCCGGCCAACATCTGGGCCCAGTGGCAGCAGGCCAACCTGGCCCTCCTGCTCCTCGCCGTGCTGCTCCAGGTGCTCTGCATCTGCATCAGCGCCTTCAAGTGGGGCGTGCTGTTGCAGGCCAACCGCCACCCCCAGCCCTACCCCTGGCTGCTGGCAGTCTACTTCATCGGGCAGTTTGCCAACAACTTTCTGCCGACCTCTGTGGGCGGCGACGCGATGCGCGTGGTGGCCCTGGGCCGACGCACCGGTAGCTACTCCCAGGCCAGCGCCTCGGTCTTCATGGAGCGCCTGACCGGCTTCCTGGCCCTCAGCCTGATCGCCCTGGCGGCCCTGCTGCTCACCTCAACCGACCTCTTCGGGATGCGCCTGGTGACCACCCCGGTGCTCAGTCTGCTGGCCGGCGGCTTCGCCCTGGCGGCGATCGTGGCCGTCGCGGTCTCGTTCGCCTCGCCCTGGCTGCTGCCCCGCTTCAACCGCTTCCTGCCCGCCATCGCCCGCCGCCCGCTCAACAAGGTCGCCGAGGCCCTCGGCGAGTATGGCGACGACCGGCTCACCCTGGCCAAGGTGATGGGCCTCTCGCTGCTCTTCCACAGCAGCTGGATCGCGATGCACCTGGTCGCCGGCCTGGCCCTCGGCATCGCCGCGCCGCCCATGATCTACGCCCTGATGGTGCCCCTGACCGACATCCTCGGCCTGGCCCCGATCTTCTTCAACAACGTCGGCGCCCGCGACCTGGTCTTCACGATCTATCTGCGCCAGGTGGGCGTCCCCGACGCCACAGCCCTGGCCCTGGCCTTCACCGCCTTCACGATCCGCCTCGTCGTGAGCTCGATCGGCGGCCTCATCCTGATCTTCGGCGGCGCCGACCTACGCGGGGCCGCCGAGGTCACCGAGCCGCGCCAGAGCTCCTGAGCCAGGCTTTGTGGCTGGCCCGGCCGGTAAACCGGCGGGCTAGCACTAGGATACGAAACGTCGGTTCTTGCGCTTGCCAGCGCCAGGGGACTGGTCGCACTAGGGACGCAGCCCGGCCCTGGTCGCGGTCAATATGACCACGAAGGACACGAAGGTCACGAAGGGAGGAGAGAGGCTGTGCCAGGCCGAGTCCTTGCGAGCCTCTCGCTCGGCACAGGCGCACGGCTCTGGCACCGAGCAGGCTCAATTCCTTCGCGTTCTTCGTGGTCTTCGTGGTAAATAACGGTGCCTCATTTCCGCGAAAGCTTAGTGGCGCTATAATCAGCCATGTTCCGGCATCGCACAACAGGAATGCCCCCATGCCCGAGATTTTGATGGAGCCCCCCGAGGCGCTTCGCCCCTACGCCCGCGTGGTGCAGGCGGGCGGCCTGGCCCTGCACTGCTTCGTGGCCGGCCCGGCCGACGCGCCCGCGCTGCTGCTGATCCACGGCCTGGGCGACGAGGGCGATACCTGGCGGCGGGTCTTCCCCGCCCTGGCCGAGCGCTACCGCGTCGTGGCCCCCGACCTGCCCGGGTACGGGCGCAGCGCGCCAATCGGCGGCGCGATGAGCGTGGCCGCCCTGGCGAAGGCGATGGCGAGCCTGCTCGGCGCCCTCGCGATCGAGCGGGCGACCCTCGTCGGCCACTCGGGAGGGGCCATGATCGCCCAGCGCCTGGCCCTGGGCGCGCCGCGGCTCGCCGAGCGCCTGGTGCTGGTGGCCGGCGGGTTGCCCGTCGCGCGCCGTCTGCCGCCCCCGGGGCCCCTCTGGGCCTTCCTCACCCCCGGCGCTGGCGAGTTGGCCTACGCCTCCCTGCGCCGCTCGCAAGACGAGGCCTACGCCACCTTGCGCCCCTACTACGGCGACTTCGACGCGCTTCCCCAGGAGGAGCGCGACTTCTTGCGCCGGCGGGTCTGGGCGCGGGTGTGGAGCGACCGCCAGCGCGACGCATTTCTCTCGATGCTGCGCTGGATGGCCATCGACGGCTACGCCCGCGCCGACGAGTACCGCGAGCTGATCGCCCGCGGCGGCTCGCCCGCGACCCTCGTCTGGGGCGAGCGCGACCTGCTCGTGCCCGTCTCCGCCGGCCAGGCCCTCGCCGCCCTCATGCCCGGCGCTCAACTGCACGTGCTCCCTGGATGCGGACATAACGTGCAGCATGAGCGCCCCGCTGAGCTGCTCGCCCTGATCGGGTAGCTCCACAGATGGTCGGCAGCCTAGCTATACCGTAAGGGCGGACCCACGTGTCCGCCCCACAGGTGTCCGTCCCACCAGTGTCCGCCCGACCAGTGTCCGCCCCACCAGTCTCCGCGCCGTAAGGGCGGACCCACGTGTCCGCC
>CAZKTU010000227.1:0-1702 GCA_964555675.1 uncultured Oscillochloris sp.
GCCAAGAGCCAGACCAGCGCCGCGATCAAGACCCTGATCGGCCTGCAGCCCAAAACCGCCCGCGTAGTGCGCGGCGGCCAGGAGCTGGACATCCCGGTGGCCGAGGTGCGCGTGGGCGAGATCCTGATCGTGCGCCCCGGCGAGAAGGTCCCCGTGGACGGGGTGATCGTCAGTGGCGAGTCGAGCCTCGACGAGAGCATGGTCACCGGCGAGAGCCTGCCGGTCGAGAAGCGCGCAGGCGATAGTGTGGTCGGGGCGACCCTGAACAGCAGCGGCAGCTTCCAGATGCGGGCCACGCGCGTCGGCCGCGAGACGGCTCTGGCCCAGATCATTCGCCTGGTGCAGGAGGCCCAAGGTAGCAGGGCCCCGGTGCAGCGCCTGGTCGACCAGGTGGCCGCGGTCTTCGTGCCCGTGGTGATCGTGATCGCCCTGCTCACCTTCCTGGCCTGGTACTTCATCGGCGGGGTCGGCTTCACCCAGGCCCTGATCTTCGCCGTGGCCGTGCTGGTGATCGCCTGCCCCTGCGCTCTGGGCCTGGCCACGCCCACGGCGATCATGGTCGGCGCGGGCGTCGGCGCTGCGCGCGGCATCCTGATCAAGAACGCCGAGAGCCTCGAGCGGGCCGCCCACATCCAGAGCGTGGTGCTCGACAAGACCGGCACGATCACCGAGGGCAAGCCGTCGGTGACCGACGTCATTGTAAGGATGAAGGAAGAAGGCAGAAGGCTGGTGGCCGCGCCGGTGCTGGCCACAGGCGAGGCGGCGAACGACGACGGAGAATTCATCCCTCATCCTTCATCCTCCATCCTTCAGCTCGCCGCCAGCGCCGAGAGTCGCAGCGAGCACCCCCTGGGCGCGGCGATTGTGCGGGCCGCCCAGGCCGAGGGATTGGCCCTGAGCACACCCCTGCGCTTCAAGGCGATCACGGGGGCGGGCGTCGAGGCCGAGGTGGAGGGCCGGGCGCTGTTGGTGGGCACGGCTCGGCTGATGGGCGAGCGGGGGGTCTCTACAGAAGACCTGGCCGACGCGATCGAGCGGTTGCAGGGCGAGGGCAAGACGGCCATGGTCGTAGCCGCCGACGGCGAGGCCCTCGGGCTGATCGCCGTAGCCGACACGGTGCGGCCCACCTCGGCGGCGGCGATCGCCCGCCTGCGCGCGAGCGGGGTCGAGGTGGCCATGCTCACCGGCGACAACCGGCGCACCGCCGAGGCGATCGCCCGGCAGGTCGGGGTCGACCGGGTGCTGGCCGAGGTGCTGCCCCAGGATAAGTCGGGCGAGGTTAAGCGCCTGCAGGGCGAGGGCCGCGTGGTGGCCATGGTCGGCGACGGCATCAACGACGCACCGGCCCTGGCTCAGGCCGACGTCGGCATCGCCATCGGCACCGGCGCTGATGTGGCCATGGAGGCCGCCGACGTGACCCTGATGCGCGGCGACCTGGCGGGCGTGCACCAGGCGATCGCCCTCAGCAAGGCGACCATGGGCACCATCCGCTGGAATCTCTTCTGGGCCTTCGTCTACAACATCGTGCTGATCCCCGTGGCCGCTGGGGCGCTCTACCCCTTCACCGGCTGGCAGCTGAGCCCCATCCTGGCCGCCGGGGCCATGGCCTTCAGTTCGGTTTTCGTGGTCAGCAACAGCCTGCGCCTGCGCGGCGCGAAGCTGTAAAACCGCTTTCCGGAAAGCCCTGCCCGGTTCGACCGGG
>CAZKTU010000227.1:1802-10704 GCA_964555675.1 uncultured Oscillochloris sp.
ACCAAAGACCAAAGACCAAGGCCGAAGCGGTTGGTCTTTGGTCTTTGGTCCAAACCGGCAGAAGACTTCCGGCGAGCACAACTAGCCAGCGGCGCCGCGCGCTCCAATCAGCGCCCTCCCGTTCGGACGGGGGGCGCTTTCGTTATGCCGCGGGCCGCGCCGGCTTCGGCTATACTGTGCGCGAACCCCGGAGCCATAAGGCGACACACTATCGAAGGGCTAATGCGATGCTCGGAACGACCTGCCTGGTGACGGGCGCCACCTCGGGAATCGGTCTGGTGACCGCGCGCGAGCTGGCGCGCATGGGCGCGACGGTGGTGCTGATGGCGCGCAGTCGCGAGCGGGCCGAGGCGACGCGCGAGGCGATCGTGGCCCAGACCGGCAACAAGGCGGTCGAGATCATTCTGGCCGACTTCGCCTCGCTCGCCTCAGTGCGTGCCGGCGCCGAGGCCTTTCTGGCGCGCTATGACAGCCTTGACGTGCTCGTAAATAACGCCGGCATCTTCGTGGACAAGCGCAAGCTGAGCGCCGACGGCTATGAGCTGACCTTTGCCGTCAACCATCTGGCGCCCTTTCTGCTGACCCACTTGCTGCTCGGGGCTCTGAAGGCGGCGCCAGCCGCCCGCATCGTCACCGTCTCTTCCGGGGCGCACACGGCGGGCCGCGGGCGCTTCGAGGATGTGCGCGCCGAGGGGGGCTATAGCCCGATGCAGGCCTACGCCGAGTCGAAGCTCGAGAATGTGCTCTTCACCTACGAGCTGTCGCGCCGGCTCGAGGGAAGCGGGGTCGCGGCCAATTGTCTGCACCCTGGCGCGGTGCGCACCGGCTTCGCCGGCGATGCCGGCGGGGTCTTCGCCCTGCTGGTCAAGCTCGCCTGGCCCTTTATGCTGACGCCCGAGCAGGGGGCCCAGACCTCGATCTACCTGGCCGCCTCGCCCGAGGTCGTGGGGGTCAGCGGCAAATACTTCGTCAAGCGGCGCGCCCAGACCAGCGCGCCGATATCGTATGATAGAGCCTTGCAGGCCCGGCTCTGGGCCCTCAGCGAAGAGCTGAGCGGCATCGCCGTCCCGGCGGTCGTGTAAGGGCTTTTGACAGGTCAGGCCAGCGCCCTTACACTTGCAGGGAATCCTTGTAGCCCTCAGGGGGAAGAATGTCCCGCATCCTGTCGGTGAGCCGCTACATCGCCTATATTCCTGTGGTCTGCATCTTCTTTGCCGCGACCGCCCTGATGCTCTTCGGCGCCGCTAGCACCGTTCAGATGCTCATCAAGGTGATCAGCGCCGGCTCGCTCGAAAGCAAGGTCAGCAAGGACTTGCTGCTAAGCAGTATCGAGATCGTCGACCTCTTCTTGCTGGGCACCGTGTTGTATGTGATCGCGGTGGGTCTCTACGAGCTCTTTATTGACGACACCGTGGCCGTGCCAAAGTGGCTCGAGATCCACGACCTGGACGACCTGAAGAACAACCTGATCGGGGTCGTGATCGTCGTGTTGGGCGTGCTCTTCCTCGGCCAGTTGATCACCTGGGACGGGCAGCGCGACCTGTTGAGCCCCGGCGCGGCGATCGCCTTAGTCATTGCCGCGCTCTCCTATTTCCTCAGCCTCAAGAAGAGCAAGCCGGCGAAGGACGGCGGTGACTATAGCGGTTAGGGGCTGTCCAATTTGCGTACGTGGGCGCGGCCACGTCTCTGCCGCGTGTGTGAAGCGGGGGCTCTCATGAAGTGGCTGCGCTACCTGATCATCTTCGTCCCGATCGCCTTCCTGCTCGAGTTTGTTCCCCCGCTCAAGAATGATCTGGTCCTTTTCGTGGTCTGTTGTCTGGGGCTCGTCCCGCTGGCGGGCTTTCTGGGCGAGGCCACCGAAGAGTTGGCGGTGCACACCGGCCCCAAGGTGGGCGGCCTGCTCAACGCCACCTTGGGCAACGCGGCCGAGCTGATCATCTCGATCGTGGCCCTCTCGCAGGGCAAGATCGAGCTGGTCAAGGCCTCGATCACCGGCTCGATTTTGGGCAACCTGCTGCTGATTTTGGGCCTCTCGCTGCTGCTGGGCGGGCTGCGCCACGGCATCCAGCGCTTCGACCGGCAGGCGGCCGGCGTGGCGGCCTCGATGATGACCCTGGCGGTGATCGGCCTGGTCATCCCCACGATCTTCGAGGTGCTGCGCGAGATCGAGCTGGGCCGTTTCGACGTCTTCGAGACCCTGGTCGAAGACCCGGCCCTCAACGCCCTCAGCCTGGGCGTGGCCGGTGTGCTGATTATCCTCTATGTGCTGAGCCTGATCTTCACCTTCACCCAGCCCGATCGGGGGGTCGGCGGCCATACCGGCGTGGACGACAAGACCCCCGACAGCCCGGCCGAGCAGCACGTCGCGAAGTGGAGCATCCCGGTGGCGATCGGCGTGCTGCTGGCCAGCACCCTCGGCATCGTCTTCCTGAGCGAGTTCCTGGTGGGCGCGGTCGAGCCCTTCGCCGAGGCCCTGGGCCTGAGCGAGTTCTTCATCGGGATCATCATTATCCCGCTGGTGGGCAACGTGGCCGAGCACATCGTCGCGGTGCAGATGGCCTTCAAGAACAAGATGGACCTGGCCATGACCATCGCCATGGGCTCCTCGATGCAGGTGGCCCTGCTGGTGGCCCCGCTGCTGGTCTTCGTCAGCCTGCTCTTCGGGCCCGAGATGACGCTCTTCTTCAGCGTGATCGAGGTCTCGGCCCTGACCCTATCGGTCTTGCTGGCGACGATCATCTCGGTGGACGGCGAGAGCAACTGGCTTGAGGGCGCGCAGCTACTGGCGGTCTACCTGATCACGGCCATGGGCTTCTTCTACTTCACTATGGGCATTCCCGACGTGGAGGGCATGCGCTCGCTCTTCGGCCTAGCCCTCTAGGGCCTTGAGCACGGCCTCGTGGCGGCGTCTGATCTCGGTGCGGTCGGTCTCCTCGGGGAGGCTCTCTTCGGCGGCGCGCAGCACCATATCGGCCTGGCGGCGCACAGCCGTGCGCCGGTCGACGCGCTCGGTCTGCTCGCCAATTGCGGCGAAGATCTCGAGCAGGCGCTGCAGCACGGCGGCCTGGCCGCGGCCGTACTGGCGGATCATGCTGAAGGCCGCGCCGAGCACGGCGGCGAAGGTGTAGCCCTCGACGACGAGCCGCACCCGCCCTGCCGGGTCGAGCCGGTAGGGGGGCGGCAGCTCGCGGTCGTCGAGCAGCAGGATGGCCTCGCCCAGGCGGTCGATGCAGGCCATGGCCGTGAAGGGGTCGTTGAAGGCGGGCGAGAGGGCTCGCGAAGCGATCTCGACCAGCTGGAGGATGTAGGACTCGAAATCCTGGAGCTGCAGGCGCTGCACCCCCAGGGTGAGGGCGCCGTTCAGCGCCTCGGCCGCAGCCGCGTTGGCCTGGGGCGTCATATAGGCCAGGGGCGAGCCCTTGACCACAAAATCGCCGGGGCGGGCTAGCAGGCAGATCACCTGGTCGCGCTCGACGGCCAGCTGTAGCAGGGCCGCCTCGTCGATCAGCTGGACATAGCCACTTTGCTGAGCGAGCACGGGCGCGCCCACCTCCTCGGCGGCGCGGCGCAGCTCGTAAGCCTCGCGGTAGAGCCTGGTCGCCTCGGGGCTGACCTGCTGGCGGGGCGGGAAGAGCCTGGTGATCGTGTGTTGGAGGTCGTTGCCCAGGTGCGCGATCAAGTTGGGCACCTGGATGGTCATCGCGACGTGGTGGAAGAAGTAGATCAGCACGCCGACGTTGATCGCCGCCAGCAGCACGGCCAGCAGCACCGACAGGTTGGGGACGAACTGCACCTCCTCGACGCTGCGCACGGTGCGCAGGATGAGAATGCAGTAGATATAGGTGGCGAGGAAGGTGCCCAGGACCAGCTGGGTGGCGATATCGCGCATGAAGGCGCGGATCAGGCGCGGCCCGAACTGGTTCGAGGCCAGGGTCAGGGCGACCATGGTCAGCGAGAAGACTGTGCCGGCTACCGTGATCGTCGAGCTGGCGATCGTCGAGAGAGCGGCGCGGGCGCCATCGGGGCTGTCGACAAAGAAGGGGCCAAAGACCTTCTGCAACTCGTCGCTGAAGTTGAGATCCAGCGCGACCATCAGGTAGGCCAGAACGAGGGCCAGCAGGACCATCACTGTGGGGATGAACCAGAAGCCGGCGCGCAGGTTCTCGGCGAGGGTGCGAAAGCGGGTTGCCATAGGTGCTGGAAACAGCGGGGGAAGCTGCTTCCCCCGCCCCCTCAGTGCAAGCGGCGGCTACAAGAAGCTGGCCGGGCGCTTCTCGCGGAAGGCGGCCACGCCTTCGACGAAGTCGGGGTGGGCGCTGGCGGCCTGCTGGGCCTGGGCCTCGTACTCGAGGGCCTGGGCCAGGCTGGCCCCGGCCCCGAAGGCCATGCTGCGTTTGATCAGGCTGATCGCGTGGGCCGGGCCGCGGGTGAACTCCTCGCCGTAGGCCTGGGCGGCGGCGGCCAGTTCGCCGGCGGGGGCGACCCGGTTGAGCATGCCCCAGGCCAGGGCCGTGGGCGCGTCGAGCTCGCCGCCGCGGGCCGCCAGGTCGAAGGCGCGGGCCGGGCCGATCAGGCGGGGCAGGGTGTAGCTCATGCCGCAGTCGGGGATGAGGCCGATGCGGGCGAAGGCGACCACCAGGCGGGCGTCGTCGCCGGCCAGGCGCAGGTCGCAGGCGAGGGCCAGGCTGAGGCCGGCGCCCGCGGCCACGCCATTGATCGCCGCGATCACCGGCTTGGACATGGTAGTAAGCTGCGTGACCAGGGGGTTATAGTGCGTGCGCAGGCGCTCGCCGATCAGGGCGGTCGCGCCCTCGGCGGGGAACTCGCGCAGGTCCTGGCCGCTCGAGAAGGCCTTGCCCACGCCGGTGATCACCACGGCGCGCACGGCCGGGTCGCGCTCGGCGGCGCGCAGGGCGGCGAGCAGCTCGCGGAGGAGCTCGGCGCTCAGGGCGTTATAGACCTCGGGGCGGTTGAGGGTGAGGGTGGCGACGCCGTTAGTGACGGCAGCGAGGACGGTCGGCTCTGCCATCTTAGCGCCCCTTAAACTCGGCCTTGCGCTTCGCCACAAAGGCCTGCATACCCTCTTTCTGATCCTCGGTGTCGAAGAGCAGGTAGAAGTTGCGCAGCTCGATCGCCATCCCCTCGCGCAGGGTGGTCTCGGCGGCGGCGCGGATGGCCTCTTTGGCGAGCATGGCGGCGATGGGGGCCTTCTCGGCCACCTGGGCGGCCAGGCGCTGAGCCTCGGCGAGGAAGGTCTCGACGGGGACGACGCGGTTGACCAGGCCGTACTGCTGGGCCTCGCGGGCGCCGATGCTGGCACCGGTGAGGATCATCTCCATCGCGCGCTGCGGCCCGATCGCGCGGGTCAGGCGCTGGGTGCCGCCGGCGCCGGGGATGACCCCGAGGTTGATCTCGGGCAGGCCGAACTGAGCGCTCTCGCTGGCGACGATCATATCGCACATGAGGGCGATCTCGCAGCCGCCGCCGAGGGCGTAGCCGCTTACTGCGGCGATCAGGGGCTTGCGGGTCGCCGCGATGCGCGACCAGCGCTCGATGCTGCGGCCGAGGAGCATGCTGCTCGGCGAGCCCTCGGCCATGGCCTTAATGTCGGCGCCCGCCGCGAAGGCGCGCGGCCCGCCGGTGAGCACGATGGCGCGGATCTGCTCGTCGGCGTCGCAGCGGGCCAGGTGGGCGATCAGCTCCTCGATCAGGGCCGGGTTGAGGGCGTTGAGGGCCTTGGGGCGGTTAAGGGTCAGGGTGGCCACATGGCCGTCCGTCTCGGCCAGCACCAGCTGCTCGTCGCTCATGGGAGCCTCCGTGGCAATTCTACGCTGAACATCTGCGGCGCTCTGGGGACGCCCCTATGCTACCCGAGACGGCGCAGCGCGTCAAAGCCACCCTTGATGAATTCTTTATCGTAGCTTTACAATCCGGCGCGAGGCTGCGCATTCTGATGCGGTAAAGCTTCCTGGGAGAACCAGGGAGGATTTACCCAAATTTCACAGGCAAATTATCTCAGTTTCATATTTATCCATTAAGATTGCGTTATCAATTCCCGGTCCCCTCAGATATAGCATACAGCGTAGTAGACACGACCGGACCACCCTCTATTGGGCCGACCGACAGCATCCACAAGCCGTGGGGGTTGCGTCCCCTCACGGGCGGGCCTCGCCATCCCCAGCGTACGGGGCGGCGAGCCGCAACAGCACGACGATGTGAAGAAAGGGACACCGCTGTGGCAGCACCGGCACAGACCATGCCCGCGAACGTCGAACCGACCAAGACCATCTGGCAAGTGATCTTCGCCTCGGCCCTGGGCACGATGATTGAGTGGTACGACTTCTACATCTTCGGCAGCCTGGCGGCGATCATCTCGACCAAGTTCTTCCCGGCGGACAACCCGGTTGCGGCCTTCCTGGCCACCCTGGCCACCTTCGGCGCCGGCTTCGCGGCCCGCCCCTTCGGCGCCCTCTTCTTCGGCCGCATCGGCGACCTGGTCGGCCGCAAGTACGCCTTCCTGGTGACCCTGCTGATCATGGGCGGCGCGACCACGCTGATCGGCGTGCTACCGACCTACCAGCAGATCGGCATCGCCGCGCCGATCATCCTCTTCATCATCCGCATCCTCCAGGGCCTGGCCCTCGGCGGCGAGTACGGCGGCGCGGCGGTCTACGTGGCCGAGCACTCGCCCGACAACAAGCGCGGCTACTACACCAGCTTCATCCAGACCACGGCGACCCTGGGCCTGTTCGTCTCGCTGGCCGTGATCGTCGGGGTACGCCTCTCGATGACGCCCGAGGCCTTCAACGCCTGGGGCTGGCGCATCCCCTTCCTGCTCTCGATCTTCCTGGTCGCCGTGTCGGTCTACATCCGCACCCGTATGTCCGAGTCGCCCCTCTTCACCAAGCTGAAGGCTGAGGGCAAGACCAGCAAGAGCCCGCTCAAGGACAGCTTCGGCAGCAAGGCCCAGTGGAAGACCATCCTGATTGTGCTCTTCGGCGCCGCCGCCGGCCAGGCCGTGATCTGGTACGTGGGTCAGTTCTACGCCCTGTTCTTCCTGCAGAACGTGCTCAAGGTCGAGTTCGTGACCGCCAACGTGATCGTCTCGGTGGCCCTGCTGCTCGGCCTGCCGCTCTTCATCTTCTTCGGCGGCCTCTCGGACCGCATCGGCCGCAAGAAGATTATGATGGCCGGCAACCTGCTGGGCGCCCTGGCCATCTACCCGACCTACATGGCGATGCAGTACTTCGCCGGCCCGATCACCCCCGCCGTCACCGACGCCGCCGGCAAGGTGGTCACCCCGGCCGTCGCGGCCAGCGCCAACCCGGTGATGCTGACCCTGCTGGTCTTCAGCCTGCTGATCTGGGTCGGTATGGTCTACGGCCCCATCGCCGCCTTCCTGGTCGAGGCCTTCCCGGCCAAGATCCGCTACACCTCGGTGTCGCTGCCCTACCACGTGGCCAACGGCTACTTCGGCGGCTTCCTGCCCCTGATCGCCACCGCGGTGGTCGCCTCGACGGGCAACATCTTCGCCGGCCTCTGGTGGCCGATCGGCGTGGCCCTGATGACCTTCGTGGTCGGCACGATCTTCCTCAAGGAGACCAACCTGCACATCTCGGACGGCGAGGGCGCGATGCACCCCGCCCGCAACGAGACCGAGGCTTCGCAGGCCGGTTAGTCGCCCCGACCTCCACCCCGCCGCCCCCCGCTCACCACGCCGTGAGCGGGGGGCGACTGATTCCAGGGCCGACCGATAGCTGCGCGGCAGTTCACAAATAATCACCAAACGTTCAGATTCATCGCCTTGCCAGAGCGCCCCGCCGTCACTACAATCTTGCCATATAAGATCCGGCACCAGGACGGGGAGCAGCCCAATGGTCAAGCGTCTCTTCATCACCATCGTTCTCGCATTTGTCCTCGGCACCATCGGCCTCGTGCTCGCGCCCATCACCGGCCGCCTGGCCGGGCCCTTCGTCTGTACCGGCGTCCTCGAGCCCGAGACGCGGCTGAACGGCCTGCAATTTCGCTGTATCGAGGCGCGAGACGGCCGAATAACTCCGATCGACGCCGACCGCGTGGTGCTCTACACCGTGCCGCTGCTCGCGGTGATGCTCTTTGTGCCCGTCCACGCCGCCCTGGTCGAGGCCGAGCGCCGCGCCGCCAGGGCCAGGGGCGCGATGAGCGCCGATCTGGCCGTCGCGGTGCGCGCCCGCGCCGAGATCCTGCGCATCGCCCGCCAGAGCTCGATCACGCGCCAGGCCCTCGTCCGCGCCGCCGAGCTGCAGCTGGTGCTCTGGGTGCAGCCCCCCGAGGGCCGCCCCTACGAGGCGAAGGTCGCCTGGCTGGTCGAGGACGAGAACCTGACCCGCCTGACGGTGGGCGCCGTCCTCCCCGTGAAGGTCAACCCCCGCCGCCCCGAGAAGGTCTACCCGGACCAGCCCTGGGCCCACTTCGCCTGGTGGAGTTAGGGGGGGCGTAACCAAGTTACGGTGTTTGCCGCTGCCCGCGGCGGGGGTTTGGGGGCTTGCGCCCCTCGGCCCCTGTTTTGTCAGGAGGGCCGCCGCCGGCCCTCCCGACACCCTCCGGGCGCGGGGGCTGCGCCCCTCGACCCCACTGGAATAAGGCTTTGCTATGCCAATTAGCCCTGCTGTCATGCCAGCGGGGCTATCGCTGATGGGCAGTTCTCCGCTGTCCAGTGGCGTGATGTGGCGCTAGCTGAAAGCTTTGTGGTGGCCCGATACCCTCAGCTGCAGCTCCCCAGGTGGCATGACCGCACAGCAGATCGGGCCGGCACAGCTAGATCTTTTCGGGGTCCAGGGGCGCAGCCCCTGGCGCGGGGGAGGTTGAGGGGGCCAGCGCGGCCCCCTCGCAAAAGGTCAGGCAGGGGCAGCGCCCCTCGCAA
>CAZKTU010000228.1:0-3707 GCA_964555675.1 uncultured Oscillochloris sp.
GGGTATCCGAGGTGACCCGGCTGACGATCGTGCCCGAGGGGAACTGGTCGTAGAACGAGAGGTCCCGCTCCATCACGGCGCTGAAGGCGTCTTCGCGCAGCTTCAGCACCACGTCGCCCACGGCCTCGGCCGAGAGCTTCTGGCGAATGAAGTTGAACAGCCAGCCCGCCGTGCCGAGCACCAGCACCACGCCGGTAAGGGCGAGGACCAGCTGCAGCGCCGGGTTGCCAGCCAACAGGTCGATGCCGCGGGCTACCCCGAAGGGGACGGCGGCCTCGAGCAACGAGACGCCGGCCACCAGCAGGGCCACGCTCGCCATCTTGCGCACGTGGGGCTTGAAGTAGCCGGCGATGCGCTTGATCAGGGTCAGGTCGCTATAGTTGCGGTCGTAGGCGTCGGCCTCAAGACCGTCGAGGATAAAGCCCATGTTAGACCTGCTCCTTTGCAACCGGCGCCGTCGCGACGGGGGCGGCGACAGGCGCCTCGGCGTTGCTCGCATAGCGCGCGAAGATGCGCCTGTACGCCTCGCTGCTGGCCATCAGTTCGTCGTGGGTGCCCTGGGCTGCCAGTTCACCGCCGCGCAGCACCAGGATACGGTCGGCCCAGCGGATCTGCGAGATACGGTGGGTGATCAGCAGGGTGGTGCGGCCCTTGAGGATGCGGCGCAGGGCGCGCTGGATCTGGTCCTCGGTGGCGCTGTCGATGGCGCTGGTGCTGTCGTCGAGGATGAGGATGCGCGGGTCGGTCAGGAAGGCCCGGGCGATGGCGATGCGCTGGCGCTGGCCGCCCGAGAGGGTCACGCCGCGCTCGCCCACAATCGTATCGTAGCCGTCGGGCAATTGCAGAATAAAGTCGTGGGCCTGGGCCTCGCGGGCGGCCCGCTCGATCTGCTCGCGGGTGGCCTGGCCCGCGGCCCCGAAGGCGATATTGTCGGCGATCGAGCGGCTGAAGAGGAAGATATCCTGCTCGATCGTCGAGATCTGGGCGCGCAGGGCGTCGAGGCTCCAGGCGCGCACATCGAGCCCATCGACCAGCACCTGGCCGGCGGTCGTATCGTAGGTACGATTGACCAGGCGGGTCAGGGTGCTCTTGCCGGCGCCGGTCTGGCCGACGATCGCCACCGTCTCGCCCGGCTTCGCGGTGAAGCTGATACCCCTGAGGGTCAGGCTGGCGGCGGGCGCGTCGGGCGCGGCGGGGCGGCCGCCCGAGCCGTAGCCGAAGCTGACGTTCTCGAAGCGCACCTCGCCATTGATCGGGGCGCGGCGGCCCTCGCTATTCTCGTCGAGCTCGGTCTCGTCGTTGATCAGGCCGAGGATGCGCTCGGCGCCCGAGATGCCCAGCTCGACCAGCAGGAAGCTGAAGAGCGAGATGAAGGTCGGGAAGCGCAGCTGCGAGAAGAGGCCGATGAAGGTCACGGCCTCGCCGACGCTCAGGCGGCCCTGGAGGAAGAGCAGAGCCCCGTGGCCGAAGGCCAGGGCGAAGGCGACCCCATAGAGCAGCAGCGGCAGGTAGCGGGCCTGGATGCGCCCCTGCTCGACGAACAGGTCGCGGTAGCCGCGGGCCGACGCGCTGAACTTGCCCTTCTCCTGAGCCTCCTGGGCGTAGGCCTTGACCACCTCGATCCCGCTCACCGCCTCGGCCAGGCCCGCGTTGAGGGCGCCGAACTGGAAGCGCAGCTTGCCGGTGACCGGGTTCAGCTCGCGGCTGTAGCGGCGCAGGGCGGGCACGAAGACCAGCAGGAAGAGCAGCGGGGTCAGCAACAGCTCCCAGCGCAGGAAGGCGATCGCGGCCAGGGGCACGACGACATTGGTGAGCGAGATATAGATCAGGCTCGCGCCGGGGCTGACCATCATATTCAGCTGCTGCATGTCGTTGGTGGCCCGGGCCATCACATCGCCGACCTTCTGGCGGTTATGGAAGGTCTGGCTCTTGCCGAGCAGGCTGACATAGAGCTCGGCGCGGGCGTCGCGCTCGAGGCGCTGGGCGGTGAACTCGGTGGCGTACCAGGCGATCAGGCCGGTCAGGCCGTGGCCGAGGCGCGCCGCCACGATCACCAGGGCGATCATGAGCAGGGCGCCCACCTCGCCGCCGCCCGCGATCAGGTCGAAGGCCGCACCGACCCGCGTCCATGCAAAGCTGTAGAGGGCGCTGCCGAGCACGAAGCCCGTCATCGCGCCGATGGGCAGGTACGGGTAGCGCCAGATGTGGCTGATAATCCAGCGCAGCGGTGAGCGCCGGTCGTAGCGATACTCCTCGGCAATCGTAAACTCGCGCTGTGACACATTGGGCTCCCTATGGCTACGGAACAATTGAGCTGAAACCGTCCTATTGTAGCCGATCTTGCCGCCGTCCGCGTCAGACCTGCGCCCTACGCCCCGCCGGCCAGCCCGCCAGGGCGTGTATACTAGAGTCTCACCAGATTGACTGTGCAATCTCCTATTCTCCCAAGCTTGCGATGAGGTAACTATGGGTGCAGAGCGGCACGTGTTCATCGGCACCGACAGCGGGGCAACGACCTCGAAGATCGGGGGCGTGTGGGAGGACGGCAGCACCGTCTCGACCAGTCTGCTCCAGCGGGCCACCAACGCCCAACTCGGGCCCGAGGCGGTGGTGCGCGGGTGGGTCGAGACGATCGGCATCTACCTCGAGCAGAACGGCCTGAGCTGGGGGCAGGTGCAGGGCGTCGGGGTGGCCATCCCGGGGCCGCGCCGCAGCTACGGGGTGCTCGAGCGGGGGCCGAACCTGCCCGAGAGCTTCGTCGGCTTCGACGTCTACACGGCCTATACCACGGCCCTGGCCGAGCGGGCCGGGCGGGCCATCCCCCTGGCCGTAGGCAACGACGGCAACATGGGCGGGGTGGCCGAGGCCCAGCGCGTGCGCAGCGCCGGCGCCGGGGGGGTGCTCATGCTCGCCCCGGGCTCGGGCCTGGGCTGCGCCTACATCGACCCCCGCGGCCTGCCCCTCGACGGCGACACCCTGGCCGGCATGGAGGCCAGCCACATGCCCGCGCCGCTGCACCTGCTGGGGGCCAAAGCCTACCCTTGCGGCTGCGGGCGCACCTGGGGCTGCGTCGAGGTCTACACCACCCTGGCGGGCCTGCCCTTCCTGCTGGCCGAAAAGCTGCTCGAGCGCCCCGACCACGAGCTGGCCGCCTCGCCCCTGCCCGTGCGCGAGCGTGTTCTGGCCCTGCGCGGCCTCGCCCAGCGCGGCGATCCCCTCGCGGTCGAGCTGTTCGACTTCCAGGCCCGCGCCCTGGGGCTGCACCTGGCGAGCCTGGCCATGGCCCTCGACCCGAAGTATGTGGTGATCGGCGGCGGCCTGATGGACGAGGGCGCGACCACAACCGAGTTCCGCGAGCGCTATCTGCGCATCATCGGCGAGACCGCCGCGCCCTACCTCTGGCCCGCCCAGCGCGAGACAATCAGCATTGTGCCCGCCACCCTCGGCGACCTCTCGCAGGCGATCGGGGCGGCCCTCGTCGCGCTCTACCAATTCGCGCCGGCGCGGTCGTAGGCGGCGCGGCCGTAATCGCTAAAGGTTTTACCACGAAGGGCACGAAGATCACGAAGGCGAGAGGGACGCTCTGCTGTGGCCATTCGATCGCTGCCGCTCGCTCTGCTCAGACACAGCGGCCAGGCATAGGGCGCACATCCGATCTTCGCGCGCTTCGTGGTCTTCGTGGTGAAAAACGCATTTGCGTCGACGCA
>CAZKTU010000228.1:3807-10693 GCA_964555675.1 uncultured Oscillochloris sp.
TGCGTCGACGCATATTAAGAGGAGCACGCGGTGGAATATCGACAGCTTGGCAGGTCGGGGGTGCGCGTCTCGGCGATCGGGCTGGGGGCCAATCAGTTCGGCGGCAAGGTCGACCAGGCGGGGGTCGACGCGATCATCGGCGGGGCGATCGAGCTGGGGATCAACTTCATCGATACGGCCGACGTCTATACGGGCGGGCGCTCGGAGGAGACCCTGGGCGTGGCCCTCAAGGGCCGCTGGGACAAGGTCGTGCTGGCCACAAAAGTGCGCACGAAGATGGGCGACGGCCCGAACGACCAGGGCGCCTCGCGCTACCATATCGTGAACGGGGTCGAAGCCAGCCTGCGCCGGCTCCAGAGCGACCATATCGACCTGTACCAGATCCATAGCTGGGACGCGACCACCCCGATCGAGGAGACGCTGCGGGCCCTCGACGACTTGGTGCGGGCGGGCAAGGTGCGCTACGTGGGCGCCTCGAACTTCGCCGCCTGGCAGCTGGCCCGGGCCAACCTGCTGGCCGAGCTGCGCGGCTGGTCGCCTTTTGTGACCATCCAGCCCCACTACCATATGCTCGAGCGCGGGATCGAGCTCGAGCTGCTGCCCTACTGCGCGGCCTACGAGGTGGGCATCCTGCCCTACTTCCCCCTGGCCGGCGGCTTCCTCACCGGCAAGTACCGCCGCGGCGCGCCGCCGCCCGCCGGGTCGCGCGGCGAGACCAGCCCCTACGTGCAGAAGTACCTCACCGACGCCAACTACGCTGTCGTCGAGCGCCTCGAGGCCTGGGCGAGCGAGCGCGGCCACAGCCTCGGCGAGCTGGCCCACGCCTGGCTGCTGGCCCATCCCCAGGTCAGCTCGGTCATCTCGGGCGCGACCCGCCTCGAGCAGGTGCAGGCCAACGCAAAGGCGGTCGACTGGCGCCTGAGCGGCGACGAGCTGGCCGAGGTCAACGGGCTGCTCGGGTAGGCCGGAAATAGTAGTTCACGAATTCACAACTAGACAGGCTGCACCCAAAAAGTATACTAAGCCCAGGACTTCGTAGCGGCTAACGTACGGAAGGCACGTCGATGGGTGCATGGATCGATCTTCTCATGCTGGCCCTCGCCCTGGGTACGGGCTGGATCACCTGGGTGATGGTCACATCGGCGGGCTTGCGCCCTCTCGCCCCGCCCCAGCGCCGGGTCGGCGTGCCCGCAGCCGGCGACCCGCGCCGGCGTCCAGGCACAGGCTCGCGGGCCATTGACGGCGACCGTTAGCAGGCAACTTTGCACCCCACAGCAGTGGCTAGATTGTCGTCACGATGGGTAAACACGAGCGCGACGTGGTCAAGGTCGAGAAGCTGCCGCGCAGCGACCGACCCTGCCTCGCCGTCTGCGCCGGCAAAGACTGCGCCCGCGCCGGCGCCAAGCAGGTGATCCGCGCGGCCCAGGGGGCCCTCGCCGAGGCCGGTCTCGCCGAGCACGTCGACTTCGCTCTGACGAAGTGTCAGGACTACTGCGACGACGGGCCGGCCATGACCGTGCTCCCCGGCGAGTTCCCGTATGTCGAACTCTGTCCCGAGTCAGTCCGCCAGGTTGTGCTGGAGCATCTGCGCGACGGGCGTCCCGTCCTGAAGCGCCTGCACAAACGCGCCCGGCGCAGATACGAGCGTCGCATGGCCTGACCGTCTCGGCCCGCCCGGCCTGCACCGCGGAGCAATCATGGACCGTGAGCTCGCGACCATCGTCCAGACCGGCCCTGGCCGTTTGATCGGCCTGGCCCCCGACGGCAGCCTGCGCCTCGTCTGGGGCGAGGCGGCCTTCAGACTGCCCGCCTACGATCTGCCGCACCTCGCCGCGGCCCTCGACGCCTGGTGCGCCGACGAAGAGCCGCCGTCGCTCAGGCGCGGCTACTACCGCCTCTGCCAGAGCCCCGAGGGCGGCGTGCAGCTCTGGATGGGCGCCGCCGGCCTGCTGATGAGCCGCGAGGAGCTGCGGGCCCTGGCCGCCCTGGTCGAGGCGGCGGCCCAGGAGCTATGCGCGCCCCTCTGCCGGCAGCCTCGCTCGCCCCTCGGCCTTGGCTACAGGCCGGTGGCCGCCCCCACCCCTGGGGGCGACCGGCTGAACTAAAAAAGGGGGCTTCAGGGAGGGCATGCCCTCCCTGAAGCCTCATCGTAGCGTATGTCGGGCCAGGGGCGCAGAGACTATCCGCGCTGCTCGATGTGGGCGCGCAGCAGCCAGGCCATCTTCTCGTGGCGCTCCATCAGGCCGGTGAGGAAATCGCTGGTGCCCATGTCGTCGTACTGCTCGTCGCTGGCCCGCAGATCGCGGCGCAGGTGGCGGATGATCGCCTCGTGGTCGGCCACGAGCTGAGCGACCATGCCGCGGTCGTCGGGCAGGTCGCCCGGGCGCTCGGCGAGGGTGGCGAGCTGCAGGAACTCGGTCATACTGGCCGGCACGGCCGGGCCGAGCTGGCGGATGCGCTCGGCGATCTCGTCGATGTCGTCGGCGAGGGCGGTGTACTGATCCTGGAACAGAGCGTGGAGCGGGCCGAAGGCCATGCCAACCACGTTCCAGTGGTAGTTGCGCAACCGGGTGTAGAGCACATGCTCGTCGGCCAGCAGCCGGCTCAGGATCGCCACAACGCCCTGCACATTCGTCGCACTCAGGCCCAGGTCGGGGGTCGTAGCCCCTGCGCCCACCGTCTTGGTCGTCATCACTATTCTCCTTCCTCAGCGGACCGCGCGGGCCCACAGGCACAGCTTCTCACTACAAGAACGATACCAGAAATACGAGGGCGGATCAAAGGTCGGGCGGACGTTGCGCAAGTGCGGGGCCTGTGCTACAGTCTGCAGACCGCGCCCCCACCCCTGAGTATGCCCGCCGAACCAAAGCATAGAAGGAGCATCCCATGTCCTACGAGGCCAAGCTGCGCGAGATGGGCTACGTCGTAGAGCCGGTGGAGCTGAACGCGGGCAGGCTGATGCTCGCGAAGCGGCTGGGGAATGTGATCTACACCTCGGGTTCGGTGTCGCGCTGGGGCGGAGAAGAGATCAAGGGCAAGCTGGGCGCCGACCTGACGGTCGAGCAGGGCTACGCGGCGGCGCGCCTCTCGGCCCTGGCCTGCCTCGCGGCCGTGAAGACCCTGGCGGGCAGCCTCGACAACGTCGTGCAGATCGTCAAGCTACTGGGCATGGTCAATGTCGCCCCCGGCTTCGACGACACGCCGGGGGTCATCCACGGCTGCAGCGACCTGCTGATCGAGCTGTTCGGCGAGAGCGGGCGTCACGCCCGCAGCGCGGTGGGCATGACCATCCCCTTCAACTACGCGGTCGAGGTCGAGCTGATCGTCGAGGTGCGCTGATACCACGCGTATGGCACTCGACCTGGCAGCACAGCTTGCAGCCTTCCGGGCGGCTCACAGGCCGCTGCAGCGACGCTTCGCCGGAGTGACCTGGAGCTATATCGCCGGCGGCGGCGGCCCGAGCACGCTGCTGCTGCTGCCAGGGGCGCCCGGCATCGCCGAGATGGCCTTCCCCTATATCGACGCCTTCGAGCGACGACACCGCGTGATCGCCCCGAGCTACCCGGCCGCCATCGACTCGCTCGATCAGCTCCTCGCGGGCCTCGAGGAGCTGATCGCGGCCGAGGCCGAGGCCCCCATCCACCTGATCGGGGCCTCCTTCAGCGGGCTGGTCGCCCAATACCTCCTCGGGCGCCACCCCGAGCGTCTGAGGAGCCTGCAGATCGGGGATACGGGGGTGCCGCGCGCCGAGCGGGCCCGCGCCCTGAGGCTGGCGAGGGCCGCGATCGGCGCCCTGCCACGGCTCGGTGTCCAGGCCGTCCTCGCGGCAGCCCTGAGCTATGTCCTCTATGGCAGCACACCTGCCCATCGCTTCTGGCAGCGCTACTTCAAGGGCGTGGTCGCGGCGCTCACGGTCGGCGAGTTCGCCAACCGCCTCCAGGTGATGATCGACATGGACCGCTGCGGGGCCCTACTCGACGGAGCCATCACGTGGCGCGGCCCGACCCTGCTGATCGAGACGGCCGACGATCCCCTCTTCGCCGCCCACGAGCGCGCCGAGCTGCGCAGGCGCTACGCCCACGCCGAGCTCCACACCTTCTACAACCGCGGCCACATTACCGCCCTCACCCGCGCCCCAGAGTACATTCGGGTGATGCAGGCGTTCCTGGCTCGCCACACCTCGAGCGGAGAGCGGAACGATTGAGCGCGTGTCCTCTCCGCCGGCTTCGACGGGCTTAGCCGGCTTCGACGGGCTCAGCCACCGGTTGCCTCAGCTTGTCGAAGGCAACCCTAAAGGGAGCGCATTGCTACAGCCAACCCTGACAGCCGCCCCCGCCGCCCTGCTCGCGGCCTTGAGGCTGACCCAACCGGTCAAGCGCATCGGCGGCGGCTACGAGACCGACGTCTTCCGCAGCGACGATGGGCGCCTCGCCCTCAAACTCAAGCACACGGCCGGGCCCCGGCCCGCGATGCTCGCCCGCGTCGGCACGCTCAGGCGCGTGGCCGAGCTGTTCCAGGCCTATCTGGGCCCCAGGCATAGCCTCGCGAGCGACTACCTGCTGATCCCCGGGCCCGCGGGCCTGTGCCACCTGGTCACCGTGCAACCCTTCCTCGAGGACGGCCGCCCCCTCGACTCGGTCGACCTCGACGCCCTCGAGCCGGAGGCCAGGGGCGAGATCTTGCGGCAGCTCGCGACGATCGTGGAGGGCGCCCTGGCCTGCTACAGAGCCACCGGCTATATACCCGACCTCTACGGCATGGGCTCACACACGGGGCTCAGGGCCCGCGGCTGGAACCCCCGCTGGCTGATGCACGAGGGCTGGCGCATCGTGGCCGAGCAGCCCCTGATCGACGCCCACAATCTGCTGCTGACCGCAGACGGCCGGGTCGTACTTGTCGACTACGACCCCCTCTGCCAGGGCGGGCCGGGCTGCCGGTTGATCTACGGCTCGCGGGCGCTGCTGGCCCTGCGCGACAGGCGCCAGCTCGCGGCCCTCGCGGCCGGCTAGTACGCGTCGGCAGAAATGAGTATACGTTTTGCACCACGAAGACCACGAAGAACGCGAAGGCTTGGAGCCTGCCCGGCGCCAGAGCCGTGCGCCTGTGCCGAGCGAGCGGCTCACAAGGACTTGGCCTGGCACAGCCTCTCTCCTCCCTTCGTGTCCTTCGTGCCCTTCGTGGTCAAATTGACCGCGACCTGGGCCGGGCGCCCCACTCTTGCGGCCGGGCGTCGCCCTTGACACGCCCCCCCAACGGGCTACAATCGTGCCATCGAGCGACGCCAGATGCAAAGGGGCAGCAAGCATGGAGATCTCCGGCGGAACCTTCTTGATCAGCGGCGGCGGCTCGGGGCTTGGCGCGGCCACGGCCAGGGGGCTGGTCGCCGCGGGCGGGCGCGTGGTATTGGCCGACGTGCGGGCCGAGGCGGGCGAGCAGGTCGCGGCCGAGCTCGGCGAAGCTTCCGCGCGCTTCCTGCAGGCCGACGTCACCGACGAGGCCGCCGTGCAGCGCGCGATCGACCTGGCCCTGGCGCAGTTCGGCGGGCTCGACGGCGCGATCAACTGCGCGGGCGTGGCCCCCGCCGAGCGTGTGCTGGGCAAGGCGGGGCCACACCGCCTCGAGTCGTTCGCGCGCACGATCAGCATCAACCTGGTCGGCACGTTCAACCTGGCCCGGCTGGCGGCGGCGGCGATGCAAAACAATACGCCGAATGTCGAGGGCGAGCGGGGCGTGATCGTTAACACCGCCTCGGTGGCCGCCTACGACGGGCAGATCGGGCAGGCCGCCTACGCGGCCTCGAAGGGCGGGGTCGCCGCCATGACCCTGCCGCTCGCTCGCGAGCTGGCCCGCTTCGGCATCCGCGTGATGGCGATCGCCCCGGGCATCTTCGACACCCCGATGCTCGCGGCCATGCCCGAGGAGGTGCGCCGGTCCCTCGGGGCCCAGGTGCCCTTCCCCGCGCGCCTCGGCCGCCCCGCCGAGTACGCCGCCCTGGTGCGCCACATCATCGAGAACCCCATGCTCAATGGCGAGGTGATCCGCCTCGACGGGGCGGTGCGTATGGGGCCGAAGTAGCGTCCACAGGTTCACTGGAGAAAAGGCTTTCCGTAGCAAGCTCTCATTCACACCAGGTGTAGAATGAGTCTACCGACGCCTCACTCTGGTACGCCGGCGTGCTCGAGGCGCTACATCACATGAGGCAGCCTCGCCACCGGCAGAGGACCAACTGCCATGACCAGCTTGCCGCCTGTCCACCAGGCGCCGCGCCTGTTTCTCCGCCTGCTCAGCACGCTCCTTCTGCTCCTCGTCGTGGCCGCCAGGCCAGGCACACCCTCGCAAGCCCAAGTCGCGCAGCCAGGCGGCGCCGTGCTGCTCGCCGAGATCAACCCCGGCAGACAAGCACTCAACGCGACGCCCAGTCAGCTGACCGTCGTCGGCGAGCGCCTGCTCTTCTTTGCCAGGGACCGGCCGCACGGCTGGGGGCTCTGGAGCAGCGACGGCACCGCCGAAGGCGTAGACTTTGTCTCAGATCTCGGGGTCCGCGATGAGTTCCCCGCCGTGCCGGTCGCGCGCGCCGTGGGGGGCCATTTGCTCTTTCCCTTTAACGATGGCGTGCACGGCTTTGAGCTGTGGCGCAGCGACGGCACCGCCGCGGGCACAAGGCTTGTGCGCGACCTCAGGCCAGGCCCCGAGGGGTCGATCGCCTACGATCCAGCCGACCGCTCCTTTCAGGCGACCGAGGATCAGCTCTTCTTCTTTGCCAACGACGGAACAAACGGCTTGGGTCTCTGGGCCAGTGACGGCACCGCCGAGGGCACCTTGCAGCTCCATACGTTCGCTGCCAACTCCGGTAGCCTGGCGTACCTCGACATGATCGCGGTCGGGG
>CAZKTU010000229.1:0-10651 GCA_964555675.1 uncultured Oscillochloris sp.
GCCGGGGCCGTGAACGGCCCGGCAAAGGGTATGAAGGCCTTGACAACTTCTGGCCTGGCGTGTACTCTAAGAACGTTCTCAGAGAACGTTCTTAGAAGCCCTCAAGGTTGAGGATGCCCGTCATGAGTCGCGTCACCGCGCCCGGCCTGAAGGATGTCGCGCAGCACGCCGGGGTCTCCGTGGCCACCGTGTCGCGGGTGATCAACGACGGGCCGTACGTCACCGACGCGCTGCGCGCCAGGGTGACGGCCAGCATGGCCGCGGTCGGCTATGTGCCCCACGCCCTGGCGCGGAGCCTGCGCACCGGCCAGACCATGACCGTGGGCTATGTGGTCGGCGACATCGCCAACCCGCTCTTCGCCACCATCGCCCGCGGCATCGACGACGAGCTGCAGCGCTCGGCCTATACCATGTTCTTGGGCAACTCGCGGGGCGAGGCCCGGCACGAGCTGCAGCTCATTCAGCACATGTTGCGGCGGCGGGTCGACGGCCTGATCCTCTCACTGGCCGACGAGACCGACGAGGCCCTGCAGGCCTACCTGGCGAAGCTGTCGATCCCGCTGGTGCTGCTCGACCGCGATCTGATGGGCGTCACGGCCGACCGTGTGCTGGTCGACCATGTCGGCGGGATACGGGCTGCGGTGGGCCACCTGGCCGAGCTGGGGCACCGGCGCATCGCCCTGATCACCGGCCAGCCCACCACGCGCCCCGGCAGCGCCATCCGCGACGGCTTCGAGCGGGCCATGGCCGACTTCGGGCTGCCGGTCGCGCCGGGCCAGTTGCGCGTCGGGGCCTTTCGCGACAGCTTCGGGGCCGAGGCCCTCGCCGCCCTGCTCGCCCAGCCCGAGCCGCCCAGCGCCGTGATCGCCGGGGGCGCGCAGTTGACCCCCGGGGTGTTGCGGGCCGCCAGGGCGCGCAGCCTGCGCATCCCCCAGGACCTCTCGCTGGTCGCCTACGACGACACCGACGTCACCGCCCTCTATGACCCGGCCATCACCGTGGTAGCCCGCAATGTCTTTGCGATCGGCGCCGAGGCCGCGCGCCTGCTGCTCGACCGTCTGAGCGGCGCCGCCGACCCGGCCCGCCGCCGCATCGTCCCCATTCCGACAACCCTGGTCGTGCGCGGCTCGACCGCGCCACTAAGCGCAGAGATGCCCTGAGACCCTGCTGCCCTAACTTTTCCTAGCTTAACAAGGATGTTCTATGCCGACGAAGGCCCGGATTGGCTTCATCGGGGCCGGGTGGTGGGCCAGCGCCATCCAGTTGCCTTACTTCGCCTCGCGCGACGAGGTCGAGCTCGTCAGCGTCTGCCGGCTGGGGCGGGCCGAGCTCGCCCAAGTCAAAGAGCGCTTCGGCTTCGCCCACGCCACCGAGGATTATCACGAGCTGCTGAGCCACGAACTCGACGGGGTGGTCGTGGCTTCGCCCCACACCCTGCACTACGAGCACGCCCGCGCCGCCCTGGCCGCCGGTTGCCATGTGATGGTCGAGAAGCCCCTGGCGACGACGGCCGCAGACGCCCGGGCCCTGGTGGCCCTGGCCGCCGAGCGGGGCCTGCAGATCGTCGTGCCCCAGGGGTGGAGCTTCACCCACTATGTCGGCGAGGCGGCCCGCCTGGTGCGCGGCGGCGCGATCGGCGAGGTGCGCCACCTGGCCTGCCAGATGGCCTCGGCCCTGGGCGATCTGATGGGCGGGCAAGGCCTGGTCGAGGCGGCCGGGGCGATGTTCCAGCCCGCTACCTCGACCTGGGCCGACCCGGCGCAGGCCGGCGGCTACGGCTGGGGCCAGCTCGTCCACGCCCTCGGCGTGCTCTTCACCATCGCCGACCTACAGCCCCGCCGGGTCTTCGCCATGATGGGCAGCTCGCCCTCGGGCGCGGACTACTACGACGCGATCAGCGTGCGCTTCGCCAACGGGGCCACGGGGGCGATCTCGGGGGCCGCCACGCTGCCCAAGCCGGCCGGGGCGAGCAACGACCGCAGCAAGGGCTATCAGATCGACCTGCGTATCTTCGGCAGCGAGGGCGTGCTGCTGCTCGACATCGAACGCGAACGGCTGGTCGTGCGCCGCAACGACGGCGCCGACGTCGAGGTGCCCGTGCCCAGCGGCGACTACCCCGCCGAGGCCCCCTTCCCCGTCTTCATCGCCATCTGCCGGGGCGAGCAGGTCGCCAACCCGCTGCCCGGCTCCACCGCCGCCCGCGCGATCGAGCTGCTCGAGGCGGCCTACCGCTCGGCCCGCAGCGGCGCCGTCGAGGAGATTGTATGAGCAGTCTGACCGGCCAGGTGGCCGTGATCACCGGCGCCGCCGGGGGCATCGGGCGCGCCCTCGCCGGGCGCCTCGCCGCAGAGGGAGCCAGTGTGGTGATCGCCGACCGCGAGGCTGCCGCCGTCGCGGCCGCCGCGGCCGAGCTCAACGGCATGGGCGTCGTCGTAGACGTTACGTCAAGCTCATCGGTCGACGCCATGCGCGACGCGGTGCTGGCGCGCTACGGGCGGGCCGACATCATCGTCAACAATGCCGGCATCCACTTGCAGAAGCTGCTGGTCGAGATCAGCGACGCCGAGTGGGACGCCGTGCTGCAGACCAATACGCGGGGCTGCTTCTTCGTGTGCCGGGCCTTCGGGCCGACCCTGATGCGCCAGGAGTCGGGGCGGGTGATCAACATCATCACCAAGCTCGGGGCTGGCAACCCCTACTCGAGCGCCTATGTCGCCTCGAAGGCCGCCGTGCTGGGGCTGACCCAGTGCCTCGCCAACGAGCTGGCGCCCTACAGGGTGACGGTCAATGCGGTGGCCCCCGGCCACATCGGCCCCGGCACGGGCATGGAGCGCCACTTCCGCGAGAAGGCCGCCCTGCTGGGCCAGAGCTGGGAGGAGTTCGAGCGCGGCGTGCTGAAGAGCATCCCCCTCGGCCGCTGGTGCCGCCCCGAGGACGTGGCCGCCGCCGTCGCCTACCTGGCGAGCGAGCAGGCCGCCTTCATCACCGGCGAGACGATCAATGTGAGCGGCGGCTGGGTCGGCTACGGCAGCACGCCGCCTCGGAAGGCTGAAGGATGAGGGATGAAGGATGAAGCGACGATTGACGCGTGATGAGATTTTGCATGGCGGCTTTTCGACCCCGTGGGATGCGCCCTCGGTGCCGCCGTTTCCCTTTAGCTTTCGCAATGCGGAGGTGCTGACCCTGGTCTATCGCACCACCCGCGAGGCGATCGAGGCCATCCTGCCGCCGCCCCTCGAGGCCACGGGCGATACGGTGCTGATCCATATCTACAAGATGAACGACGTGGATTGGGTTGGGGCCTATGGCGAGAGCAATGTCATGGTCGGCGCGGCGCTGCCGCAGGCCGGCGCGAGCGGGGCCTACTCGCCCTACCTGTTCCTCTCGAGCGACGTGGGCGTGGTCCACGGCCGCGAGGTCCACGGCCAGCCCAAGAAGCTCGGCGAGCCGCGCCTCGAGGCCAGGGGCGACCTGTTCGTGGGCACGGTGGCGCGCAACGGCATCGACATCATCACCGGCACCCTGGCCTACAAGCAGCGCCGCGACAGCCTGCAATCCCTGTCCGCCTATATGGACTTCGCCCTGAACCTGAACCTCAAGGCGGTCAACCATATCGACGGGCGCCCGGCCATCAGGCAGCTGACCTCGCGCCGCCTGGCCGACGTGCAGGTCCACGAGTGCTGGAGCGGGCCCTGCACCGTCGAGCTGCGCCCCAACGCGCAGGCCCCCGTCTTCCGGCTGCCCGTGGTCGAGCCCCTGACCGGCTTCTACTGGCGGGCCGACTTCACCCTGGTGGCGGGCACGGTGATCTACGACTATCTGGAGGAGCCGAGTTGAGCGACGCGACACTGGCCGGCAAGGTGGCCCTGGTGACGGGGGCGAACCGCGGGATCGGGCGGGCGATCGCCCTGGAGCTGCTGCGCCGCGGGGCTGTGGTGGTGGCGGGCGCGCGCAAGGCCGCCGACGCGGCCGAGCTCGAGGCCGCCCTGCGGGCCGAGGGCGGCCAGGCGCTCGCCCTGGCCTGCGATGTGACCAGCTACCCCGCCGTCGAGGCGACAGTCGCTCAGGCGTTGGCAAGTTACGGGCGCCTCGACATCCTGATCAATAACGCCGGCGTGCTCGAGCCCCAGGCCCGCCTGGCCGAGGTCGACCCGGCCCGCTGGGCCGACAATATCATGACCAACCTGGTTGGTTCAATGCACGCCTGTCGCGCGGCGCTGCCGCCCATGCTGGCCGGCGGGGGCGGGGTGGTGGTCAACATCAGCTCGGGCGCGGCGGGTCGCCCCCTGGAGGGCTGGAGCGCCTATTGCGCGGGCAAGGCCGGCCTGGCCATGCTCACCCGCTCGCTGCAGCTGGAGTATGGCGCGAGCGGCCTGCAGGCCTTCGGGCTGCGCCCGGGGGTGGTCGATACCGGTATGCAGGCCCAGGTGCGGGCGGCGGGGGTGAACGAGGTGAGCAAGTTGCTCCGCGAGAACCTGGCCGACCCGGCCATCCCGGCCCGCGCGACGGCCTACCTCTGCGGCGGGGCGGCCGCCGACCTGGCGGGCGGCGAAGTCGACATTAACGACGCGAGCTTTCGCAGCCGCGCCGGACTGGAGGCCCTATGAGTCCCGAGCTGATCGTCCCTGTCACCGACGCCACCTTCCTCAACCTCGACCCAGAGCGGGCCGTGCTCGAGCCCCTGGGCGCAACGGTGGCGCCCCACCAGTGCCGCAACGAGGACGAGGTCGCAGCCGCCACCGCGGGAGCCAGGGTCGTGCTCGCCCAGTTCGCGCCGGTGACGCGGCGGGTCCTGGCCGGGCTGGCGCCGGGGGCCACGGTGGTGCGCTACGGCATCGGGGTGGACAATATCGACCTCGACGCGGCCCGCGAGCTGGGGGTGGCCGTGGCCAATGTGCCCGACTACTGCATCGACGAAGTCGCCGACCACACCGTCGCCATGCTGCTGATGCTGCTGCGCAAGCTGCCGGCCCTCGAGGCCGAGCTGCGCGGCGGCGGCTGGGGCGGCATCGCCGTGGCCCGGCCCATGCCGGCCCTGCGCCGCACTACGGTGGGCTTCCTGGGCCTGGGGCGGATCGGGCGGGCGGTGCTCGAGCGGCTACGGCCCTTCGGCTGCAGCTTCCTGGCCCACGACCCGGCCCTCAGCGCCGCCGACGCGGCCGCCCTGGGCGTCACGCTCGCCGACCTCGCGACGGTGCTGCGCGAGGCCGATGCCCTGACCCTGCACCTGCCGCTGACCGCGCAGACCCGCCACCTGCTCGACGCCGAGCGCCTGGCCCTGATGAAGCCGAGCGCCGTAGTGGTCAACACCGCCCGCGGCGGCCTGATCGACGTCGAGGCCCTGGTTGCTGCGCTCGCAGCCGGAACGCTGGGCGGCGCGGCCCTCGACGTCTTCGAGCAGGAGCCGCTGCCGGCCGACTCGCCGCTGCGCGGCGCGCCCCGGCTCGCCCTCACGCCGCACATGTCCTGGTACTCGGACGAGGCCATGGGGCGGCTGCAAACCCTGGCCGCCGAAGAGGCCGCGCGGGCCCTGCGGGGCGAGCCGCTGCGCTGCCCGGTGGTGCGCGGGCCTAATTCGTAAATATTCAAAAGGCAATTGACAAAACTCGGAGATAATGGTAAAACAATCGCAACCCAAGTTCCTGTAGGTTATCAAGCCAATAGCGCAGTGATCTGTCAGGCATGACCAACGTCGACCTTGCCGACCAGCTTCCACCGGCCGCGCGGCGCCAGCTGATCCTCGATCTGCTGCAGCGCCAGGGCCAGGTCAGTGTGCGCGCCTGCAGCGAGCAGCTCGGGGTCTCCGAGGTGACCATTCGCAGCGACCTGGCCCTGCTCGAGCGCGAGGGCCTGCTGCGGCGGGTCTGGGGCGGGGCGACCCTCGAGCGCAACTTCTGGCCCGAGGGCAGCTTCGCGGCCCGGCAGAAGCTCTATGCCGACGAGAAGAGCCGCATCGCCCGCGCGGCGGCCGAGCTGATCGAGGACGGCGACACGATCATGCTCGACTCCAGCACCACCGCCTACGCCATCGCCCTGCAGATCGCCGACCGGCGCAACCTGACCGTGATCACCAACGGCATGCACCTGGCTCTGGCCCTGGGGGCCAACCAGGGCATCACCACCATCGTCGTCGGCGGCCAGGTCCGCGGCGAGACCGGCTCGCTCACCGGCACCCTGGCCGAAGAGATGCTCGAGCGGCTACACGCCAACAGGGGCTTCTTCTCGGCCCGGGGCCTGACCGCCGCAAAGGGCCTGACCGAGAGCTCGATCCCCGAGAGTATGCTGAAGGCGATCATGGTGCGGCACGTGGCCGAGGTGATCGCCGTGCTCGACGCCAGCAAGATCGGCGTCAACTCGCTGACCAGCTTCTGCCCCACCGAGAGCGTCAATCACCTGATCACCGCCGGCCCCGAGGCCGACGCGAAGGCCGAACCGCTCCGCCCACTGTTTCCCGTGATCATTGTATAGGTAGTAATTGGTGAAACCAGTGGATGTTCCAGCACCTACAGCCGCCAGGCAACCGACCCTGGCCCTCACGGGGGTCAGCAAGCGCTTCGGCAGCACCCAGGCCCTCGAAGGGGTCGCCCTGACGCTCTACCCCGGCGAGATCCACGCCCTGCTGGGCGAGAACGGGGCCGGCAAGTCGACCCTGATCAAGATCATGACCGGGGTCCACCAGCCCGACACGGGCGAGATCCTGCTCGACGGCAAGCCGGTCAAGGTGGGCAGCACGATCGAGGCCCAGGCCCACGGCATCGCGGCGATCTACCAGGAGCCGATGATGTACCCGGACCTGAATGTGGCCGAGAACATCTTCATCTCCCACGCCGGGCGCGGCCCGGTGGTGCGCTGGAGCCAGATGTACCGCGAGGCCGAGGCCATCCTGGCCCAGCTCGACGTGCACCTCGACGTGCGCCAGCCGGCCCGCGGCCTGACCGTGGCGGCCCAGCAGGCGGTCGAGATCGCCAAGGCGATCTCGCTCAAGGTGCGCGTGCTGATCATGGACGAGCCGACCGCCTCGCTCTCGGCCCACGAGGTCGAGCAGCTCTTCACCCTGGCCCGACGCCTGCGCGAGCAGGGCGTGGCCATCCTCTTCATCAGCCACCGCATGGAAGAGGTCTTCAGCATCGCCGACCGGGTGACGGTCTTCCGCGACGGCCGCCTGATCTCGACGGCCCCGCGCGAGCAGGTGACGCCCGAGGGCGCGATCCGCGACATGGCCGGCCGCGCGGTCGAGCAGCTCTTCCCGCGCAGCAAGACGGTCACCGACGAGGTCCTGGTCAGTGTGCGCGGTCTGGCCCGCCAGGGCGCCTTCGCCGACGTGAACTTCGACGTACGCCGCGGCGAGGTGCTCGGCTTCGCCGGGCTGGTGGGCGCGCGGCGCACCGACGTGGGCCTGGCCCTCTTCGGGATCGCCCCGGCCGACACGGGCGAGGTGCTGATCGACGGGAAGAGCGCCCTGGTGCGCGACCCGAACCACGCCATGAGCCTCGGGATCGCCTACGTGACTGAGGACCGGCGCGGCCTGGGCCTCTCGATGCCGATGTCGATCACGGCGAATATTACCCTGCCCACGCTGCGGCGTTACCTCAGCCCCCTCGGCCTCATCCGGCGCGGCCAGGAGGACGCCGAGGCCGAGCAGTACCGCAAGCGCCTGGCGATCCGAGCGCCCACGGTCGGCCTCGAGGTGGGCAAACTCTCGGGCGGCAACCAGCAGAAGGTGATGCTGAGCAAGTGGCTGAATACGAAGCCGCGGCTGCTCATCCTCGACGAGCCGACCCGCGGCATCGACGTAGGCGCCAAGGCCGAGGTCCACCAGATGATCGACGACCTGGCCGCCCAGGGCCTGGCGATCATCCTGATCTCGTCGGACCTGCCCGAGGTCCTGGCGATGAGCGACCGGGTCCTGGTGATGCGCGAGGGTCGCCAGATGGGCATCTTCGCCCGCGAAGAGGCGACCCAGGAGCGGGTGCTCGGGGCGGCGATGGGCCAGCTGGCGGCGTAGCGGGGTCGCCCCTTCGCTCGGCCCTCGGCGCGAGCGAAGCGCGCGGAGCGAGCAAGATCGCGTAGAGAAAGTGGCACGATGGAGAGTATCAAGCGCTGGTTCCGCCCCGAGCAGATCCGCGAGCTCAGCCTGGTGGCGCTGATCCTGGTCACACTGCTGATCTTCAGCACGCAGATCGAGAACTTCCTGAGCGCGCGCACGCTCAACCGGATCGCCTCGAGCGTAGCGATCGTCGGCGTGGTCGCGGTCGGGCAGACCCTGGTGGTGCTGACCCGCAACATCGACCTGTCGGTGGGCTCGATCGTGGGCTGCACGGCCTACTTCGTCGGCAGCATGCTGGCCGCGAACCCGACCATGGCGCCCATCGTCGCGGTGCTGCTGGCCTGCCTGCTCGGCGCGGCCCTGGGGGCGGTCAACGGCGTGCTGGTGGCCTACGGGCGGGTGCCCTCGATCATCACCACCCTGGGCACCCTGGCGATCTACCGCATGGTGCTGGTCAACCTGGCCGACGCCAAGACGGTGACCACCGAGTCGCTGCCGCCCTGGATGGCCGAGCTGGCCCAGCAGTCGCTCTTCAGCATCGGCGACTTCGGCGTGCGCCCGATGGTGGCCCTGGCGATCGTGGTGGTGGCCGTCTTCCAGATCATCCTGGTCTACACGACCTACGGCCGACGGCTCTATGCGATCGGCTCGAACCCCGAGGCGGCCCGCTTCGCCGGCCTGCCCGCGCGGCGGACCATGCTGACGGCTTTCGTGCTCTGCGGGGCCCTGGCGGGGCTGGCCGGCTTTATGTTCCTGGCCCGCTTCGGCAATATCACGGTCGTCGCCGGCCAGGGCATCGAGCTGCAGTCGGTGGCCGCGGTGGTGGTCGGCGGGGTCAACACCTTCGGCGGCTCGGGCACCGTGGTCGGCGCGCTGCTGGGCGCCTTCCTGATCGACCTGCTCGGCCAGGGGCTGATCCGCTGGCTCGGCATCAGCGAGTTCTGGCGCGACGCCATCCTCGGCCTGCTCATCCTGCTGGCCGTGGCCAGCGACGCGGTGATCATGGGCTGGCTGCGCCGCCTCTGGGCCCCCAAAGCGCTGAGCACCCGCGGGGCCGGCGAGGCCGCGCCAATCACGAAGGAGAGCAGCCATGGGGCCTAGACTGCGCCGCCTGCTGAGCTGGGAGGGCCTGCTGCTGGCCATCCTGCTGGTGGTCGTGATCGCCAACGCGACCCTCGCCGAGGGCTTTCTGGGGATCGGCAACCAGGTCAACCTCTTCCAGCTCTCGATCGAGAAGATCATCGTGGCCCTGGTGATGGCCTTCGTGATCATCAACGGCGAGATCGACCTCTCGGTGGCCTCGATCATGGGCCTGGCCGCCTGCGTGCTGGCCTACCTCTTCGAGAGCGGCACGCCCATGCCCATGGCCGTGCTGATCGCCCTGGCCGTAGGCGCGCTCGCCGGGGCCTTCAACGGCTTCTGGATCGCCTATGTCGGCCTGCCCTCCCTGGCCGTGACCCTGGCCGGGCTGATCGGCTTCCGCGGCGCGGCGCGTATTCTGCTCGAAGACCGCTCGATCGGCGGCTTCCCCGAGTGGTTCAACACGCTGGGCCAGCAGCCCCTGATCGGCCCCTTGCCCTTCGCGATGCTCCTCTTCTTCGGGCTCTACATCGTCGCCCTGATCATCCTCCAGTACTCGGGCGTGGGCCGCCTGGTCTATGTGATCGGCAATAGCCGCGAGGTGGCCCGCTACGCCGGCGTGCGTGTGCCGCGCGTGAAGATGGGGCTGTTCATCGCCTCGGGGCTGATCTCGGCCCTGGCCGGGGTGCTGCTCGCCGCGCGCCTCGGGGCCGTGCGCGGCAACACCGCCGAGGGCTTCGAGCTCGACATTATCACCATGGTCCTGCTGGGCGGGGTGAGCATCTTTGGCGGCACCGGCAGCCTCTACGGGGTCGGCCTGGCCATCCTGATCATCCTCAACCTGCGCAACGGCATGTCCCTCGTGAATCTTACCGGCAACACCCAGACCGGCGTGGTCGGGGTGCTGCTCATCCTCTCGGTGCTGATCCCGAACCTCGTACAAGATGTGCGCGCTGTGCTGCAGCGCCGCCGTGCGCAGCGAAAGGAGGTGGGGCTGTCGGAAGGATGAAGGCTGAAGGATGAAGGATGAAGACCGCCTGACGGAAACGCTGTGCTCCAATGGTGAGCCTCAACAACGGCGTCTGCTAATCTGCTCTAAGACAGAGGAGTCCCCAATGCGCAAGACCAGCTATCTGGTTGCGTCCCTGATCGCCCTCTTCGCGATGATCCTGGCCGCCTGCGGTGGCGCCCCGGCCGCCCCGCCCACCTCGGCCCCCGCCGCCGCCGCCACAGAAGCTCCCGCCCCGACTGCGGCCCCCGCCGCCACCGAGGCCCCCGCCCCCACGGCGGCCCCCGCCGCCACCGAGGCCCCCACGACGGCCCCCGCCGCCGGCGGCGTCGTCGAGGCCACCCCCGGCCAGGACATCGACATGATCCTGCTGCCGAAGTTCCTGGGCATCGCCGTATTCGACCAGGCCAATGAGGGCGCCCAGGAGGCCCACGCCGAGCTCGGCAACACCGGCGATCTCGAGTTCACCGGCCCGACCGCCGAGAACTCGGTCGAGGGCCAGATCGAGATCATGA
>CAZKTU010000230.1:0-10552 GCA_964555675.1 uncultured Oscillochloris sp.
GGCCGCACAAATCACCGGCAGCAGGGGCGCGTCATTGCGCCTGCCTGCTGCCGGTCTCACCTTCTTAGCGTGGTCCATAGCTTTATCTCTGAGCGGGCCGGTCGAGGCCATGGCGGCCCGCCGGCCCAGCTTATCTGCCCAAGCCTACGGCGCGCGCCGTGGGCCGGGTGAGCAGGTAAAAGTGGGCGCTGCGCGCCGCGCGCGCGCCGTCGCCAATCGCGGCGAGCACCTGCTCGCCCTCGGGACGGGTCACATCGCCGGCCGCGAAGAGGCCGGGCACACTGGTGGCGAAGCCGCGGTCGACCTGGATGAAGCCGTCGGGCCCGGTCTTGACCAGGCTACGCACCAGCGAAGAGGCCGGCTCGAAGCCGACATCGGCGAAGGCCCCATCGACCTCGATGGTCATGGCCCCCGCGGGACCCTCGAGCAGCAGCTGGCGCGCGACCGTCTCGCCGCGGATCTCGCGCACCCTATAGCCGGGCAGGACCTCGACATTGGGCTGACGCTGGAGCAGCGCGACCTCGGGGCGCTCGGCCACATCGGCCGTCGGCAGCACCAGATAGACCTGGCGGGCCTCGCTCGAGAGCTCGGCGGCGCTGTAGAGGGCCTGCTCGCTATCGCCGATCACGGCCACGGCCTTGCCGGCGAAGGCGGAGGCGCGGCTGGTGGCCTGGTAGCCGAGCCAGCCGAGCAGTTGGGCGCCGGGGACATCCTCGAGGCAGCGCGGCGCGGCGCCGGTGGCGACGATCACGGCCCCCGCGCTGATCAGGGCACCCTGCTGGGTCTCGATCACAAAGCCCTGGCCATCGCGCCGCACAGCCGTGGCCCGGTCGTGCAGCACGCGCTCGGGCTGCCGGGCCAGCTGGCGCTCGAAGAGGCGAACGGCGGAGCTGCCGATCAACTGCTGCTCCGCGTCTTCGGGGTCGGGGTACTCGTAGTGGACCAGGATGCTGCCCACCAGATAGTCGCGATCGGCAGGGGCCGCGGGCTCGACGCGCCCGCCGAAGCGGTCGCAGATCAGCAGGAAGTCGATCTGCTTGCCGAGGGCGTACATCGCAGCCGCCTGACTCGCCGCACCGCCGCCAATAATCACCAGGTCACGCATAGCTCCTCCTTGTGCGGATTCCGCACTGCTGCCGCGCTCGAGGACGCGACGAGGGAGCCGTGGACGCTTCCACGGCCGGAGGCCATGCCCGTCGGGACTGCGCTGTCGTCGGGCCTAGCCAGGTGGCGTCACTGCCTGGGGGCGGCCCTATGGTAGCACGAAGAATGCTTGAAGGCTCAAACATCTGCACACTCATACCAGGATGGTATGAGAATACTTTTAACCTCCCCTCTACTATATGAAAGCTTATCACCGGCTAGCCCACCCAGCGCGGATAACTGCCGAACACCTTGAACATGCCGGTGCGGGCCTTGATGCGCGCGAGGGCTCGGGCGACGTGAGGCTCCTCGCGGTGGCCATTGATATCGACCAGGAAGATATACTGCCCGAGCACGGCCTTCGAGGGGCGCGACTCGAGCTTAGTCATATTAATCTGCTCCTCGGCCAGTTCGAGGAGCGAGCCGACGAGGGTTCCCGCCCGGTCCTCGCTATAGCCGAAGCAGAAGCTGGTCTTATCGTCGCCGGTGGGGGGCGCGTCCTGCTGGGCGAGGGTGATGAAGCGCGTGACGTTGCCGAGGTTGTCGGCGATATCGCGGGCCAGGATATTGGCCCCGGTGAGCTCGGCGGCGCGCCTGGTGCTGATCGCGGCGGCTGCGCCGTCGGCGGCCATGGCCTCGGCGGGGGCGGCGCTATTGGAGAGCGAGGCGACGGTGGCGACGCCGGGCAGGCAGCGCTCGACGAACTTGCGGCACTGGCCGAGGCTCTGGGGGTGGGCGTAGAGCACCTTGATATCGGCCAGGCTCAGGCCGGCGCGGGCGGCGAGACACTGCCGGATGGGAATGACGATCTCGCCGGCGATCTGCAGGCTGGTCTCGTGGATCAGCAGGTCGAGGGTGTAGTTGACGCTACCCTCGAGCAGATTCTCGATCGGCAGCGCGCCCAGAGTGGCCGCCCCGGTCTCGATAGCGGTGACCACAGCCGGGATACTGGCCATAGGCAGCAGCACCGTGCTGGGGCGCCCGCCGGCCCAGGCGAGGGCGGCCTCTTCGCTGAAGGTCCCCGGCGGGCCAAGGTAAGCGATGGTTTCCATAGGCTTAGGGCGCAGCATGCTGCGCCCGTACGTTGGCTTCCCGTGGGAGCGCGGCGCGCCGCGCCCGCAGCTTAGTCGGTCGTGTAGCCGGCGGCGTAGGCGACGGCCTCGGCCTTGATGCGCTCCTGGCGAGCGGCGAGCATCTTGTTGAGCGCGGCCATGTAGGCCTGGGCGGCGGCCACAATCGTATCGGTATCGACGCTGTAGCCGCTATAGATCTGCGGCGCCGTGCGCTTGCCGGTCAACAGGGTGGTCGTACTGCTGCTGGCGCCCATGCCTGCGCGGCCCTCGCTCGCCTCGGCGACACCCTGCTCGCGGATGCGCACAGTCACCTCGGCCACGGCGTCGAGCCCCTCGGTGATGGCGTTGATCGAAAACTCCATCAGCTCGTTGGGGCGCTGAATAATCCGGTTGATCGCCTGGTAGATCGCGTCCACCGGGCCGGTGCCCTGGCCGCTGTCGATGCGCTCTTGGCCATCGGGGCCGAGCAGGCGGACGGTGGCGGTGGGGATCATCCCGCTGCCCGAGGCATACTGAACATGGTCGAGCTTGAAGATCTCGGGGGCGTGCTGCATTTCGCCGGCCACCAGGGCCTCGATATCGCGGTCGTCGACCCGCTTCTTGCGGTCGCAGAGATCCTTGAAGCGCTGGAAGAGGTGCTGGAACTCCTCTTCGTTCTCGAGCTCGACGCCCATGGCGTTGAGTTTGGTGCGGAAGGCGTGACGGCCCGAGTGCTTGCCGAGCACCAGCTCGTTGCCGTCGAGGCCCACCGTCTCGGCGCTCATGATCTCATAGGTCTGGCGGTGCTTCAGCACGCCGTCCTGGTGGATGCCCGACTCGTGGGCGAAGGCATTGGCGCCGACGATGGCCTTGTTGGGCGGCACGGGCACGCCGATGAAGCTGCTGACCAGACGCGAGGTGCGGGCCAGCTCTTGGGTGTTGATGCGGGTGTGCACATCGTAGAACTGGCCGCGCGTGTGGATGGCCATGACCACTTCTTCGAGGGAGGCGTTGCCGGCCCGCTCGCCGATGCCGTTGATCGTGCACTCGACCTGCCGGGCCCCGCCGCGCACGCCGGCCAGCGAGTTGGCCACGGCCACGCCCAGGTCGTCGTGGCAGTGGGTCGAGAGGATACAGTGCTCGATCCCAGGGACATTGTCGGCCAGGTCCTTGATCATCGCGCCGTACTCGTCGGGGGTGAGGTAGCCCACGGTGTCGGGGATGTTCAGGGTGGTGGCCCCGGCGGCGACGGCCACGGCCACGGCCTGCCGCAGGAAGGCTGGTTCACTGCGCCCGGCGTCCATGGGCGAGAACTCAATATCGTCGCAGAGCGAGCGAGCGTAGCCGACCATCTCGCGGATGATCTCAAGGCACTGCTCGCGGGTTTTGCGGAACTGGTGCTCGAGGTGGATGTCCGAGGTGGACATGAAGGTGTGGATGCGCTTCTTGGCGGCCGGCTGGATGGCCGTCCAGGTCTTCTCGATATCGTCGCGGTTGGCGCGGGCCAGGCCGGCGATCACCGGACCGTCGGGCGTGCCGACCTCGCGGGCGATCTCGTGGACGGCGGCCCAGTCGCCGGGCGAGGCGGCGGGGAAGCCGGCCTCGATAATGTCGACGCCCAGACGGGCCAGCTGGCGAGCGACCTCCAGCTTCTCCTCCAGGGTCATCGTACAGCCGGGGGCCTGCTCGCCATCGCGCAAGGTCGTGTCGAAGATCCGTACGTGGGACTCCATGTCGCATTCTCCTCGCAGAGGGGACAGGGGAGAGCCAGGCTCTCCCCTGAGGTCCCTTGGTATCAAGCTCCGCCGGAGCCCGGCGTCACCTCGCGCGGGTTGACGAACGGCATCATACGGCGCAGCTCGAGGCCAATCTTCTCGATCGGATGATCAACATCGGCCGTGCGGCTCGCATTGAAGCGGGGGCGACCATTGGCATTCTCGTCGATCCAGTCCTCGGCGAAGGCCCCGGTCTGGATGTCGGTGAGGATCTGCTTCATGGCGGCGCGGGTCTCGGGGGTGATGATCTTGGGGCCGGCGGTGTAGTCGCCCCACTCGGCGGTGTCCGAGACCGAGTAGCGCATGTAGTTGAGGCCGCCCTGGTAGAACAGGTCGACGATCAGCTTGAGCTCGTGCATACACTCGAAGTAGGCCACCTCGGGCTGGTAGCCGGCCTCGACCAGGGTCTCGAAGGCGGTCTTGACCAGGGCCGAGACGCCGCCGCAGAGCACCACCTGCTCGCCGAACAGGTCGGTCTCGGTCTCCTCGGCGAAGGTGGTGGTCAGCACGCCGGCGCGGGTCGAGCCGATACCCTTGGCGTAGGCCAGGGCGTCCTGCAGGGCGCCGCCCGTGGCGTCCTGCTGCACGGCGACGAGGGCGGGCACGCCGCCGCCCTGGACATAGACCTCGCGCACGCGGTGGCCGGGGGCCTTGGGGGCGACCATGCTCACGTTGATGCCGGGAGGGGGGATGATCTGCCCGAAGCGGATATTGAAGCCGTGGGCGAACATCAGGGTCTTACCGGGCTCCATGTGCGGAGCGACATGGTCGCGGTAGATATCGGCCTGCCCGATGTCGGGGGTCAGGATCATGACCATCTGGGCCTCTTTCGCGGCGTCGGCCACGGACATAGCCTTCAGGCCGGCGGCCTCGACCTTGGCCCAGCTCTTCGAGCCGGGGTAGAGGCCGACGCGCACGTCGAGGCCGCTATCGGCGAGGTTGCGGGCGTGGGCGTGGCCCTGGCTGCCGAAGCCGACGATGGCAATCGGCTTGTCCTTCAGACGCTCGAGATCGGCCTGCTTGTCGTAGAAAAGCTCCGCCATGATGTGTGAGTTCTCCGTTGGGGCGCAGCGCGCCCGTACTTCCCGCGCAAGATTCCAAGGCTACCAACACGAAGGGCGGACCGTCTGGCCCGCCCTGATGTGCCCGCGCTAGTTGAGGGTCGGTACCGTGACGCCGTTGCCGTTCTCGACGTACTGCTCGGCGTTATGGCCGCGGGCGCCGCGGACCATGGCGATGCGGCCGGTGCGCATCATCTCCTTGATCCCGTAGGGCCGCACCACCTCGATGAAGTTCTCGACCTTCGAGGGGGTGCCGGTCATCTCGATGATCATGGTGTTGGTGCCGACATCGACGATCTTGGCGTCGAAGACGCCGCACATCGAGACGATCTCGTGGCGCACGGCGGCCGGGGCGTGCAGCTTGACCACGACCATCTCGCGCTCGACGGTGGGGTCGTCGGAGACATCGCTGACCTTGATCACCTCGATCAGGCGATAGAGCTGCTTGACCACCTGCTCGACGTGGTCCGACTCGACGACGATGGTCATGCGGCTGATGCCCGGCTGCTCGCTATGGCCGACGGCCAGGCTGGCGATGTTATAGCCGCGCCGGCGCACCAGGCCCGCGACCCGGCTGAGCACGCCCGGGCGGTCCTGGACGAGGGCGACGATGGTGTGCATTCTCATGAGGGATTCTCCTAGGCGCTCGGGTTCTCGGTGATCATGTCGCCGATCGAGGTATTCTGGGGCACCATCGGGAAGACGTTGACCTCGCGCTCGACGCGGAAGTCGATCAGCACCGGGCCGTCGGTGGCCAGGGCCTCGTCGATGGCGGCCTGCACCTGCTCGGTGTGCTCGACGGTGATGCCCTTCCAGTAGTAGGCCTCGGCCAGCTTGGCGAAGTCGGGGCCCGAGAGGGGCGTGCCGCTGTAGCGCTTGTTCTCGAACAGCTCTTGCCACTGGCGGACCATGCCCAGGTAGCCGTTGTTGATCACGGCGATCTTGATATTCTTGATGCCCTCCTGGACGATGGTCGCCATCTCCTGGTTGGTCATCTGGAAGCCGCCGTCGCCGCAGACCACCCAGATCACCTTGTCGGGGTGGGCCACCGCCGCGCCGAGGGCCGCGGGCACCGAGAAGCCCATGGTCGCCGCGCCGCCCGAGGTGATGTGGGTGCGGGGCCCGGCGTTCCAGTCGAGCAGCTGGGCGGCCCACATCTGGTGCTGGCCCACGTCGGTCACCACAATATAGTTGCCGTGCTTGGCCAGATTCTGGTTGATCGCGGCGTAGACATCGTGGGGCGGCAGGCTCATGCCGACCGTGGCGGCCCGGTTGACGTACTGCTGCTTGCCCTGGTGCTTGTCCTGGAGCTCGCGGATATACTCCATCCAGTCCGAGGCGTGGGCGTGCAGCTCGGCCAGCTCCTCGCGGGCGGGCATCTCTTCGATCAGGGCCTGCAGGGTCAGGCGGGCATCGCCCACGATCGGCACGGTGACCTTGACGTTCTTGCCGATCTCGGAGGGGTCGATATCGACGTGGATGACCTGGGCGTTAGGGGCGAAGGTCGAGGCCTTGCCGGTGACCCGGTCGTCGAAGCGGCCGCCGATATTGAAGAGGACGTCGCACTCCTGGATGGCGCGGTTGCAGTGGACCCAGCCGTGCATACCAGGCATGCCCAGGGCCAGGGGGTGCTCCTCGGGGAAGGAGCCGATGCCGTGGAGGGTGGTGATCACAGGGATGCGCAGGCGCTCGGCGAAGTGGCGCAGCTCGTCGCTGGCGCCCGACATCACCACCCCGTTGCCGGCGATGATGACCGGCTTCTTGGCCCCGGCCAGCAGCTTGAGGGCCTCGCGGATCTGCTTGCGATTGGGCTGGTAGGTCGGCTTGTAGCCGGGGAGGTTGAGCTTGACGTCCCAGTTGGGGACACACATCTTCTGCATCGCGTCCTTGGTGACGTCGATCAGGACCGGGCCGGGGCGGCCGGTGGTGGCGATATAGATCGCCTCCTTGAAGACGTAGGGCAGCTCGTTGACATCCTTCACCAGGTAGTTATGCTTGGTGATCGGCATGGTGATGCCGGTGATGTCGGTCTCCTGGAAGGCGTCCTTGCCGAGCACGTGCGAGCCGACCTGGCCGCAGATCGCGAGGAGGGGGGTCGAGTCCATCATGGCGTCGGCGACGGGGGTGACCAGGTTGGTCACGCCGGGGCCGCTGGTGCCGATACAGACGCCGATGCGCCCGGTCGAGCGGGCGTAGCCCTCGGCGGCGTGGCCGGCGCCCTGCTCGTGGCGGCAGAGCACATGGCGCAGCTTCTCGCGGTACTCCCACATGGCGAAGTAGAACGGCATAATCGCGCCGCCGGGGATGCCGAACATCACCTCGACGCCCTCGCGGATGAGGGCCTCGCACATAATCTGGGCGCCAGTTCTCTGGTTGGACATACGTCCCTTCCTCTCGGGTGGCTGCTACACGACGGGCAACACAAGGCCAGGCTGGCCAGCCTCGGGCTGTCCGCGCTTCAGGAGTCTGCTACGACGCTCACGAGCGGTCCGGAAATGATAGCGAGTCCGAACGGACGATGCCGCCACAATGAGGCAGTTCGCCGCAGCCCACTGCGCTGTGGGCGGGCGCCGGCGCGGGGCCTTGCACCAGGCGCTGCGGCGTTGGACGGGCTAGCGCAAGCGACGGGACCGTACGGGCACAGGGACGGGCGCGGGCTGAAGACGCGGGCCGCGAAGACGGGCGAGCAGGTCTGCGATGATACGGCCGATACGGTTCATAGCGCTTGCTCCAGTCACCAGCCGACGGGCCACTAAAAAACCCCCCGGCGCTTGCTCGGGAGGCTCAGTCTTTCTCAGTCTGCCTGGGTCGTCCGACCCTCCCTTAACGACTATTGCTCCACCCAATAAGGAGGAGTACGAGGCCGCTAAGGAGAACTACGTTCAGAGATCGGGAGGGCATGATGGGTGCAACCTTCACAACTGGTCGAACAGCCGAAGGATACCACAGGCGGTGATTATCTGTCAAGGGCTCTGTATCAGCCTGGTACCTTTCAGGTATCAGCGCGCAGGAAGGCGGCGCACTGCTCGGGCAGCGAGGGGTTGATCCAGACGCCGCTGCCGAGCTCGAAGCCGGCGCTGCGACTGAGGCGCGGGACGATGGCGACATACCAGTGGAAGTAGCCGTTCTCGGGCTCTTTGGTCGGGGTTGAGCGAATGATCAGATTGTAGTCGGGGTCGTTGAGGTGGGTGTAGAGGCGAAAGAGCACATCGCGCAGCAGCGGGGCCAGGTGGATCAGCGAGGCGGGGTCGACGTGAAGGAAGCTGGCGTGGTGGCGGCGCGGCATAATCCAGATATGGAAGGGCGACGACGAGGCATACAGCACGAAGGCGGCGAAGTGGTCGTTGAGCGCCACGAGACGCTCGTCGCGGGCCAGCTCGTCGCTGAGCATGGTGCAGAAGACGCACTGCCCGGTGTCGTCGAAGAAGCGTCGCGCCTCTTCGATGCGGTGGCGGATGTCGCCCGGCACGATCGGCAGGCCGATGATCTGACTATGGGCGTGGGGCAGCGAGGCCCCGGCCCGCTCGCCGTGGTTCTTGAAGAAGACAATCTGCTCGACCCGCGGGTCCCGCGCGATCATCTGGCCGCGGCGCAGGTACATCTCGAGCACGGCGTAGATCTCTTCGTCGGTCATGAGGGCCAGGGTAGCGTTGTGGAAGGGGTTCTCGACCAGGATCTCGTGGTGGCCGACCCCGGTGATGCTGCGCTCGACGCCGTCGAAGGCGCGGGTGAGGGGGCCGTCGAGGGCGAGGGCGGGGTACTTATTGCGCACCACCCGGGTCGACCAGTGGCCCGTGGCCGGGGCGCGGTCGATCTCGAGGTCGAGCTCCTCGTTGCCGGGGCAGAAGGGGCAGGCGGGGTCGTGCTCGGGGCGCTCGTGGGTACGCGCCCGGTCGGCGGCCTCGGCGTAGGCGTTGGGGCGCCGTGCCCGCTCGCTGGCGATGATCACCCACTCGCGGGTGGCCAGATTCTGCCGCAGCTCGGCCATGGGCATTGATCCTGTGGGCGACGACTGCCGGCCGCGGGCCCTGGCCACGCTCAACCGTCGGCGCTGAAAAGGCTGGAAGCACCGCCCCATTGTAGTGCGGTTGTGGCGCAACGCGCAAGGGCGGCGTATTTGTCGCCATGGGGCGGCCCGTCTATACTGGAGGAGCAGACACGCGAGACTGCCCGTACGCCGCCGGGCCCTGAGCAGGACGCTTGAAGGAGCACCCAGACGATGCCGATCCCCCAGCTGCCGGACAAACATAACTCGCCGGCCCACTTCGAGCCCCTCGACCACCTCGACTATTTCCGCGCGGCCGGGCTCGCCCCGAGCGAGCTTGCGCCGAGCGCCGCGATCTTCTGCTATCAGCGCTCGCTGCTCGAGCATGTAATCGCCGCCGAGGAGCCCGAGCGCATCCCCTGCGTGACCGGGCGGCTCTACCCGCTGCCCTCGACCGGCGGCGCGGTGGTGGTGGCGGCCGAGTTCGGCATCGGCGCGCCCGCCGCCGCGATGCTCATGGAGCTGCTGGTGGCGATGGGGGTGCGGCGCTTCATCAACATCGGCACCGCGGGCGGGATCGGCCCGGGCCTCGGGGTGGGCGCCCTGACGGTCTGCAGCGCGGCCGTGCGCGACGAGGGCGTCTCGCACCACTACCTGCCCGACCCAGCCGCCCCGGCCCTGCCCGACCCGGCCCTGACCGAGCGCTTCGCCCAGGCCCTGGCGGCCGGCGGCGCGGCGGTGCCACAGGGGCCGACCTGGACCACCGACGCGCCCTTCCGCGAGACCAAGGCCGAGATCGCCCACTACCAGGCCCAGGGCGTGCTGACCGTCGAGATGGAGGCGGCCGCCCTCTTCGCCGTGGCGGCCTTGCGCGGGGTGCAGATCGCCGGCGGCTTCGTGGTCAGCGACGCCCTCGCCGAGCCGACCTGGAACCCCCAGTTCCGCGCCGCGGAGACCGCTCGCGGCCTGGTGCGGCTCTTCGAGGCCGCCAGGGCCAGCCTGGTGTAGGGCAGTGTGGAGGGCCAGGCCCTCCACACCACCCGCCTCGCGATCAGAGGCCGTACTGCTCGCGCACGAGCTGGCCGAGGCCGATGGCGTCGAGCTTGGCCATGGGGGCCAGCAGGGTCACGGTGACCACGCCGGGGTTGCGGCCGATCTCGATGCCGCCGGTGATCGTGACGCGGTTCTTGACCTCGTCGACGCTCATGCCGAGGGTGGCGGCGGCGCGGGCCAGCCCGCAGTCGGTGGCCGCGTTGAGGTTGGCCCCGCTGCCGACGAAGCTGATCGGGCCGCTCACCTCGACGCCGGCCATGCCCCAGCGGCTGGCCAGAGCCTCGGCCGCCGCGCGCTCGTCGGCGCTGAGGGGGCGGGCCAGGGGCGGCAGGTCGTCGGGCCGCATGAGCAGGATCGGGCCGTCGTTGCCCAGGCCCTTGATCACGCTCACCCGCAGGGTGGCCTTGCCCGAGACGTCGGCGGTGTGCCCGGCGATCTCGCCGTCGCCCTGCATGGCGTGCATGTCGCCCAGGTAGACGCCGC
>CAZKTU010000231.1:0-10505 GCA_964555675.1 uncultured Oscillochloris sp.
GCTCGCCGAGGGGCCGGCCGTGGGCGAGCAGGAAGTGGAAGGCCCCCTCGCCCGCCTGTACGCGCAGTTGCTCCCCGCCTTGTTCGAAGAGGGCTACAGTGTGCTCGCCCACCACGGTTGGCCCGGTGGCGCCCAGCACTGCGCCGGCGCCGTCGATCGCCATCAGGAACGCCGTGTCGCCCGCCGGCAGCCGGTGCGACAGCGCGGCCCCAGGCTCCAGGTAGACGTCGAGCAGGGTGAACGCCGTCAGGGTCTCGTAGCCCGCCTGTACCTCGCCATAGCTGCCCGCGACAACCCGCAACCGCACGCCAGGGGCAGGGTTCAGTTCGGGCACGTCGGCGGCGCTAAGGTGAGCTGCGCCCGGGTCGGCGTGCTTGTGCTGCGCCGCCAGGTTGACCCACATCTGCAGGCCGTGGCAGCCCTGACCGGGGTTCTCGGGCACCTCCTCGTGCTGAATGCCGCGGGCCGCCTGCGTCCAGTGCATGGCCCCCGGCTCGATGCGGCTGTGGTCGCCCAGGCTGTCGCGGTTGATGAAGGCGCCGGGCGAGTCGGGGAACATGTACGTCATCACCGAGAAGCCGGCGTGGGGGTGGGGCGGGAAGAAGGGCTGCGGCATCTGAAAGTCGCTCAGCACCAGGAAGGGGTCAATTGCCAGCCCGCTCTCGGGGCTGAGCGTGTAGTCGGTGAAGCCCCGCCCATGGCTCCCAAGCTCCAGCCGGACCAGGGTGGTCACGCCACGTATGCTGGCCTCTCGCTCCTGCTCGACCGTCAGATCCCGCTGCTGCTCGATCATCCTAACCTCCGCTCTGCCTTCGCCGCCCACTGCGACGAGGCCAATAATCTATCCGCCCGAGCCACCCAGCCCCTGCTGTCAGGCTCGCTGCTCGGCGAGCCGGGCGAGGTTCGCATCCAGCTTGCTCAGCAGCCGGTGCAGTTCACGCTCCTCGTCGGCGCCGAAGTCGCTGAAGGCGCAGCCCTCGACCGTGCGCCAGATCGCCTCGACGGCGGCCCGGCTGTCTCGGCCTGGATCGGTGAGGAAGACCTGCACCACACGCTGGTCGTGGCTGGCACGACGCCGTTCGAGCATGCCGCTCCGCTCCATCGTCTGGAGCGCGTTGGTGATTGTGGCCGGCTGAACCAGGAGCCGCTCGGCGAGCTCCGAGGGGGTCAGGCCGTCCTGCTCCCAGAGCTCGGCGAGGATCAACTCCTGGCCGCGGTGGAGCTGGATCGCCTGGAGCCGGCTGTTGGTCTCGCCCTGGTAGCGCTTGCAGATCTGGCCGAGCAGCGCGCAGGTGGCCTGGCGCAATGTCTCGTCGCTCATGGCAGCCCTGTATAGTTAGCTTGCTTATATTCAGTAGGCTAACTATAGAGCAAGGCGCATTATCTGTCAAGGCCAGCACAAAGGCCAGCTATGGGAAAACGCACACAGGCCCGGGCGAAACGCCGGTGATGCCGCTCGGCGACGCCCTGCTGGTCTGGCAGCGCGGCGGCGAGCCCGCGATCATCGCGCGCCATATCGTCATCACCGCCATCGTCCTGGTCACCTGGTTCCTCACCAAGTGCTAGAATGCACCAGAACCCGCGCCTGCCAGGGAGCTCCCATGTCTACATCCGAGTCCACCGTCCTGCTCGACGAGACCGAGCGCGCGAGTGAGTTCCCCGTGGTCGCGGAGTACACCTACCTCAATGCCGCGACCCAGGGCCCGCTCCCGAGCCGAGCCTGTCGCGCGATCGAGCGAGCCGCGCTCCAGGCGCAGTACGGGGCCCTCGCCCGGCCTCAGGAGCAGGCGCCGGGCGAGGTGGCCCGCGGGCAGCTCGCCCGTCTGTTGGGTGTCGGCGAGGACGACTTCGTCTTCACTGCGAACACCACCCACGGGCTGAACATCTGCGCCCGCGGGATCGAATGGCGGCCCGGCGACAATGTCGTTCTCCCAGCCCGCGAGTTTCCCTCGGTGCTACGAACCTGGCTGCAGCTCCGCGAGCTTGGGGTCGAGGTGCGGCTTGTCCATACACAGGGGGTTGGCCCGACGGTCGAGGAGCTGATGGACGCTGTAGATGCGCGCACCCGAGCGGTATCGTGTAGCGCCGTCGCCTGGGACAGCGGCTCCTTCGTCGATCTGGAGGCGCTCGGGATGCGCTGTGAGCGGGCCGGCTGTCTTCTCATCGTGGACGGCATCCAGGCCGTCGGTGCGGTCGAGCTTGACCTGCGGGCGCTGCGGGTCTCGGCCCTGACCTTCCACGGCTACAAGTGGCTGCTGGCGGGCTTCGGCTGCGGCGCCCTATACGTGACCCCCGAGGCGTTGGACCGCATCCAGCCGCGCTTCGTTGGCGAGCAGGCCTTCGTGATCGGCGCCGACCCCGCCGACGACGCCCCCTGGCAGCCCGGGGCGCGCCGCTACAGCGCAGGCGGTGCCAACGTCCTCGGCCTCACCGCCCTGACCGCCTCGCTAGGATTGATCGAGCAGGTCGGACTTGCCAGGATTGCGGCGCACAACCGGCGGCTCGCGCAGCTCCTGGTGGACGGGCTGCTGCGGCTTGCGCCTGCCGTCCAGCTCGTCAGCCCCGCCGACCCGGAGCGCCGCGCCGCGATCGTGGTCTTCACACTCGGCGAGCCGAAGCGCGATGAGGCGCTGGTGGCCCGGCTCGCCGAGCGCGGCATCGTCGTGGTGTGCCGGCGGCGCGGCGTGCGGGTCTCGCCCCACCTCTACAACACCGAGGAGGAGATCGAGCGGCTGGTCGCGGCACTTCCCGAGTGCTGGTAGCACGCCCCACTTGGCCAGGGCCGGCACCTGCGCGATCGCAGATCGCAGGCGTGGGAAGTCGTTCAGCAGCTCCGCGTCCTGAAGCCCTGAGTTATCCGCTCCAACTGAGCCAGTGCTGGCTCTCTATAGCCACGAGCAGGTCGGTTGCGCCCGCATAGAGTTGCCTTCGACAAGCTCAGGCAACCGGTGGCTGAGCCTGTCGAAGCCGGCGAAAAGGACATGGGCTCAATTGTTTCGCGTTTGAAGTGCGCTTGCCACCCCTGGCCCCACAAGTACAGGAGCGATGCCTGGTGAACCTTCAGCAGCTTCAGCAGCGGGCGCTCGCGGTGCGCGCGAGCTACGCGACGGCCAATCAGTGCGCAGACATTATCGCGCCAAGCTGGAGCAGCAGGTCGAGCACCGTCTGCCGACATTGGGGTGCGCCTTCCCGCTGGCTCCACTACGAGGCCGTCCCGCGGCGGCTGAGCAGCCGGTCGAGGGCCTGAGCGAAGCGCTGCCGGTCGGCCGGGCTGTAGGCCGCGGGACCGCCGGTTTCCACCCCCGCCCAGCGCAGCTCCTCCATCAGGTTGCGCACGGCCAGCCGCTCGCCGATGCTGTCGGCGGTGTGAATCTCCCCGCGGGGATCGAGGGCCGTGGCACCTTGGGCCACAACCAGGCTGGCGAGGGGGACGTCGGCGGTGATGACGAGGTCGCCGGCGGCGACGTGCTGCACGATGTAGCTGTCGGCGACGTCGCTGCCGGCCTTGACCTGGACGGCCTCAATGAGTGGCGAGTCGGGCGCCGTCAGTGGGCGGTTGGCTACCAGACGGACGGGAAGCTGGAGGCGCGCCGAGGCGCGGTAGAGCAGCTCCTTGGCCGCCTTCGGGCATGCGTCAGCGTCAACCCAGATCATCATCGGCTCCACGCTTTCATCGGCAAGGGCGGCAGCAAGCGTGCGGTGCGCTCAGGCATCGTCGAGCGGCCAGAGGCAGCGCGCGACCGCTGGCCAGTCGTGGCGAACTCCTCCGCATAGTACAGCATGGCCCGCGCCGTCGCCACGTGGGCAACCGCCGACGCCGTTTCCGGAGACAGTCGCCAGCTCCCTGGACCACCTCGCCCCGCTGATGCTGCAGGAGGAGAGCGGGAGCATCACCATAGGGAGCTGTTGATCGATGAGGTGCGCGAAACCGGCCCGGATCCGTATCAGCTGTAGGTGGCGCACCGGCGCCGTGGCCTGAGCGCTCGCAGCCGTGCTACACTGTTCCTGCGATGAGCAGCTACCAGATCTACAGCCTGGCCGGCGACCCGGCCACCCTCGGCCGGCTCCAGGCCGAGCAGGTGCGGTCGCTCCCGCACCCGACCCGCGCGCCCCGTGCCCCCTGGGCCGACGACGAGGCCTTTCTGGAGCGCTGCGCCGCCGCGCTGCGGGCCGTCGCCCCAACGGTTTGGGCCGAGATCGCCGCCTTCGCCGAGCGGGTGGGTGTGGCGCCGCCCCGCGGGCTCTTCCTGCGGGCGGGTACGCTGCCCCACGGCTGCTCGGCCTTCGCGTGGCGCCTCGCCGACGGGCGGGTGCTCGCCGGGCGAAACTACGATTTTGTCGCCAGCTTCCCCAATCGTCACCTGCTCGACACCCGCCCAAGCGGCGGCTTCGCCCACCTGGGCATGAACGGCGGGATGGTCGCCGGGCGCTACGACGGCGTGAACGAGCGCGGGCTGTTCGTGGCGCTCCACAAGGTGATGGCCCAGCGCCCCGAGCGTGTCGAGCCCGGCCTGCCGCCGCACCTCCTGGTGCGCGCCGCCCTGGAGACCTGCGCCGACGCGGGTGAGGCGGCCCGGCTCATCGCCGGTGTGCCGCATCTGGCGCCGTTCAACTATACCCTGGCCGATGCGGAGGGGCGGCTGCTCGCCCTGGAGTGCTACCCCGGCCTGCCGGTGCGCACCCGCTGGTGCGCCCGGGCGGTGGCGGTGGCGAACCACTACGCCCACCCGAGCCTGACGCCGCTCCAGGGCCGCCGCCCGCTGGCGAGCTCGCGGGCCCGGGCCGAGCTGATGCGCCGGCTGCCACCGCCCGAGGCCGACCCGTGGCGATCGGCGCAGCTCGTCCTCGCCGACCACAGCGCCCCGGTCTGTGCCCACCGCGAGTACGGCAGCACGCTCTGGTCGGGGGTCTTCGACCTGACGGGGCGCCGGGCGGCCTACGCCTTTGGCGCGCCCTGTGTCGCCCCCTTCGCCGAGCACCCCTTCCCAGGCGTCGCAGCCGAGGACGAGCGTCCGGCTTTGCGGCGCGCCGTCGGCTAGCCCGCCCACCCAGATGTCGCCTATCGAGGAAGGAGCAGCAGTGCAGCCCATAGCGGCTGAAACCCTCATCGCCCAGCTGGAGGCCCTCGCTAGCCCCGAGGACGCCGCGGGCATGGCCCGCTTCGGCATCCGCGGCACCCGCGTGCTCGGCGTCCCGGTCAAGACCCTGCGGGCGATCGCTCGCGAGACCGGCCGCAGCCACACCCTCGCCACGGAGCTCTGGGCCTCCGGCATCCACGAGGCCCGCATCCTCGCCAGCATCGTGGCCGAGCCGAAGCGGGTGACGCTCGACCAGATGGAGCGCTGGGTGTCCGAACTTAACTCGTGGGACCTCTGCGACCAGTGCTGCACCAACCTCTGGGTGCGGACGCCGTTCGCCCGTGAGCGGGCTCTCGTCTGGAGCGAACGCGAGGAGGAGTTCGTCAAACGGGCCGGCTTCGTGCTGATGGTTCAAGTCGCAGGGAAAGACAAAGGCGCCCCCGCCGAGCTGCTCTACCGCTACCTCGCCCGTGCCGAACGCGAAGCCGGCGACGAGCGCAACTTCGTCAAGAAGGCGGTCAGCTGGACGATCCGCGAGATCGGGCAGCGCGGCGCCGCGCTGAACCAGGCGGCGGTGGCGGTCGCCCGGCGCTTGCAGGCGTCGGAGGCGCGTGCAGCCCGCTGGGTGGGTGGCGACGCCCTGCGCGAGCTGACCAGCGAGAAGGTTGCGCGGCGGGTGGCCCGGCGCGGGGCCTGAGTGGATCCCCCGCTGCCGCTCGCGCGGCTGCGGGCGAGGGGCGTGCTGACCGAGGTGCGCGCCGCCGATCTCCGCTTCACCATCGACGAGGCCTACGCCTTTCTTCAACAGACCATGCGCGTGCCGATCAGCCGCGAGGCGGCGGAGGCGCTGGAGGCCCGTACAGAGGGCTGGATCGCGAGCTTGCAGCTCGCCGCCCTGTCGCTCAGGGGTCTGGACAGCGCGCAGATCGCGACGTTTGTCGATGCGTTTCGCGGCAGCCATCACTACGTCCTCGGGTATCTCGGCGCCGAGGGCGAGCAGGCTGCGTGGCGCGCGATCACACCGCACCTGAAGTCGGCATAAGGCCGCCAGGAGTGGGCTTGACTCGTCCCTTTGGGCAGACCCTATACTCCGCCTATGAACCACGAGCGCGCTGACCTCATCCCGATCGGGAGCTTCGCCGCCGCCTCGCTGCTCTCGCAGAAGGCCCTTCGCCTCTACGCCCAGCTCGGCATCCTGGCCCCCCGCTTCGTCGACCCCGACTCGGGCTACCGCTACTACCACCCCGAGCAGCTGCGGCTGGCCCGGCTCATTCTGCTGATGCGCCAGGTCGAGATGCCCCTTGCCCTGGTTCGCCAGACCCTCGCCGCGTCCCCCGACGCGGCCGAGCAGCTGGTGCGCCGGCACCTGGCCGAGCTGGAGCGGCGCACGCAGCGGGCGCGCACGACGGTTCCGGAGCTTATCGCACTGCTCAGAGACGAGGAGGACCCGATGCCCTACGAGATCAGCGTCCGCGAGGTGGGAGCCCAGCCGATTGTCAGCATCAGCCGCAAGCTCAAAGTCGCCGGGCTCGGCGACTTCATCCAGGAGGGGACGAGCGCCCTCTCCCAAGCACTCGAGCGTCGCGGGTTCACGCCCGCGGGGCCACCCTTCGGGCTCTACCACGGCCCGGTGAACCAAGATGACGACGGCCCGGTCGAGGTATGCGTGCCGGTGGCGCAGAGGGTGGAGCTCGGCGGCGAGATGCAGGCCCGGGAGCTCCCAGCCGGCCGGCTGGCCTGCGTGACCCTGCGCGGCCCCGAGTGCCACTTCCCCAAGGTGCTGGAGGGCTACGACGCCGTGTACGAGTGGGTCGAGCGCAACGGCTACCGGACCGACGGCCCGCCGCGCGAGGTCTGGGTTAGCGCGCCGGGCGTTGAGGGTGTGCCCGACGAGGAGATGGAGATCGCCTGGGCCTTTGTCGAGAAGTAGCCCGACCCCGCTCCAAGCGGGCGACAGTGCGAGCGATGCAGCCGGCCCGGGCCGGCTGCTCCTCATGCTTGTCGCGGCTCGAGACCATAGGAGCCAGAATGAACCTCCCGCTCGCGGCTGCCGACCTCCTTCAGCGCTTCGACCACCCATCGGTGCAGGCCATCGCCCTACTCGGCAGCCACGCCCGCGGCGACGCCGGGCCGTTCAGTGATGTCGACCTCCTGCGCCTGCTCGCGGCCGACGCCGCCGAGGCGCCCGACAACGGCACACACCTCATCGGCGAGCAGCTCGTCAACCTCAGCAGCGCCACGCCGGCCGACGCCGCGGGCTGGTTCGAGCGGCCCGAGGAGGCGGTGAGCCACATCGCCGGGCTCCGCGTCGCCCGTGCACTCGTCGACCGTGGCGGCGCCTTCGCTGCGCTCCAGGCCCACGCCCACGCTTTCGTCTGGGACGCGACGATGCAGGGGCGGGCCGACCGCTGGGCGAGCCGGCAGCTGGTGGGCTGGGCCGAGGAGGCTCACAAGGGCCTGGAGGGGCTGCGGCGCGGCGACGTGGGCCGGCTGCTGAACGCTCGCCACGGCTGCTCCTGGGGGCTGAACCACGTCATGCAGGTGCAGCGCGGCGTGCTCGTCAGCGGCGACAACGCGGTCTACAACGAGGTCGGCTCGGCAATGGTCGACCAGCCGGAGTGGCTGCGCCTGCGCCGGCTCGCCTTCGGCCTCGAAGACGCCGCCGGCGTAACGCCGACCATCGCCGACCAGGTGCGGGCTGGCCTGTGGCTCTACGTCCTCACCGCCGAGCTGCTCGACGCGGCGCTTCAGCCAGAGGACCGGCCAATCATTGCGCTCACGGTGGCTCGTATCCGCGAGGCGCTGCCTCGAGGCGAGTAAGCCCGCGGGCGGCCGCGTGGCCCTACCGATGGCATCCAGAGCTGGCCATGTGTCAAGCACCTGTGTGCGCGGACGGGGACACTTAGGCTGTGGCGCCTGGGCGGCGGGGCTGGTACAACGGTGGTGAGGCAGGCCGCCTCCGCCAGACCCACAGGAGCACCACCGTTATGCCGCACCTGCGCCACCCGCTCGCCCTCTGCGCCGCCGCCCTCGGCCTGGGGCTCTGCGCCGACCTGCTCTTCTACGGCCGGGCCCCCGGGCTGTCCGCCCCGCTGTTCGTCGGCCTAGTGCTTGCCGCCTGGGCCTGGCTCAGCCGTCTCGAAGGCGGCGCGCCCTCACCGGCCAACCGCTGGCTCGGCGCGGCCGCCCTCCTCTTCGCAGCCCTCGTCGCGGTGCGTGCCGCGCCGTTGCTCACCGCCCTGAACGTGCTGGCCGCCCTCAGCCTGCTGGTGCTGCACGGCGCCCTCGCCCGCGCCGACAGCCTGCTGCGGCTGGAGGGCTGGCGCCTGGGCCTCGGCGTCGCCAGGGCGGCTATCGAGGCGGCCATGCTGCCGGGGCCGCTCGCGATCGCGCAGGCGGCTCGCCTACGCGTCTCCAGCGGCCAGGGCCGGGCGCTGCTCGTCGTCGGCCGCGGCGCCGCCCTCGCGGCCCCGGCGCTGCTGGTCTTCACGGGCCTGCTGGCCATGGCGGACGGCATCTTCGCCAGCTACCTGGGGGACGTGCTGAGCCTGCGGCTCCCCTTCAGCCTCGAGGGGCTCGGCGGCCACGTCGTCCTGGTGGGCGCCGTCACCTGGTGCGTCGCGGGCGGCCTGATCGTGGCCCTCCGCGAGCACCCGGCCGGCGCGCTGCTCGGCCCGCCCCTCGGCAGCCTGCCGGCCGAGGGGGAGACCCAGCGCCTCAGCCCGCCGCGCAGCCTCCGCCTACTGGGCTGGGGCGAGGCGGTCACGGTGCTGGCGCTGATCGACGCCCTCTTCGCCGCCTTTATGGCCATCCAGGGGGCCTACCTGTTCGGCGGGCGCAGCGTGCTGGAGCGCACCGGGATGACCTACGCCGACTACGCGCGGCGCGGCTTCTTCGAGCTGGTGACGGTAGCATGTCTGGCGCTCGGCTTCCTGTGGGTCGCGGCCCTCATCGGGCGGCGCGAGCGGCTTTGGCAGCTGCGCGTCTTCAACGGGCTCTGCGCGGCGATGGTGCTGCTGGTGCTAGGCATGCTCGCCTCAGCCGCGCTGCGCATGTGGCTCTACGAGCAGGCCTACGGCTTCACGTTACTACGCCTGCTGACCCACAGCTTCATGGCCTGGCTCGCGGTGGTGCTGCTGCTCTTCCTCGCCGCGCTGCTGCTCGCCCGGCCGCGGCTCTTCAACCTCGGCGCCCCGGCCTCGGCCCTGGTCTACGTGCTCGCGCTGAACCTGCTCAACCCCGACGCGCTGATCGTGCGCGAGAACGTTGCCCGCTACCAGGCCACCGCCAAGCTCGACGTGGTCTACCTGGCGACGCTCTCGGCCGATGCGGCGCCCCAGCTGGTCGGCGCGCTCCCCCTCGTCGGCGAGCACCGCGGCCAGCTTGAGGCTCAGCTCCGGGACCTCAAGGCGAGCCTCGACGAGACGGCGGCGCGCGACGGGCTGCCGGGCTGGAACGCGAGCCGCGCCCGGGCCGCGGCTCTGCTCGAGCACGGGCTGGGCGGCGGGGATCTGGGCGCCGCCGCGCCGTAAAACGCCCTGGCGTGCGTCTCCCGAGAAGTTGCGGCAGCTCGCTCGTGTAGCATCCGCACACCGCACGCTCGCCCGCAAGTTGCACTATGCCACCCGCGACACCAAAGCTCTACATCTAGACGCTCTGCCCTGCGCTGCCGCTAGGCGCAGCCAACCCAGCGGCACCGCTACGGAGCCGTAGGCCCCCGATGCCTGGCGGACCAGGCGCCGATCGCGCCGCACAGCTCACTGAGCGTCGAGATCTGGGGGATGCCGTAGCGCGCGCAGACCACGTCGACGTTGCCCTTGCGCCAGTAGCCGGGCGGGCAGCAGACCAGCAGCTTGCCGCTCGCGGCGAACAGGCCGAGCTCAAGCAGCGTGATTGGCGCGTAGGTCTCCGGGGCGAAGTACATCGCGATTAGGCCCGCCCGCTCCTGGGCGTCGAGCTCCCACGTCACCTGGGCCACAAACTGCGGGTTCGCGCTGCTCTGCTCCCAGCTCGCGTCCCAATCATCGCGGCGCGGGTTGAGGATGGTGAACGGCTCATCGCGCAGCGCGGCCGCGACCTCGTCCTGCCAGAGCTCGGCCCGCCCCATCTCGATCGAGCCGGCGAGAAAGACGCTGGGCTGCGGTAGGGTAGGCGGGAGCGGAGTGGGCGGCTTCAGCACGGTGGCCATTGGTGTGCTCCTCCTCGGCCGTCAGCTCCAGACAAGCGGCCGCCAGTCACTTCAGGCGCTGAGTATACAATGCGCTGAGACATCACTCAAGGGAGACGCACGCAATGGTTACGCTCTCCCCTGAGCTGGCCACACGCTTCGCCGGCACAAGCTGGGAGCAGGTAACTCTCGGCGAGGCCGGCGCTCAGGTCTACCGCCTCGGTGCCGACGCCGAGATGCGCTCCCTCAAGGTCGAGCCG
>CAZKTU010000232.1:0-10339 GCA_964555675.1 uncultured Oscillochloris sp.
GGTCTATGGACGCACGGCGCCAGGGATGGGGGCGTTGGCGCCGGGGATGACTGGCGGGGTCAGCACATCCTCGCGGGGCAGCGGGGTCGGGGCGGGGGCCAGCAGCTCCTCGGGGTTGACCTGGCCGAAGTCGAGCCGGGCGAGGGCGGGCAGCGGGTCCGAGGTGACCCCGTAGCGCTCGCCCCAGAGCTGCACCCCGGAGGCTTGCATGGCCCACAGGGCCTGGGCCTGGTAGGGCGTCATCTCCAGGTAGGCCACCTCGCCGTCGATCCAGAGCACGCGCACATAGCTCATGAAGCGGCAGGCGTAGGGCCGCAGGGCCATCCCGCCGGCGCTCGCCGGGCTGAGCCGGGTCGGACTCGCGCCGGCGACCGCGCCCCTGGCCGCGTCGCAGAGGGCCGGGTCGCCCGTGGGGTCGCTGAAGCCCAGGTTCACACGGTCGCGATAGCTGAGCGGGCCGAGGGCGGCCACGCTGAAGGGCACGGGCACCATATTCACGCCGAGCTGCTCGCCATTGGGGTAGACCGGCTGGGCCGGCGGCCCCGGCATCAGCATCGCGGGCTGGGCCAGGTCGTTTGCGCCCAGGTTGCGGGTCGCGTACTGCCCAATCACCGCGGCGGGGTCGGCCACGCCCGCCAGGGCGGCGGGTCGGTGCAGGGGCAGCTCGACGGCGACCACGTCGTCGGCGACGATCTGCTGGCCGTAGGCCACGTCGCGGGTGAAGACCACCACCCGCTCGGTGCGCCGGCTCTCGAGATAGCCGAGGACGGCGAAGCCGACGGCGATGCTCAGCCCGAGGCCCAGGAGCAGGGCGGGCAACGGGTTGGCCTTCTTGCGGGTCAGGGCCTGGCCGAGGGTGGGCGTGCCGGGCGTGATGACGGCCATCGGGTGTCTCCTTTCGCTCGATACTTCAGCGCGAGACCGGATCGAGCCGGTCGGCGGCGATGATCGTGGGGGTGTAGGCGCCCCAGCCGACCAGGCCCGCCATCGTCGGGCGCGCCTCGGCGCAGATCAGGGGCGCGGGGTCGGCGGGCAGACTCTTGCCGTTGCCGAAGGCGCAGCCGCCGCCCGCCGGCATCACCGTCCAGAGCACCTGGGCGGCCACGGCCTCGATGGCCTGGTCGGGATCGGCCCCAACCAGGCCGCGCACGCCGCGCAGATTGATGCGCAGGAAGCGGTCGGCCACGGCGATAACCTCGGCGCACGGCCCCTCGGCCGCCTCGGCCGCGGTCTGCCGAACGCAGGGCTCGGCGGCCCGCAGGCCCGCCTCGCCCCGCGCAAAGGCGGCGTAGTCGAGGCTCTGCACGGCCGAGCGGGTGGCCTGCTGCAGGGCGTCCTGCACCATCGCAACCTCCAGCCAGCGCTCGGCCACCTCGACCACCAGCAGCGTGAAGGCCAGCAGAAACGGCAGGATGATCACCGTCAGCGGCAGGGCCTGGCCCGCGGCTTTACGCAATCGGCTCATGTCCACCTCCTTCGGACTATTGCTGATCGCGCTCGGCGGCGCGGGTGGCGGCGGCGCTGACCGTGAAGCTGGTGAACATGGGCGGCAGGGGCGTCCAGAAGGGCCCGCTGTAGTCCACGGTGACCGTGATCGGGTCGTAGCGCCGGCAGGGGTCGTGCGCGCAGACCACGGCCACCAGCGCCTCGTCGGCGCTCGTGCCGACGCCCGCGTCGAGCACCTGGCCGGCCGCTTCGGCCGCCGCCTCAGGCGCACCGCCCTCGATCGCCGCCTGGTGGGCCGCCGCGCGGGCCGCCTGGCTCACCGCGTAGTTGGCGAGCAGGATCTGGCCGACGCAGGTTAGCCCCAGGATGAGCAGCAGGAATAGCCCGATCACCAGGGTGAACTCCACCACCGCCTGCCCGCTCCGCCCGGGCCGCCGTCTTCCATCGCTGTAAAGCATCGCGTCGCTCCCTGTGCTTTGTGGGCGCCGGGCAGATACGCCCGCCGCCATGGCTGGTTGTTAGGGCTACGCTCATTGACTGTTGTTTACGCTCTCACACTCACTCCCCCGCCATGCCCGCGGGGCCGACCACGCTGCGCGGCACCACCAGGGTCACGTCGAAGCTCTGGCCGATGACCTGCCTGGCCCGCGCGGGGGTGGGCAGCTCGATCGGCGCGCCGCATGCGCCGAGGGGGTCGAGCAGGAAGTCTGGGCAGGCGTTGACCAGCCACAGCTCCACTTCGACCGCCACCGCCAGCTGCGGCGGCGCGAGGGGCGCCAGGGTGAAGAGGTACACGTCGGGGCGCATCGGCGGGGCCGGCGGCTGAGTCCAGTAGACGTGGGCCTGATCAGCCATCTCAGCCTCGCGCAGGGCCGCCGCCGCGGGCAGAAAGCTGTCCAGGCCTCGCCCGTCGGGGTAGGCGCCCAGGTAGGCGTAGGCGCACCCCGTCAGGCCCGAGCCGGCACCAGGGGGCGCGCCGGCGCCGCGACAGCCGGCCACGCCGCGGCTGTCCGCTGCAGTGGCGGCCACGGGGCGCCCATTGGCGGCGAAGCCCGCGAGACTCCAGCCGGTCACCCGCGCGCGGTACTCCAGGGGCCAGCCCGGGTCGGCCAGCGCGTAATGATCGAGGCGCGGGGCGAAGTCCAGCACCTCGCCCGTGGGCCAGGCGATGCTCGCCGCGCCGGCGGGGGTCAGGTAGACCGCGTCGGCCTCGTCGGCCCCGCCATGCAGCGGGTCGAGCTCCGAGTGGATGGCGAGGCGCAGGCGACCGTCGGGCGCGGGGAGTGTGTCGGGGGGCCGCACGACGATTGTGTCGACCGCCGCGAAGTTGTCGCCCAGATCGTCGCCGGGGGTCGCCGTGCTGATCGCGGCCTCGAGGTGCAGCAGGGTCCCCGCCGGCACGGCGGTGCGCACGGCGATGCGTAGGCCGGCCGCCGCCTGCGGGTCGAGGGCGCCCAGCTGCCACACGAGCAGCTGGCCACTGATGCTGGTGGGCGGCACGCTGGCGGTCAAGAACTCGACGTCGGCGGGCAGAGTCACGCTGAGCACACTGCTCTCGGCCGCCCTGGTCAGGCCCGGGGCCGCCCGGTAGAGGTTGCCGTAGCCCACCTCGTAGACGAAGCCGCTACCCCAGGCCAGGCGCACGCTGTCGTCGGGGCCGGCGGCGGTGACATACGGGTTGGGGCGCACAACCTCCACCGTGTCGGCGGCGGCGTTGTCGGCCAGGTGCACGGGCCGCTCGGGCGTGGCCGCCCCAATCTCGGACGTAGCGGTGAAGGCGTCTGAGGCGTAGGTAGCGCCGTCGGCGGGCGTGGCCGGCAGCCGCAGGGGCAGCTCGACGGCGCCCGCAGCCCCCGCGGGCAGATCGCCGAGGGCGCATACGACGCGGGCGGCGGGGGCGCTGTAGCTACAGCCCGCGGGCATAGAGCCCAGGGTCGCGCCCAGGGCGTGGGTGACGGTCAGCACGCTGCTGCGGGCCAGGCCGGCGCCCGCGTTGGCGTAGGTCGCGACCAGGGTTCCCGGCTCGCCCACAGGCAGGGGTCGCGGGTTGGCCCGAACTGCCGCCCGCAGGTCGGGGGCCTGAATGGTAGTCACGAGCAAGGCGTTATTGTTCGGGGCCAGGTCGCCCGGCAAGCTGGCCCCCGCGGCGGGGCCGATGTTGCCCCTGTTGGTGACGCTCCAGGTGGCGCCGGGCGTCGCCGCAGCCGGCAGCTCGGCGCGGGCCCTGAAGACGACCTCGCCGCTCGCGCCGGGGGGTAGGGCGCCCACGGGGCAGGTCAGGAGCGTGACGCTGCTGACCGCGCAGACGCCGCTCGGATTGGTCCTCCAGCCGACGAAGGTGATGCCGGCCGGCAGAATATCCCTGACGACGACGCTGGCGGGGGTGACGCCGAGGTTGCTGTAGCGCAGCGTGTAGTCGAACTCGTCGCCCACCAGGACGGGGGCGGTGGGGCCGAGCTTGGCGATCCCCACCTCGACCCGGCGCACCTCGGTGCTCACGCAGGCGCGATTGTTCGCCTCGACGGCGTCAGGCGGGATTGTCGCGACGGTGGCGCAGTTCTCGGCGGGCCAGGTCAGGGGGCTGCCCGCGGCATAGAAGGCGGCCTGCACACGCACAGTGATCGCCCGGCGCTCGCCCGGTGCGAGGGCCCCGAGGCTCCAGCTGAGCTGGTCGCCCGCGCCGGCGATCAGGTTGCCCGGCACACGGCTGCTCGGGGCCGGGGCGGCCGAGACGAAGGGCAGTGTTACGGGCAGGCTGTCGCCGACGACGACGTTGGCGACGGGGGCGCTCGAACGATTCACCGCCTCGAGGGTATAGCTGAAGACGTCGTTGAATAGCACCGCGGTGGGGCCGCTCTTGAGGATCTCGACGTCGACCGCCGAGAGCAGGCCCAGGTCGCGGGTAGTGTCGATATCTTCGCGAGCGGTCGTGTTCGGGTTATCTTCAGCGAGAACAAAGTCCACGGTCGTATAGGCAGAGCCAGCATCAACATCGCTGTCGCGGGCGTCATCACCGCCCTGGTCTTTCAGGGTGGCTCGCATGCCGGCCGGGACACTGAAACGCACACGATACAAGCCGGGAGCAAGATCGCGGAAGCGGTAGAGACCCGCAGCATCGGTAGAAGCAGTCGTACGCACTCCGGCGAGTGAGGCAGCCGCTCCCGTGCTTTCGAGGGTGACCGCCACGCCGGCCACGCCCACCTCACCCGCGTCCTGCACGCCGTTGGCGTCGCTGTCGCTCCAGACCCGGTCGCCGACCGAGCCCGTGGGCAAATATTTCGTCAACCCGATGTCGAAGCTGCGGCCCTCGCCCTCACGCCAGAGCGGCGTGATCGCCGAGCTATTACCGGTCCGTGTGCTCCCTGGCGGAGCAAACTCAATATATCCCCACGAAGAGTTTACATCGCTGTCGGCAGTGTCGCTGCTTCCCTGATGTTGCCATGTGAAGCTGCGGTAGCCCTGGGCGCTCAGGCTGCTGCGGCTGCCTGAGGCGATCCGAATCCCTACGGCTGTATTCGGCGGCACTGCGAAGAGGTAGCGCCCCTGGGCGTCGGTTGTGGCGCTCGCCAGAGCGGGGGCGCTCGCCGGGAGGCCGCCGTTGTCGAATACTTCGAGGGCGACTCCGGCGATGCCCAGATCGCCTACGTTTTGTATCCCATTCGCATCCGTGTCATTCCACACCCGCCCGCCGACCAGGGCGTAGCCGCAGAGGACCTCCAGATCGCCCAGGTTGCTCGCCTTGGTGGCCATGTGGGTGTTTGAGCTGAACAGCTCGGGGCGGGCCGTCGGCACACCGCTGGCATTTGGGCCCGCGGCGCGGTTGAAGAGGCGCAACTCCTGGGCGCCCTGACCGCCCAGAGAAGTGGTCGCCAGACTCTCGCCCAGGGCGGCGACCCCCGTCTGTTCATTCGGCACACTGGCCAGAGCGCCCATATGGTTCTCGATATGGGCGTAGGGTCCGCCATAGTGGCTGTTATCGTCGAAGGCTTCGCCCGACTGAAAGACCCAGGCCCCGCTCTGGTAACGGTAGTAGAGCGTGTCGCCCTGAGCAGTGGCGGTGTGCTCCCCGGGCGGGATGCTCCCCGTGCTCAGATTGGCGTTATAGACCTGGTCGCCCACGCGGTCGCGCAGGCCAAGGAGCATGTAGGGCGTGTCCCAGGCCGGCGCTCCCGGGGCGGGCTGAAAGCTCAGAAACTCGATGTCGCTCAGCCAGGGCTGCGGGTAGTAGATCTGCTGGCCCGCCGCAGCCATACTCCCCAGGTCGCCGCGCCAGGGGTTCCAAGCTTTGACCGGATAGTTGCCCGGCCGGTTGTTCCAGCCGCCATAGTCGCCGAAGGTGCTGCCGTCGTGGCGCGCGTTGAAGGTCGGGCTGTTGCCCAGATCCTGGCTGAGGTTGCGCCACCAGCCGCCCGTCGCCAAGTTATAGGTGAGCACGTGGGCCTGGGGCGAGACGACAAAGTTCGCGCCGCTCAGCTGTGGCCTGCCGCCCAGCAGGCCGCGCTCGGCGCTATCGATGACGCCCACGACCAGTTGCTGCTGATTGGTCGTGCTCTGGGCGGGAAATGGATAGAACTCGAGGGCGAAGGGCCACAGGTCGGCCTGAGCGGCGGCCGAGGTGCTGATCCGGCTCAGATCGATCGGGATGGCGCCCTGGTAGAGCGGGATCATGCCGCCCATAAGGTCGAAGCGCTCGATCCGCTTCGGGCCGATATTGACCGCGAAGAGCCCCCTCCCGTCGGGGCTGACCTCGATATCGCCGAGGCCGGTCTTGCCGACCTGCGGGATGACCGCCCCATCGCTGCCCGCGGCGTGGCTCGCGCCCACAGCCCCAGGCGCGGCGAACGAGCCGACCAGGGACCAGCCGGCGCCGATGCGCTGGAAGACATAGATCCCGCCCGGGCCCGCCGGGCCATAGCCGACGAAACGCTTGGTGAAGGCGGCGGCAAACAGGCGCTCGCGCCCGCTGACCCGCCCGTCGTCGTAGGCCAGGCCATAGACCGCGCCCACACTGCGCAGTGCGGCCAGGATCGCCCCCGCCCCGCCGGCCGTGACCGTCTGGACCGCCGGCAGGTCGAGGGCCTGGCTCTGACTCAGGCGCGAGCCGGCGGGGAAGAAGAGCGTATTGGCGCCCCTGGTGGTGACGAAGACGTCAGGGTTGCTCAGGCAGGGCGCGGCGCTGCCGAAGGCGCCCCCCGGGCTGACGCGGGGCGCCACAGGGCGCGCCTCGGCAAGCTCGGTCTGCGGCCAGCCCCAGAGGGCCGGCGCAGGATTGAGGGCCGTGAGCAGCACGCTGAGCAGGAGCGCGAGGGTGGTACGACGGCGGTGATGAATACGCATGCCTACTCCTCTCCCAGACTCGATCGCTCTCTGGTACGGCGGCGGAAAGAGCGCCACCTACAATGGCTCGTAACTACTTCTCTCGCAAAGGAGTACTTCAGTGCACCGCTACTCCCCGCTCCTCCTGACCCTGCTGACCATCGCCGGCATGCTGAGCGCGAGCCCGCGGAGCGCGCCGACCGGGGCCGAGGCCCAGGCCGCCCAGATCACGATCTACCTGCCCGCCCTGAGCTGCCCCACCTGCGCCACGAAGACCCCGGCGACGCCCGAGCCCCAACCGAGCCCCGCCCCCGAGAACCCCGACGCCTTCGAGGCGCGCATGATCGAACTAGTCAACCAGGCCCGCACTGCTGCCGGCTGCCCAGCGGCCACACCCAGCAGCATCCTGATGCGGGCCGCAGGCGACTGGAGCGCCTATATGAGCGCAACCAGCGACTACCAGCACGCCCCCTCGATCTGGTACAGCGATCCGCCCTACCTCTACCCGACCAATGCGGTGTTAGAGAATATTGCCGGCGGTTCCGACAGCCCCGACTATGTCTTTAGCGGCTGGATGGCCTCGCCGGCCCATCGGGGGAACCTCGAGTGGTGCTACCACCCCGACGACCCTTCGTACGACCCGAGCCGGCTCTACGAGATCGGGGTCGGCTACGCCGGGGGCTACTGGACTCTGGCGATCGGCGACCGCGCCCCGTAACTCCTCGCAAGCCCCGCCTGCGGCTGGAAACCTGGCGAGCACCACTCCCGCGCCCCTGCACTTGTACCGTCCAGAGGCCGCCCAAAGTTGCGCTCTGCGGGCAGTTTGCAGTCCGGGCGGGTCGGGCCCACTCATGCGCTGGCACATCTTGTGCAGAGGAGTGACTACATCGTCTGGTGTCAGGGCCGGCGACACGCCCAGGCCGCCACCAGCTTGTCGAGATAAGGAGCACACTCATGACTCAGGACATGTCGGGTTCCCGTCGCAGCCCGGGCGTCACCGGGACAGGGACGAACGATATCGCCGAGCAGGCCAAAGAGAAGGCCAGGCAGGCTCAGGCGAAGGCCGGCGACATCGCAGGCCAGGCCCGCGATCAGGTCGGCACCCAGCTATCGGGCCAGAAAGACCGCGTCGCCGAGGGTCTCGGCGGGGTGGCCCAGGCCCTGCGCCAGACCGGCCAGCAGATGCGCGACCAGGACCAACTCGGCCTGACCGGCTACGTCGACCGCGCCGCCTCGCAGGTCGAGAGCTTCTCGAGCTACCTGCGCGAGAACGACATGGGCCGCGTCGTCGACGACGTCGAGCGCTTCGCCCGCCGCGAGCCGGCCCTCTTCCTCGGCGGGGCCTTCGTCCTCGGTCTGCTCGGCGCCCGCTTCCTCAAGAGCTCACGCCCGCGCCCCAGCTATGACGAGAGCTACTACGGCGCCAGCAGCGCCTACGAGACACGCTACCGCCCCTACTACAGTGGCTACGCCGACGGACCCGACTACGGCGGCGCCTCGGGCTACGCTTCCGGCCGCGAGAGCTACGGCGCCGGAAGCACCGGCTACGGCGCCGAGGGAAAACCCCGCTCGACCACCAACCCCGGCCAGGGCTCCTCGGGGCAGACCGGCCGGCGCGGCGCCGGGATCTACGACACAGATCGGGAGGGGTCGTGATGGAGCGACAACGGGATGAGCCGTCCCTGGGCGACCTCTTTGCCAGGCTTGCCAGCGACACCAGCTCGCTCGTGCGCAAAGAAGTGGCCCTGGCCCGCACCGAGATGACCCAGAAGGCCACGGAGGTCGGGCGCGACGTCGGCATCCTCGGCGCGGGCGGCGCGATCGCCTACGCCGGCTTCCTGGCTCTGCTCGCCGCCATAATCGTCGGCCTTGCCCAGCTCATGCCCCTCTGGATCGCCGCCCTAATTGTCGGGCTAGTCGTAGTCGTGATCGGCTACGTGCTGATCCAGCGCGCCATGAGCGCCCTGAAGCGGGCCAACCTCGTGCCCGAGCAGACGATCGAGACGCTGAAGGAGGACGCCCAATGGGTCAAAGACCAGACGAAATGAACCGCGAGCTCGGCGCGGCCGCCGATGCGACCAACGATACGGACGACCCGGCTGAGATCCGGGCGGAGATCGAGCAGACCCGCAGCCAGATGGGCGAGACCATCGACGCCATCCAGGCCCGGCTCAACCCCCAGCATCTTGGCGAGCAAGTCAAAGAGCAGGTGCGCGAGCAGTTCCACGAGGTGACGGCGACGGTCCGCGACGCGACAATTGGGAGGGCGGAAGAGATGGTACGGAACGCAGGCGAATCGATCACCGAGGCCCGCTACGGCCTGATGGAGACAATCAAGCATAACCCGGTCCCCGCCGCCATGGCCGCCATCGGCCTCGGCTGGCTGTTCATGGGTCGGCGCAGCGCCCCGCCGCGCCGCTACGACCAGCGCTCAATGCGCGGCCCCGAGCGCTACTATGGCGGCGAGGCGGCCTACGCCTACAGGCCCGGCGCCCCCGGCGCCCCCGCCTACGGCTATCAGGGCGGCTACGAGCCGCAGAGCGCCTACGAGCGCGAGCAGAACATGGCCCGGCGCGCCCAGAGCGCCGTCGGCGATACGGCCAGCCAGGCCCGCGACGCCGCCGGTAACCTGATTGAGCAGGCTCGCGACACTGTCGGCGGCGTGGCCGAGCAGGCCCGCGACACCGCCGGGCAGCTCGCCGGCCAGGCCCAGTCCCAGGTCAGGCGCGCCGAGGACACCTTCCAGAGCCAGATGTACGAAAACCCCCTGGGCGTCGCCGCCGTCGCCCTGGCCCTGGGCGCGGCGGTCGGCTTCGGCCTGCCCCGCACCGAGCACGAGAACCGCCTGATGGGCGAGGCCCGCGACAACCTAGTCGAGAAGGCCCAGGAGGTCGCCCAGGACACTGTCGAGAAGGTGCAGCGCGTGGCGGGCGACGTCGCCGAGACGGCTCAGCAGACCGCCCGCGAGGGCGCCCGCGAGCAGGGCCTCAGCGGCGAGAAGCGCTGATCCTCCGTCCAACCTTGTTCGACGGATGGCGCAGGTCTTTGCGTGGGAGGATTTCGTCCTCCCACGCCCCCCTAACATCCGCCTACGCATTTGACAGTCCATAGGCTTGATGAGATAATGTCTCGGTGAAACATTGTCTCATCAAGCCTTTGAATTGAAGGAGTGCGCGGGGGATGCTTCGTCGATTTTTTGCGCCGCTTGCGGCTCTGGTCCTTGTTCTGAGCGCCTGCGGCCAGGCGCCCGCCGCCCAGAGCCCCACAGCCGAGTCTTCGGCGGGTCAGCCGATCACGGTCGTGGCCAGCACCAGCATCGTCGCCGATGTCGTCAGTCAGGTCGGCGGCGACCGGGTTCGCGTCAGCACGCTCGTGCCGATCGGCGGCGACACCCATAGCTTCGCACCCTCGCCCCAGGATATCGCCCGCGTCGCCGAGGCCCAGGTCGTCTTCGTCAACGGCGCCGGCTACGAGGAGTTCCTCGCCGGGCTGCTCGAGAGCGCAGGCGGCCAAGCGAAGGTGGTCGAGCTCTCGAAGGGCATCACCCTGCGCGAGCTGGGCGAAGCCGAGGGCGAGG
>CAZKTU010000233.1:0-10327 GCA_964555675.1 uncultured Oscillochloris sp.
CCGGCACCAAGTGGACCGCGACCTACAGCGGGATGAGCTTCATCGATGTCCAGCTCGCCCTCAGCGTCGAGTCGCGCATTATGTGGCTCGGCCGCGACCCCCTGGCCGGCGTCGAGCTGACCATCTTCGAGGTTGGCTCGGCCGACCTGCCCGGCCCCTCGGCTGGCTTCTGCAGCTCGCCCATCGAGACGCCCGACGTGACCGCGCCCAGCGCCCCCGGCCTGACGATTACGCCCAACGGCGCCGCCCGCACCGTCTCGCTCAGCTGGACGGCCTCGACCGATGACTTCGCGGTCTACGGCTACCTGATCAGCCGCGACGGCGAGCCCGTGCGCTACGTCGGCGCCGGCGTCAGCAGCTACCTCGACACCAACGTGCTGCCCGGCTCGCACACCTACCTGGTCCAGGCCCTCGACTCGGCCTCGCCCCGCGGCCCCGGCGCCAGCGCGGTCGAGCAGCTCTACAGCGGCCTCGGCGGGCGCTACGGCAACCTCTCGCTCGCCTCGAACGCCGAGACGGTCGTGATGCCCGACGTGACCGCCCCGAGCGTGCCCGCCGACCTGGTCGCCGTCGTCGGCACCGGCGAGGTTGTCCTGAGCTGGGTCGCCTCGACTGACGATGTCGCCACCACCGGCTACAACGTCTACCGCAACGGCCTGCTGATCGCCACCGTCGCCACGCCCGGCCACACCGTCGCCGAGCCCATCGTCGGCAGCTTCACCTACAGCGTCGACGCCTTCGACGCCGCCGGCAACGTCTCGGCCCAGTCGCCCGCGGTCACCGCCAACGTCACCGCCGTGCCCGACATCACCGCCCCGACCGCCCCGACCCTGACCGCCAGCGTGCCCGACCTGCGCGCCCGCAACATCCTGCTCAGCTGGACGGCCGCCACCGACGAGGTGGGCGTCACCGGCTACCGCATCTACCGCGACGGCGCGGCCCTGCCCATCGCCACGGTCAACGGCACGACCCTGAGCTACCTGGACAGCAACGTCCCCGCCGAGACCTACAGCTACACCGTCAAGGCCGTCGACTCGGCCGGCAACGCCTCGCTCGACTCGAACAGCGCCTCGGCCACCGTGGCCAACGACCCGCCCCTGGCCCCGATTAGCATCATCGCCTTCCCGGCCCGCGACTTCGTCTCGGCCGGCGGCTACAGCGACACCGAGGGCCCGGCCGTCGTCAGCGTCTACCGCAACGGCGTCCTGGTCAGCGAGTCCGAGCCGGTCGCGCCCATCGGCGGCCTGGTCGAGGTCAACCACGTCGACGCCGGCTGCTGGGTCAGCGTGACCCCCGACATCCGCGCCGGCGACATCGTCCGCGTCACCCGTGCCAATGGTGTGGCCGACCAGACCGTGGTCCACGGCGTCTTCGCCGGCCGCCCCAGCCAGACCGCCCCCGGCACCATCACGGTCAAGGGTGTGGCCATCGGCCTCGACGGCCTGCCCATCGCCCTCGGCCAGCTCGAGCACCGTCTGCTCTCGATTGGCGCCAACTTCACCGCCAGCGGGGCCAACACCCTGCGCGCCGACGGCTCGGGCGCCCTCAACGGCAGCCTGACGATGGTCGGCAACGCCTGGACGGCCGTCTACACCGGCCTGAGCGCCGCCGACGTCAACCGGGCCCTGAACGGCGAGTCCCACGCTCAGTGGCTCGGCCGCGACCCCCTGGCCGGCGTCGAGGGCACCATCTTCGAGAACGCCACCGGCATCGTCGGCGGCCCCGAGGCGGGCTTCTGCACCGCCCCCGCCGAGGGCAACGTGCCCCTCGCCGGCCTCTCGGCCACGAGCTTCAACTTCGGCAACGTGAACTACACGCCGGTCGCGGCCACCAGCGCCCCGCGCGCCTTCACCCTGACCAACGTCGGCGCGGCCCCGATGACCATCTACAGCGCCTACATCGCGGGCGCCAACCCCGGCGACTTCGCCATCCTGTCCAACACCTGTGCTGCGACCCTGGCGGCCGGCGCCAGCTGCACCGTCCAGGTGACCTTCACGCCCACGGTGATCGGCGCGCGGGCCGCGACCCTGAACTTCCTTGACACCGCCGCCAACACCGCCTTCCAGAGCATCAACCTGAGCGGCACCGGCGCCGACGCCGCCGCGCCCACCGCCCCCGGCGTGCCCGCCCAGGGCATCGGCACGGCCATCACCAGCAACCTCATCCCGCTGACGGTCAACTGGACGGCCAGCACGGGCGCCGTGACTGCCTACCAGCTCGAGCGCAGCACCAACAACGGCACGACCTACACGCCGGTGACCCTGGCCAGCCCCCTGGCCACCAGCACCACCCTGCTGGTCAGCCCCGGCGCCAATCGCTTCCGGGTCCGCGCCTGCAACGGCGCCAACTGCAGCGCCTACGCCACCGGCACCAACCTCAACATCAACGCGGTGCAGCAGAACGGCACGGGCACCAGCGTGCGCGGCACCTGGACCAACGGCAACGTCACCGGCTCGTACGGTGGCACGGTCCGCTTCGCCACGGCCAACACCGCCTCGCTGACCTACGCCCCGGCCCGTGTCGCCTCGACCATCCGCATCGCCTGGGTCGCCACCAAGGGCCCCGACCGCGGCCGCGCCACGGTGCAGATCGACGGCGCCAACGTGGCCACCATCGACCTGTACGCGCCCACCGAGCAGCCCGCCCAGATCGTGTACACCAGCGCCGCCCTGGCGGCCAACCGCTCGCACACGATGAACATCGTGGTCCTCGGCAACCGCAACCCGCTCTCGACCGGCAACCGGGTTGACGTGGACGGCTTCGTGACCCTGCGCTAATCGCTCCAACCCCGGGTCACACGAGGGGCCACGACCGCAAGGTCGTGGCCCCTCTTCTTGTTTGGCGAACGTGCACAATAGTGTGCATGAGCGGGGAGGCTCGGAGGGGCCGCAGGCCCCTTCGAATAAAACCTATGCACACGATCAAACAGGGTTTGATATCACTCGCGCAGCGCCCGCTTGGCCAGCAGGGCGGCCTCAACCCGGTTGCGCACCCCCAGCTTTTGCATGATCCCGGTCATATGGTTCTTGATCGTCTTCTCGGTGAGGCCGAGGGACAGGGCGATCTGGCGGTTGCTCAGCCCGTCGGCCACCTGGCCGAGGATCTGCTGCTCGCGCTCCGAGAGCTCGCCGATCGCCGACTCGCCCGAGGCCGAGCCGCCCGGGCTGTGTACGAGCATGCGCGCGGCCATCGCCGGCGGCACATAGCCCTCGCCCGAGAGCACCATGCGCGTAATCTTGGCCAGCTCCGAGGCCGAGACGCCCTTGAGGGCGTAGCCCCGCGCCCCCGCCCGCAGGCAGGCCAGCATATTGGCCTCGCTGGTCGAGGCGGTCAGCACAATCACCTCGGTTTCGGGCGCCGCCGCGCTGATCGCCTGGAGCACCGAGAGACCGCCGCCGGGGATATCGAGGTCGAGCAGCAAGATGTCGGGGCGCAAATTGGCCGCTAGACGGATGGCCTCTTCGGCCGAGTCGCCCTCGCCAACGACAGCCATGTCGGGCTCGGTGCCCAGGGTCAGGGCGACCCCCTCGCGGAAGGCCGGGTGATCGTCGATGATCACCAGGCGCACTTGTTCGTCACGCATCTTCGGATACCTCGGATACCTCTTCGAGTGGGAGCAAGACCCGGACCCACGTGCCGCTGCCGCGCCGGCTGGTAATCGTAAAGTGGCCGCCCAGACTCTCGACCCTGTCGCGCATGCCCGAGAGGCCAAGATGCTCGGTGCTGTCGATGGCCGCGTCGACGTCGAAGCCGGGGCCTCGGTCGCTGACCAGCAGCCCGAGCAGCCCGCCCTCGACCACCGCCTCGACCCGCTGGTCGATCCCCTTGCCGTGGTGGTAGGCGTTGCTCAGCCCCTCTTGCAGCACCCGGTACACCGTCGCCTTGATCGCGGTGCTGGCGTTCTCGGGCAGCTCATGGACCTTGACGGTGACCCGCGAGTTGGTCAGCTGCTCGTGGCTGTCGACCACCTGGGCGATCACCGCGTCGAGGGGCATGGTCTCGAGTTGGGGCAGACCCAGGCCCGAGGCGACCGAGCGCAGCTCTTCGACCGCCTTGGCCAGGGCGCTCTGGGCGCGGGTGACGTGGGGGTCGATCGACTCGTCGGGGCGCTGCCGATGGTAGAGCGAGATGCGGTCCATGTGCAGGGCCATCGCCCCGAGGTACTGGGCCGGCCCGTCGTGCAGATCGGCGCTGATCTTGCGCAGCACCCGCTCGTTCATGGTGGCGGCGCTGTGGGTCGCCCGCTGGATGCGCTCGTAGAGCTGATCATTCTGATAGAGCAGCTCGGTCAGCTGCTCGACCTGGTCCTGCAGGGCCTCCTGCTGGCGGGCGATCGTCAGGCTGGCCCGCTCGACGAAGCCGGCGAGCAGCAGATAGACCGCCCCGGTCACCACCCCGACCACCAGCCACATCTCGCGCCGTGAGGCCGCGATATCGCGCGCCAGGGGGTCGAACGGCTGGTAGAACTCGGCCACGGCCAGCACCTTGCCGCTGGACGCATCCCGCACCGGGCTGTACAGCTCGAGCAGCAGCCGCGACTTCTGCCGGTCGATCAGCGGCTCGACCTCGTCGGCCTCGCCGACATCCCAGGTCAGCAGGCCCGCCTGCGCGGCGATCAGATCCTCGGTCGGCGGGTAGGAGCTACCGATCTCCTGGTGCGTCGAGCTGTAGAGCACCGTGCCATTGCTATCCCAGAGGATCAGGGCGGCCAGCTGGGCGCCCAGAGGCGTGCCCGCGAGGATCTGGTCCATGTGCGCAATATCCTCGGGCGATAGCCTGGGGCGAGTGCGCAGATCCTGGATGGCGGGGGCGATCAGACTCTCGACATAGAGCTGGTTGATATTCACCGTATTGACGAGGACGCGCTCTTCGATCTTGCGGCCCAGCCACCACCCGGTGATAATCATCCCGCCGAGCAGGATCAAGAAGCTGATCAACTGGACGCGCCGGCCGGGCGAGATGGCGAAACGTCGCGCGCCCGCGCGCTCGCGCCCCTCAGCCTCTGCATCACCCTGCCCTAGAGCCTGCTGTCCGGCATGCTCGATTGAGTCTGCGACAGTCTCTGTCACGGCATACCTGATTATCGGCTGAAATGTTTGCACATAGAAGGTATTCAGCGACAAGCATAGCATACCGGGCCAGAAAAGCAATCCAACCGGCACTGGACCAAAGTACTGTCGCCCGAGCCCGCGGCCGTGACCAAAGCAAGGGCCAGGGCGGGACGAAGGGTGGGCCTTGTGCGCGGCCGGGAAGCGCGGGAGCGAGCTCGGCTCTGGCCGCGCCCCGCTGTGCTACCATGGGCCGGCAGCAGCCCGCCTATGCAACTGGAGGAGACCGATGGCCCTCTTCGACATGCCCCTCGCGCAACTCGAGGCCTACCTGCCCGCCCGCGACGAGCCCGCCGACTTCGAGGCCTTCTGGGCCACCACCCTGGCCGAAACCGGCAGCCACGCCCTCGACCCGCGCTTCGTCCCCCACGATGCCGGCCTGCGCGGCCTCGAGACCTTCGACCTCGCCTTCAACGGCTACGGCGGGCAGCCGGTCAAGGGCTGGCTGCTGCTGCCCCGCCACCGCAGCGGCCCCCTCCCCTGCGTGGTCGAGTATATCGGCTACGGCGGCGGGCGCGGACACGCCCACGACTGGCTGCTCTGGGCGAGCGCCGGCTACGCCCACCTGGTGATGGACACCCGCGGCCAGGGCAGCTCGTGGCTGCCGGGCGACACCCCCGACCCCGAGCCGGAGGGGGCGAATCCTCACTACCCTGGCTTCATGACCCGCGGTATCGCCCGCCCCGCGACCTACTACTACCGCCGCGTCTTCGCCGACGCCGCCCGGGCCGTCGAGGCGGCGCGCGCTCACCCCGCCGTCGACCCGGCTCGCATTGCGGTCACCGGCGGCAGCCAGGGGGGCGGCATCACCATCGCAGCCGCGGCCCTGGCGCCCGACGTGCAGATCGCCATGCCCGACGTGCCCTTCCTCTGCCACTTCCGCCGCGCCACCGAGATCACCGACGCCCACCCCTACCAGGAGCTGGGCCGCTATTGCCTGACCCACCGCGACAAGGTCGACGCCGTGTTCGCCACCCTGGCCTACTTCGACGGGATGAACTTCGCCGCCCGCGCCCGCGCCGACGCCCTCTTCTCGGTGGGCCTCATGGACGAGATCTGCCCGCCCTCGACGGTCTATGCGGCCTACAACCACTACAGCGGGCCCAAGGCGATCGAGGTCTACCGCTACAACCACCACGAGGGCGGCGGCACCTTCCAGGCCCGGGCCAAGTTGGCCTTCGTCAACGAGCGCTGGGGCTGAACGATTGAGAAGGCGACAGACTCGGCTTCGACAAGCTCAGCCGGCGGTTGCCTGAGCTTGTCGAAGGCGCCTCGCTCATGGCTGCAGGCGCCGGCCGAGCTCTGCACTCCCGCCGAAGGCGTCCATCAGCACTTGCCGTTCCGCATCACTCAGCACCGCCTCGGGGTGCATAATCGTGTAGATACGGGGCGGCATCTCGCCCTCGGCCACAGTCTCGGCGATATCGTCCGCCTCTTTGCCGCCGCCGAGGGCCCACTCCGAGAAGTTCAGCTTCTCGCGACCCTCCACGACATCGTAGGTCACCAGCCACGAGACCGGGGCGATCTTGCTGTACAGCGGCCAGACTGTCTCGTTGCTGTGACAGTCGTAGCAGGCGCGGCGGGCGATCGCCTGGGCCTCGGCATTTGACCAGTCGGGCTCCGAGTGAACGGGCGGGTTCTGTTGTACGGCCCAGACGGGTACGAGCTGGATGAGCACGACGAGGACGATCGCGGCGCCCGCGATCCAGCGCAGCCAGGGGAAAGGCCGACGGGGGGTCTGCATAAGGGCTCCTGTCGGGTGTGATGATGTGCCTATAGCCTCAGTCTACTGCTCGATCCTTACAACAACCTTGGAATCGGACCAGCATGTGCGCCCTGGGGCCTCGTTCTCCACGGCTGCGGCTTGCACTGGAATGAAGGCATGAAAGAGCCCCCTCCGCCATTATGGCGGAGGGGGCTGTGTGTGTAAGGCCGTAGGTGCTAGAGGGGGAAGCGCGACACGGCGGCGAGCACCGGCTCGAGGTAGGCCACCACCCCGGCGACCGAGCCGCGCACCGGGCCGAGCAGCAGATTGGGGAAGAGCCCGCCGGCGATCACCGCGGCGGTGAGGCCGCCCATAAGCAGTCGCTCGCGCCGGGTCAGGTCGGGCAGGTCGAGGTTCGACGAGTTCTCGATCTCGCCCATGAAGCTGATGCGGAACCAGCGCAGCGCGTAGACTGCCGCGAGCACCACGCCGACGGCGGCGCCGGCTGCGTAGGGCAGCCCAAGGGTGGGCGAGATGAAGACGCCCTGCATAATCGTGAACTCGCCGATGAAGCCCATCAGGCCGGGCAGGCCCGCGGCGGCCAGCAGGGCCACCAGGGTCAGGCCGCCGTAGGCTGGCATCACCTTCCAGAGGCCGCCGAACGAGCTCAGCTCGCGGATCTCGCGGCGCTCGTAGAGCACTGCGACGGCGACGAGCAGCAGCGCCGTCGTGATGCCGTGGCTGACCATCTGGAAGATCGCGCCGCTCAGGCCGACCGAGTTGAGGGCGAAGATGCCGAGCACGATGAAGTTCATGTGGCTGATCGAGGCGTAGGCCACGACCTTCTGCATATCGCTCTGGGCGAAGGCCACAATCGCCGCGTAGATGATCCCGATCACCGCCAGGGCGGCGATGGCGGGGGCGGCCCACTCGGCGGCGTTGGGGAAGAGGGTCAGATTGAAGCGGATCAGGCCGTAGGTGCCGAACTTGGCCATCACCGCGGCGAGCATAATCGCGGCCGGGGTGGGCGCGGCGCCGTAGACGTCGGGCACCCAGGTATGCAGGGGCCAGAGAGCCAGCTTCACGGCGAAGGCGGCGAAGAAGGCCCCGAAGAGCAGCCGCTCGGCCACAGGGGTGAGCTGGAAGGCGCCGCTGCGCATGTCGGCGGTGATCTGCCCGAGGTCGAAGGTGCCGGGGTAGCCCGGGGTCAGGGCCGCCATCGCGTCGCGGTGCAGCACATACAGCGCGATGATCCCGACCAGCATCAGCACCGAGCCGGCGAAGGTGTAGAGGAACAGGCGCATGGCGGCCTGCGCGCGGCCGTGGCCGCCCCACATGCCCACCAGGAAGACCATCGGCAGCAGGGCCGCCTCGAAGAAGATGTAGAAGAGCAGCATGTCCTGCACCAGGAAGGTGCCGAGGAAGGCCGTCTCGGCCACCAGGAGCAGGACGAGCATGGTGCGCGACTGTCGGCTGAAGCGGCTCCAGGTCGTTGCGATGGCGAAGGGTGTGAGGAAGGCGGTCAGGAGCATCATCCAGAGGTTGAGCCCGTCGACGCCGACCACATAGTAAGCGCCCCAGCTCGGCAGCCACGAGACCCGATCGACGAGCTGCATTGGGGGCGCGTCGACGATGCCGTTCGGCCCGAGGGGGCCGTACGGGCCGGTGATCACGAAGAAGGCCGCCGCAATAGCCAGGGCCAGAGTCACCCCGCTCACCGAGAGGGCTGTCCAGCGATGCAGGGCCGCCCGACCGGCGGGCAGAACCAGCAGAAGCAGGGCGCCGATCAGCGGTGTCCACAGAACGAGCGAAAGGAGCGGAAAGCCGAGCAGATTCATACCGGTGGTGCTACCTTCCAGATCGTGTGAACTGTGGGGCAAATAGCTTAGCCCCGAAACCTTTGCAAAAGGCTAACAGTCCACAGCTCAACTATAGGCCCGTGCACAGTGTTTGTCAACCCTTGAGTTGGCACACGCTGTTCCCCCGAGCCGCGCCTTTGCAGGCTGGGAAAGTAGACTGGCCATCGGACGCGTGAAGTATATCACAAGGCTTCCGTGATGTACATCACAATTCGGTCATTCATTCCATGAGAGTATCTATTTTGTTGTTCTTATTCCATGCTCCATAGTTGCAGTGTCCCATCGAGGCTGGCGCTGGCCAGGAGCTTGCCGTCGGGGCTCCAGGCCACGCAGCTGACCCAGTCGGTGTGGCCGGTCAGCGTACAGATCGGCGACCCGTCGTCGCGCCAGAGGTGTACCGTCGTGTCGGCCCCGGCGCTGGCCAGGGCCTGGCCATCAGGGCTCCAGGCCACGCTGTAGACATAGTTCTGGTGCCCGGTCAGGGTCGTAGCCAGACTTCCGTCGCCCACCTTCCACAGCCACACATCGCCCTGCTGCTTCGGGTCACTATAGCCCGCCACCTTGCTGATCGGGCTCCAGGCCAGTTGGGCCGCCCAGTTCTTGTACTTCTGCAGCTCGCTCACCAGGCCGCCCTGGGCCAGCCGCCACAGGCGCACCGTCTTGTCGGCCCCGGCGCTGGCCAGGACCTGCCCGTCGGGGCTCCAGGCCACGCTGTAGACATAGCTGCTGTGGCCCGGCAGGGTGTGGACCCGCACCGGCTCGCCGACCTGCCAGAGCCGCACCATCCCATCGCCGTAGCCCGCCGCGAGGATCTGGTCGTCGGGGCGCCAGGCCACCCCGTAGCCCTTGGGCCGCTCGGCCACGTGTAGCTCGCGGGGCGGGGCCTCGTCGTCGATCCCCCAGAGACGCACCGTCGAGTCGGCCCCGAGTGTGGCCAGCACGTCGCCGTCCATGTTCCAGGCCACGCTCGTCACCTGGTCGCTGTGGCCGCTCAGGGTGCGTAGCAGGCGCCCGCCCTCGGCATCCCACAGGCGCACGCTGCGGTCGGCCCCGCCGCTGGCGATCAGCCGGCCGTCGGGGCTCCAGGCCACGCTCAGCACGCGGTCGCCGTGGCCCTCGAGGCAGGCCACCGCCACCCCTGTATCCGCCCGCCAGACCCGCACGGTCCTGTCGGCGCCCCCGCTGGCCAGGAGCCTGCCCGTCGGCCCCCAGGCCACGGCGTGTACGAAGCTCGCGTGGCCGCGCAAGCTGCGCCCGATCGTCGCCCCGGTGATATAGCGCTGGCTGCTGCCCAGCAGATCCCGCTTAAAGGCTTCGGCGTTGGGATAGCGGTCCTGGGGGAAGCGCGCCATGGCGTGCATCACCGCCTCCGAGACCTGCCGCGAGATGCGCCCATCGACCTTGTGGGGCGGCCGCAGGGGGTCGCGGGCTTTGGCGGTGCGCTTGGGCGCGCTCTCGGGGTAACGGCGCGTCAGCAGATGGTAGAGGGTCGCGCCCAGGGCATAGATGTCGCTGCGCTGATCGGTCCCGCCCGACCAGTCGAACTGCTCGAGCGGCATATACTCGAGGGTGCCGAGGCCGTGGACGGTCTGGCGTGTGCGCTGGATGCCCCGCTTGAAGATGCCGAAGTCGACCAGCTTGACCACGCCCTCGGG
>CAZKTU010000234.1:0-10290 GCA_964555675.1 uncultured Oscillochloris sp.
TGGGTGGGGCGCACACATGGGTGGGGCGCACACATGGGTGGGGCGCACACATGGGTGCGCCCTTACGGGAGGCGGTTACCCGTCAACCTGGCCCGGCCAGTCTCCTAGTACGCCTGCCTCCTGCCTCGTCATACCACGGGGGTGCCAGTGTCGTTGGGCAAGCTTGTCGCGCCACTCGTCGCCATACTGCGCCGGCTTAGCCTGGTGCGCAAGTTCGCACTGACCGCTCTGCTCGCCCTCGCCCCCATCGTCGCCCTGGCCGTCTTCCTGCTGGCCCAGGCGCAGCTCGTTCCGGGCGCTCTGGCACTCCTGGCGGCCCTGATCACCGCCTACGCCCTGGCCGCCCTGCACGCGCAGCTCGGCAGCGCCACCGAGGAGCTGGCCGGCATGGCCGCCCGCCTCGCCGGCGGCGAGCGCTCGGTCGCGGCGGCGCCCACCACCGCCGATGAGCTGGGCGAGGTTGCCCAGACCCTGGCGGCCGTGGCCGCCGACACCGCCATGACCGACCTGACCCGCCAGGCGGTCGTCGATCACGCCGTCGACGGTATCCTGGTGGTGGACGACCAGGATCGCATTACGACCTTCAACCCGGCCGCCGAGCGCATTTTCGGCTATGGCGCAGACGAGATCCTCGGCGAGCCCATCGCCCGCCTCATCCCCGACCCGCTGCACCGCCAGTATAAGCTGATCAGCATCGGCGACGAGGTCGCGGGCCGGCGCAAGAACGGCGAGCTCTTCCCCATGGATCTCACCTCGGGCCGCCTGGTGATGGGCGAGCGCCGCCTCTTCGTGATCATCCTGCGCGATGTGACCCGCCGCCGCCAGATCGAGGATGAGCTGCAGCGGGCCCGCGACGCCGCCGAGGCCGCCAGCCGCGCCAAGAGCACCTTCCTGGCCAACATGAGCCACGAGCTGCGCACGCCGCTCAATGCGATCATCGGCTATAGTGAGCTGCTGCTCGAGGAGGTCGAGGATCTCGACCGCGAGACCATGCAGACCGACCTCGACCGGATCAGCCGCTCGGGCCACCACCTGCTCGGCCTGATCAACGATATCCTCGATATCTCAAAGATCGAGGCCGGCAAGATGGAGGTGCGCTACGAGACCTTCCCCCTCGGCCCGCTCATCGCCGACGTCGAGGCCACGGTCGGCCCCCTGGCCCGCCGGAACGGCAATAGCCTCAGACTGATCTATAACGGCGACCCGCCCGAGCTGCGCAGTGACCCGACCAAAGTGCGCCAGATCCTGATCAACCTGCTCGGCAACGCGGCCAAGTTCACCGAGGCCGGTGAGCTGAGCCTGCGGGTGCGCCGCGAGGGCTCAGACCCCGACGCCCCGACGAGCGAGGGGACGGTGGTGGTGGGCCTGCCGCCGATGGTTGTGTTCGAGGTGGCGGACACGGGGATCGGCATGACCCGCGAGCAGCTGGCCCGGCTCTTCGAGCCCTTTGTGCAGGCCGACGAGACGACGACCCGGCGCTATGGGGGCACCGGCCTGGGGCTGGCGATCACCAGGCGCTTCTGTCAGATGCTTGGGGGTGCGGTCGAGGTGCGCAGCGCGCCGGGCGAGGGCAGCACCTTCACGGTGCGCTTGCCCCTGACGGTGACGGCGCGGGCCGAGGCGAGCGAGGGGAGGCGGACCGCCGTCTAGGGGGCGCGCCGCAGGACGAAGATGGTGAGTAGGGCCATAATGGCGACCGCGGGCACGATCACCGCCAGGCCCATGAGCGAGATCGGGCTGGCCTGGATGCGGATCAGCAGCTCGAGACAGATGAAAAGCGCCAGGCCGTTCAGCCAGAGCACGAGCTTTTCGCGGGGGGTCGTTCGCATGTTGATCCTTCGTGAACTTTTACTTTTGCCGCCCATGACACTTGTGTCACAGGCGCGAAAAATTTATTTTAGCTAAGACTAAAATACATCGGCGCACCTGCGCTGTCAAGGGGACGCACGCTCGGCCCCAGCCTCCGAGCCAGCCGTTTAGTCAAAGGTGAGGTCGCTCTCATGTTCCAGCATCTGCTCGCCGCCGTCGCGCACGAGGTCTCGGGAGAGGCGGCGAAGGCGCTTGTGGCCCGCATCAGCCAGTGGCACCGCATCCAGGCCAGCCCCATGTACCGCGAGGCCGCCACCTGGGTGCACGCGACCCTCGAGGGCTATGGCCTCGAGGCCTCCCTCGAGGCGTTCCCGGTCCGCGAGGGGGCCTGGGCCTGGGGCGAGCCCCTCTTTCAGGAGTGGAGCTGCGCCGAGGGCTGGCTTGACCTGCTACACGCAGATGGCACGACACAGCGGCTGGCCGACTACAGGGCCGTGCCCCTCTCGCTGATGCCGCGCAGCGCGAGCGCCGAGGGCGAGTATGAGCTCGTGGTGGTAGAGGGCGGCGAACGCCTCGAGGACTACGCCGGGCTCGATGTGCGCGGCAAGCTGGTCCTGACCCGCAGTATGCCGATGGCCGTCCACCGCTATGCGATCGAGGAGCTGGGGGCCGCCGGGCTGATCTTCGACGGCATGCGCTCGATCGCGGTGATCGGCCCCCCAGGCGATCTGCCCGACGCCATTCAGTACGCCTCGTGGTGGTGGTGGGGCGGCGAGACGCGCGCCTTTGGCTTCGCCCTCAGCCCGCGGGGCGGGGTCGAGCTGCGGCGTCAGGCGGCGAGGGCCGCGCGCAGTGGTCGGAGCCTGCGCCTGCGGGCCCGCGTGCGCAGCAGCTTCAGCGACGGGGCCATGGAGGCGGTCAGCGCCTTCATCCCCGGCCAGAGCGACGAGGAGGTGCTGCTGGTCGCCCACCTCTGCCACCCGGCCCCCTGCGCCAACGATAACGCCAGCGGGGCCGCCGCCGCCATGGAGATCGCGCGCGCCCTGAACACGCTGATCGCCTCGGGCGAGCTGCCCCGCCCGCGCCGCGGCCTGCGCTTCCTCTGGATCCCCGAGATGACCGGCACCTTCATCTACCTGGCCAACCACGAGGAGCGTATCCCGCGCACGGTCGCCGCCCTGAACCTGGACATGGTGGGCGCAGACCAGGCCCAGACCGGCAGCGTGAGCCTGGTGGTACACACCCCCGAGAGCCTGCCGAGCTTCGTCGGCGAGCTGCTCGAGGCGATCGCCGGGGCCGGCCACAGCCATACCTTTCGCGGCCGGGGCGACCCACCGCTGCACCGCCACGGCGCGACGCCCTTCTCGAACGGCAGCGACCACTACATCCTCGCCGACCCGAGCGTCGGCATCCCCGCGCCGATGATCATCGAGTGGCCCGACCGCTTCTATCACACCACGGCCGATACCCTCGAGAAGGTCTCGCCGGCAACTCTGGCCCGTAACATGGCTGTCGCCGGAGCCTACCTGGCCTTCGTCGCCACGGCGGGCGCCCCCGAGGCCGCCTGGCTGGCCCACGAGCTCAACGCCCGCTTCGTCGCGCGCCTCGCCCGCGAGCTGCAGAGCGCGGTCACCGCGGCCCTGGGCGGAGAGCCCCCCCAGGGCGCGCCCTGGCAGGCCCAGGTCGCCTATCGCGTCGAGCGCCAGGCCCTGGCCCTGGCGAGCCTGCAGCGTCTCGACCCTGCCTTCGACCCGACCCCCTTCGCGCGCGCTGCTGAGGAGCAGGCCGCCCTGCTCTGGGCGCAAAGCCGCGCGGTCCTGGCGCCCTGGCGCCCCGCCGAGCGCGCCGAGCTGCCGCCTGAACAGGCCGCCCTGACGCCGCGCCGACTCTACAGGGGGCCCGTGAGCCTGCGGCCCCACCTGGGCCGGCTGCCGGCCGCCGAGCGGGAGGCCGCCGAGACGGCCATGGCGGCCAGCAGGGGCTTCGACGGCCTGGTGGCCGACCTGGCCCTCTTCTGGGCCGATGGCCGGCGCAGCATAGGCGCGATCGTCGACCTGGTGGAGCTGGAGACCGACGTGCGCGCCCCCGAGTCGATCGCCGCCTATTTCAGGGTGCTGGCGGGCCTCGGGCTGCTCGAGCTCGGCGCCGACCAGGGCCCTGTCACCGAGCTGTAATCCCTCGGCAAGGCTCATGCGTGCTACGATCACCAGTATCATTGGCTGTTCAAACAACCGAGCTGTCTGATCATGGAGGGCCGGCGAGGGCAATGTCCTCCCCGAAACTCCTCTCGCAAGCCCAACCGAGCAGGTTAGCATTGCACTGGTAGCGCAGCGGCACACAGGCCTCTGGGCCATGACGTGTCTGTGCGACAATCGGTATGTGTGCTCGTTGTAGGCCGACGGATCGGCCCGTCGTTTCGGCACGTATGTTGGCGAGGCTTTGATGGAAACTGCGACTGAGCGCCAGGCCCGCCTGGCGCCCCCCGTCTACCTTGGGCTCATGGCCCTCGCCGAGCTGCTCCTGGCTTATGGGCCGCCCGGTCTCGGCATCGCCTGCCTGGCCTTCCTGCTGTTCGCTCTGCAGCTGCACGCGACGGCGCTCAATGACAGGCATCTGTCGAGCCTGCTCTTCGTGCTCTCGCTCGTGCCCCTGGTGCGCATGCTCTCACTCGCTCTGGCGCTGCCGGGGCTGCCGCCGCTGGCCTGGCAGGCGGGCGTGGCCCTGACGCTCTTCCTGGCCGCGGTCTGGGGCGCGAACGAGCTGCGCCTGCGGCCGGCCGAGATCGGGCTGCGCCGCGGCTCGCCCCTCGCACAGGGGCTGATCGCGCTCCTGGGCCTGCCCATCGGCGTGGCGGAGTACCTGATCCTGCAGCCCGCGCCCCTGGCCGAGGCGCAGGACTGGCCCCGGCTGGCCCTGGCGGCGCTGGTCCTCGTGCTGGGCCTGGCCTTCGCCGAGGAGCTGCTCTTCCGCGGGGTGATGCTGCGCGCCGCCCATCGCTGCATCGGGCGCGGGGCCGCCCTGTTCGTCGCCGCGGTCTTCGCGGTGCTGCACCTGGGCTACGGCTCGCCCCTGACGATGCTGCTCGCCTTCGGCTGCGGCCTGCTCTTCGGACTTCTGGTCGAGCGCAGCGGCTCGATCGCCGGGGTCACCCTGGCCAACGGTCTCGGCTCGGTGTTGGCCTTCCTGGTGCTGCCGTTCGTCTGGCGGCCCCTCGGCGGAGCGCCCAACCTGCGCCTGGTGATCGAGGTCTTGGCCCAGGCAGCCCTGGTGATCCTGACGCTCCTGCTTGTGGCGAGCTGGGTCCTCAGCCTCTGGCGCGCGCGCCGCCGCGCCGCCGAGACTCGTTCGCTGCGGATGTGGGCCGCAGAGGTGAGCCGGCTCGCGGCCGGCTCGGGCGAGGCCGACCTCGAGGCCACCGCACGGGCCCTCACGGCGCGCCTGTCCCCCCAGACCGTCCTGATGGTCGAGCTCGACGCGGCCCGCGCCCGCACCGTCGTGCGGGTGTCAATGGGCGCAACAGGGCGGCGGCTCCACGGCCCCGAGGGGCTGGAGGCGCCGTGGGCCGCCTTTGCGCGGCTGGTCGATGTCGAGGCCCTCGGGCCGCAGCTGGTGGGCCGTCACCCCTTCAGCCTCAGCGATGGGCCGCATCTGGTGATGCCGCTCGGCGCGCCCGGCCGCTGGGCCGTGGTGCGCCCGCGCCCCGGCCGCGAGGACGAGACGCGGCGCCGGCTGACGGCCCTCGTCAGAGGCTAGAGCAGGTACGCCCCGACGAAGCACGCCGCGGCGCCGGCCGCGGCCAGGAGCGCGGCCAGGTAGAGGCCGTAGGTGCGCAGGCCGGTGCGCGCAGCCAGGCCCCCCTCGTCGCGGTGGCTGATGATGAAGCGCCGGCCCCGGTCTGTGGGGTGGCGCCCGATCAGCGGCGCGCCGTCGGCGGTGCTGAGGTAGCCGAGCACGAAGACGCGGTTGCCGAGGGGCAGGGCGCGCTCCTCGCGCCAGATCTCGCGCTCGGCCCCGCCGAGGCCGCTGTACTCCTCATAGCGGGCCACGGTCTCGAGCATGTCGATGCGGGCGCCCGCAGGGTCGACGGCGATGCGGCCGGTCGCGTCGTGTACATAGAAGCGCGGGACGCGCCCGCCATGCTCGTCGTGGCCGCCGAACTCGAATTCGCGGGCGTGCCGGCTGCCCGGCCGGCCGATGATACGCTCGCTCTCCTCGCTCACGCGATAGTCGTAGGCGACGCAGCGGGTCTCGCTGTAGGGGGCCTGGAGCGGCGTGTCGCACTCGATCGTGCCGACCACCTCGACCGGCTGGCCGAAGGCCGCGGCGCCGTGGGCGGCCCAGCGATGCCGCTCGGCCACCTCGGCGACGCTCAGCGTCGGGGTCTCGTCCAGAGCGAGCAGGCTGCTCTCGCCGCGCCAGGCCAGAGCTGCCGCCACGATGGCGAGCAGGGCGAGGATGGCGCCGCCTAGGATCAAGAGGCTGTCGAGGATGCTCATGGGTTTGTAGACCTCAATCTGGAGTGGGCGGCTCTTCACCGGGGGGCCCGGGCTCGGGGCGTATAGTCTCCAAATATAGCGCGACGCCGTATCCGCGCTGCGACACTCATGCAGGAGCCGCGATGATGCGCACCCTCTTCGATAAGGCCGGCTACGTCCTCGCCAACATGCTGGTCATGATCATCCTCCACGGCAACAGCAAGCAGTTCTGGCCCAAGATCCCCCTGCTGAGCCTGCGCGACGAGAGCACTGGCGAGCATGTGCGCCTGCTCTTCAATACGCTCTCTGTGACCACGCTGGGCCAGGCCTTCCTCGGCAGGTTGCCCCGCGGGCGCTGGCCGGCCCGCGCCGTGACCATCGTGGCCATCCCGGCCAGTCTGCCCGCCCTGCTCTTCTTCGGCCAGAAGGTCCTCGGCCTCAAGGGTCAGGCCGCCGAGGTCTACAATCTGGCGATGGTGCCCCTGCTGCCGATCGCCGCCGTGGCCCTCGAGGATGCCCTCGCCGCCCGGATCGACCCCGCGTCCTCTAGCACCGACCATGCGGACTACGCCCACCTCGTGTAGAGAGGGCGTGGTACACTGGAGCCTCCCATGTGCATCAGAAGGGGGGCGCCATGCCTATCGTCGTCGTCGGCAGCACCAATATTGACCTGATCGTCGCGCTGCCGCGCCTGCCCGCGGTCGGCGAGACCGTGGCCGGCGGGCGCTTCCTGCAGGCCTTCGGCGGCAAGGGCGCCAACCAGGCCGTGGCCGCCGCCCGCGCCGGTGGCGAGGTGGTCTTCATCACCGCCGTCGGCTCGGACGAGTTCGGCGCCGCGGCCTTGGCGGGCTTCGCCCACGACGGGGTCGACGCCTCGGCCGCCCTGCGCGTCGACGGGCCCACGGGCACGGCCGTCATCCTGGTCGGCCCCGCCGGCGACAATGTGATCGCCCTCGCACCCGGCGCCAATGACGCCCTCGACGTCGCCGCCGTCGACGCCCTCGCCGAGCAGATCGGCGTCGCGGAACTGGTGATGCTGCAGATGGAGATCCCGCCGGCCACGACCGCGCGCGTGCTCGAGTTGGCCGCCGCGCGGGGCGTGCCCGTGCTCTGCAACTACGCCCCGGCGCGGCCGGACGGCCCGCCGGTCAGTGCGGCCATGACCGGCCTGGTGGTCAACGAGGTCGAGGCCGAGGCCCTGACCGGCGCGCCCGTCCGCGACCCTGCGGGGGCCCTCGCCGCCGCCGCGGCCTTGCTCGCGCGCGGCCCCGCCTATGTGATTGTCACCCTGGGGGCGGCGGGCGCGGCCCTGGCCTCGGGCGAGCTGCGTCTGCACGTGCCGGCCTTCCCGGTGGCGGCCGTCGACGCCACCGCGGCCGGCGATGCCTTCTGCGGCGCCCTCGCGGTGGCCCTGGTCGAGGGTCAACCCTTGCCCGAGGCCGTGCGCTTCGCCTCGGCCGCGGGGGCCCTGGCCGCGACCCGGGCCGGCGCCCAGCCCTCGCTGCCCACGCGCGCGGCGATCGAGGCCCTGCTGCGGCAGAGCGCAGTGCCTAGCTGATGCCGAGGCGGTAGACGGTGCTGTGCCTGTAGCGCTCGCCCGGCCGCAGCACCGTGCTGGGGAACTGGGGCTGGTTCGGCGAGTCGGGGAAGTGCTGGGTCTCGAGGCAGAGGGCGCTGTACTGCTCGTAGCGCCGCCCGCCCTTGCCCACGATCTCCCCCGCGAGAAAGTTGGCCGTGTAGAGCTGCACGCCCGGCTGTGTCGTATAGACCTCGAGGGTGCGCCCGCTAACGGGGTCGGCGGCCCGGGCCGCGAAGGCCAGCTCGCCGGGCGATTTGTCGAGCACATAGCAGTGGTCGAAGCCCTTGACCAGGCGCAACTGCTCGTCGTCCGCGCCGATGCGCTCGCCGATCAGGGCGGGCCGCCGCAGGTCGAAGGGCGTGCCCGCCACAGGCCTGAGCTCGCCGAGGGGGATCGAGGTCGGGTCGACGGGCAGGAAGCGCGAGGCGGCCACCTGCAGCTCGTGGCCCAGAATGGTGCCCTCGCCGGCCAGATTGAAGTAAGCGTGATTGGTCAGATTGAGCACCGTCGCGCGGTCGGCCCGCGCCTCGTAGTCGATGCGCAGGTCGTTGCTGTTGGTCAGGGTGTAGGTGACGACCACCGCGAGGGTGCCCGGGTAGCCCTCTTCGCCGTCGGGGCTGCTGTAGGCCAGGGTCAGGCTCGGACCATCGGGGGCCGCGAGGGGCTGGGCCTGCCAGAGCACCTGGTGGAAGCCGCCCGGCCCGCCGTGAAGATGATTCGGCCCGTTATTGATCGCCAGGCTGTAGCTCTGGCCGTCGAGGCTGAAGCGGCCCGCCCTGATGCGGTTGGCGTAACGCCCGACCAGGCTGCCGAAGAAGGGGTGCGGCCCCAGGTAGGGCGCAAACTCGTCGAAGCCCAGAACTACGTCGGCCATGCGCCCGTCGCGGCCGGGGGCGCGCAGGGCCTGCAGGGTGCCCCCGTAGGTCAGAATCTCGGCCTCGAGCCCGTCGGAATTGGTCAGCGTATAGCGCTCGGCTACGGTTGCGCCCGCCTGGACTGTTTCGTTTGCGATCGGCATCGTGCTCCCCCTTCAGAACTGCATACCACTATCGTACCAGCATCCGGCCGCTTCTGCTGCTGATACCCCCACTGGGTATTTCGCAAGTCAATTCTTATAAAAGAGTGAATGAAGCTTCTCTCACGATAAACGTCCCTCACCTGTGCGCACGGCGTCATGCGCCTATGATTGCACGCAGAACCTTTCAGCCACAGGCACAATGCACGTGCGCACGGGCAGTCTCTCGACCCGCGGGCGACGATTGTCGCCTGCGCCCTGATGCCGCGTGCTCACTCGATCACGCGTGCCACAACGGGAGGAACAGGCCGATGACGACCTCGACCCTGGACACCGACACCCTCGAGATGGTCCTCGCGACGATTCGCGAGTATGCCGCCAAGGAGCTCAAGCCCGAGTATCTGCGCGAGCTCGACGAGCGCGACGAGTTTCCCCACAAGGTGCTGCAAGACCTCTATGATCAGAATAAGATTGGCGTTCACCTGATCTTCATCCCCGAGGAGTACGACGGCCTTGGCGGCGGGGCCTACGACGTCTATCGTGTCTCCGAGCAGATGGCCAAGATCGACCTGGGCATCGCCACGGGCGTGCTGGCCACCTTCCTCGGCACCGACCCGATCGTGGTCGGCGGCACCGAGGAGCAGAAGGCCCACTGGATGGGCCGCATCGCCCGCGAGGGCATGCTGGTCGCCTACGGCGCCACCGAGCCCCAGGCCGGCTCGGACCTCGGCACCCTCACCACCAAAGCGGTGCCCGTCGAGGAGGACGGCAAGCTGATCGGCTACAAGATCTCGGGCCGCAAGCAGTGGATCTCGAACGGCGGCGTGGCCAAACTGTACACCATCCTGGCCAACGCCCCCGGCGGCCCGACCTGGTTCGTGATGGAAGCCGGTCAACCCGGCTTCAGCTTTGGCAAGCCCGAGGACAAGCACGGGATCAGGGCCTCGAACACCGCGGCCCTCTTCCTCGACGAGGTCTTCATCCCGGTCGAGAACCTGGTCGGCGGGGTCGAGGGACGGGGCCTGGCCCAGGCCCAGGCGGTCTTCGGCTACACCCGCCTGATGGTCGGCTCGTTCGGCCTCGGCGGCGGCTGGGCGGCCCTCGAGCGGGCCATCCGCTACGGCCAGACCCGCGTCCAGGGCGGCGGGTTGCTCTCGACCAAGCAGGCCTACACCCACAAGCTCTGGGTGCCCAACGCCGTCAGGCTCGAGGCCTCGCGGGCCTATATCGAGTGGGTGGCCGAGCGTATCGACGGCGGCGACCCCGAGCAGCAGACTGAGGGCGCGGTGGCCAAGTACTTCGCCACCGAGAGCGGCAATAAGGCCGCCGAGGACGCCATCCAGGCCCACGGCGGATATGGCTACACCAAGGAGTACATGGTCGAGAAGGTCAAGCGCGACGTGCGCATCACC
>CAZKTU010000235.1:0-10205 GCA_964555675.1 uncultured Oscillochloris sp.
ACCGTGGTGGCGACGGGCTTGTGAGGATCAGGTATCATGTGAGTCCCTTAGGGGCGCGTGGGAACGGTGCCGCGCGAACAATGCGAACCAAAGGAAGAACAGTGAGCAGCGAGCAATCCGGCGCAGATCGGCGCAGCTTCTGGACTGGGCGTCGTGTGGTGGTGACTGGGGGGGCCGGCTTCCTCGGCGGCTTTGTCGTCGAGCAGCTGGCCGCCCGCGAGCCCGCCGAGATTATTGTGCCGCGCAGCCATGACTACGATCTGCGCGACCGTGACGCTATTCGGCAGCTCCTGGCCGACGCCCGCCCCGATCTGATCATCCATATGGCGGCCAGAGTTGGCGGGATTGGCGCCAACAGAGAGCATCCCGCCGACTTCTTCTACGATAACCTCATGATGGGCGTGCAGCTGATGCACGAGAGCTGGCAGGCAGGGGTCGAGAAGTTTGTGGCCCTGGGCACTGTGTGCGCCTACCCCAAGCACACGCCGGTGCCCTTCCGCGAGGACGACCTCTGGAGCGGCTACCCCGAGGAGACCAACGCCCCGTACGGTCTGGCCAAGAAGATGATGCTCGTCCAGAGCCAGGGCTACCGCGAGCAGTATGGCTTTAACTCGATCTTCCTGCTGCCCGTCAACCTCTACGGCCCGCGCGATAACTTCGACCTGCATAGTTCGCACGTCATCCCGGCCTTGATCCGCAAGTGCGTAGAGGCCCGCGACACGGGCGCCGCCGAGATCGTCGCCTGGGGGGACGGCTCGCCCACCCGCGAGTTCCTCTATGTGGAGGACGCGGCCGAGGGTATCCTGCTGGCGGCCGAGCGCTACGAGAGCAGCGACCCGGTGAACCTGGGCAGCAGCTATGAGATCAGCATCAAGGAGCTGACCGAGACGATCGCGCGGGTGACGGGCTTCACCGGCCGCATCGTCTGGGATACGAGCAAGCCCAACGGCCAGCCGCGGCGCAAGCTCGATGTCTCGCGGGCCCGCGAGCGCTTCGGCTTCGCCTCGGTCACGACCTTCGAGGAGGGCCTGCGCCGCACGGTGGCGTGGTACGAGCAGCATCGCGCAGTGACGGCGTGACAGATTAGTCACCTGGCCCGGGGCCCCATTCATATGGCTGCAACCTGAGTCAGCTACGCTGCTGCGGAGTATTATACTTAAGCGTATAGGTCCGTCTCCGGCGCAGCCGCAATGAGCTCAGCCCCGAGCGGTCTCCCCCTGGGGGCTGCGGAGGGCTCTCTCGTTGTTGCGGCGCTGTCCGTTACGAGGGCCAGGCTCTCCACATCCACCCCAGTGGGGCCGAAGGCCCTGCGCCCCGCCGTGGGCAGCGGCGAAGAGCATACCTCGGTGACGAGGCGGACAGCAGCTCGGCGTCGCTAAAGGGGGCCCATGGCAGTCAAATCAAGCCGGAATGGCCCGCTCGCCGGTCTGCGCACACGACTCGCAGAGCGGGTTGCGCCTGAGGTGTGGCCTCGGCTCATTATCTGGGTCGCCATGGCTCTGGGGGCGGCCCTGCGCCTGCACCATTTTCTGGCCAACCGCTCGCTCTGGGCGGGCGAGGCTCGCCTGGCCAACACGATTATTGGGCAGCCCTTCGCCGCCATGCTGGCGCCGCTCGGCGGCGAGCAGGCGGCGCCGCTCGGCTTCCTCGCCGCAGTCTGGGCGAGCGCGGCCGCCCTGGGCACGAGCGAGGCGGCCCTGCGCCTGACGGCCCTCGCGGCGAGCCTGCTCGCTCTGCCCGTCTTTGTGGCGACGGCTCGCCACTACCTCAGCCCCCGCGCGGTGCCGGTGGCCGTCGTGGGCTTCGCCGTCGCGGCCCCGTTGCTCTACTATGCCGCAGAGGTGAAGCCGTACGGCGGCGATGTGCTGGTCGCACTGTGTATCTGGTTGCTGGGGGCCCGGCTGCTCGACGGGGGCGCGCGGCAACAGTTGGTGGCGATCGCCCTTGGCGGGGGCGCCCTGGTCTGGTTCTCGTACCCGGCCACAATTGTCCTCGCGGGCATCGGCTCGGTGATCTTCTATGACGCCGTAGCCCGGCGAGAGGTCGGCGACGCCCTCAGGCGGGCGGCGGTTGTGTTGGTCTGGGGGCTGAGCGCGACCGCCGCCTACTGGATCGCCGCCAGCCACCTGGCCGCCAGCCATAACCTGTCCGACTACTGGTTCGAGGCCTTTGCGCCGATGCCGCCGAGCTCGTTCAGCGACCTGCGCTGGTATCTCGAGCGGCCCCTTACGGTCTTCGGCAGGAGCGTCGCCGGCATTGCGCTCCCGGGTCTGGGCCTCTTTCTGGCTCTCGTCGGGGGCCATGCTATGGCGCGCGACCGGCTGCAGCATCTCCTGCTCCTCGTGGCGCCATTCTTTGTGACCGTGGCTGTCTCGGCCCTCGGGCGCTATCCGTTCGAGGGTCGCCTGCTGCTCTTCCTGGCTCCGTCGGCGCTCATGCTCGTCGCCGAGGGGCTGGTCGCCTTGCACCGTCTGACCCGCCACCAGGCGGCCTGGCTGGCGCCCGCCGCCGGCGCGCTGCTGCTGGCCGGTATGCTGAGCGAGGCCGCGGCGTTCAGTGTTGCGCCAGTCCGCGAGGAGTTGCGCCCGGTGCTTGAGGAGGTCTATGGGACCTCGGGCGACAGTGTCTATGTCTACTATGGCGCCGCCGAGGCGACCCGCTACTATGCGGCGCGTCTCGGCGCGCCGCCCGGGCCTCTGCTCTACGGCGCCGACCTGCACGGAAATCTGCCGGCCCTCGCGGCTGAACTGCAGGAGCTGCCGGGGGGGCGGGTCTGGCTCATCTACAGTCATGTCAGGCGTGAGGACGGGGTCGACGAAGAGCAGTTCAGCCTCTACGTGCTGGACGGGATCGGGCGTCGCCTGAAGGAGGTGCGCCGCCCAGGCGCGGCCGCGTATCTGTACGAGCTCCCGGACAGATAACGGTTTCTTCATCTTGCCTGCTCACGGCCAGGGCACGGAGATGGCACCCAGGCGTTGTATCAGCCTCGTGACGCGGCGGGCGTTGCGTGCGCTGTGGCGTCGGCGGTAGTACAATAAGGCCCGTCTCTCGTCAGAACACAAGGAGACAACCATGAGCGAAACAGCTGTCGCTGCTCCCCACGCCCTGATTACCGGCGGGGCCGGCTATATCGGCTCGCTGCTCACGGGCGTGCTGCTCAACGCCGGCTGGCGGGTCACGGTCGCCGACGACCTGCTCTTTGGCGGGCAGTCGCTGCTGGGCTACTGGCAGCACCCAAACTTCCGCTTCGCCAAGGTCGACGTGTGCGACCCTGAGCAGCTGCAGGCAGTGGGCGGCGGCCTCAGGGTGGGCCACCTGGCCCCGAGCGCAGTCGACGCGGTGGTACACCTCGCGGCGATTGTCGGCTTCCCGGCGTGCCAGATGGTCGGCCCGCAGGTCGCCTGGCGCTACAACTTCGAGGGCACCAAGCGGGTCTACGCCGCGGCCGAGGCGGCGGGGGCGGCGCGCTTTCTCTTCGCCTCGACCTACAGCAACTACGGCCTGTCGCCCGACGGCTCGCCCGTCAGCGAGGAGTCGCCCCTGAGCCCCCAGTCGCTCTACGCGGAGACGAAGGTCGCCTCCGAGCAGTTCCTGCTCAACGAGACACGCGGCGGGCAGACGGCGCCGACCCTCTTTCGGCTCGCCACCCTCTTCGGAGTCTCGCCGCGCATGCGCTTCGATCTGATCGTCAACCAGTTCGTGCTCGAGGCTCTGACCAAGCGGCGCCTGGTGATCTATCAGCGGGGGTACGCCCGCTCGTTCGTCCACGTGCGCGATGTGGCCGACGCCGTCAAGCTGGCTCTCGAGGCCCCAATCGAGCGGGTGGGCGGCCAGATCTTCAATGTCGGCAGCGACGAGGGCAACTACACCAAGGACGAGATCGTGGCCCTGGTGCAGCGCTATGTCGAGGGCACGCGCGTCGAGCATAAGGATCTGACCTTCGGCGGGGATATGCACGACATCAGGGTCAGCTTCGCCAAGATCAAGCGCGAGCTGGGCTACGCCCCCCGGCTCGGCGTCGAGGACGGGGTGCGCGAGGTGTGCGATGTGCTCGAGGCCGGCGTGATCAAAGACGCCTTCGATAGCCAGTACCGCAACGCCCAGTTCATCGTTCAATAATCTGACTGGCCCCGGCCGGTGCAACTTGTTCGCCAGTTTAGCCGTATCTGTGCACAGATACGGCTGAAGACTATTTGAGGAAAGCAATGCGACGACACACACTGGCCCTGCTCTTGACGGCCCTGGCTGTGCTGCTCTCGGCGTGTGGGCTGGTCGGCGGCGGTGGCGGGGCAGAGGGCCCGCCGGACAACGCCCTGCGCATCTCGATCGCCTACAGCCCCGAGAAGGAGAAGTGGCTGAACGAGCAGATCCCCCGCTTTAACGCTCAGCGGGTCGAGGTGGGCGGGCGACCGGTCTTCGTCGAGGGCGTGAATAAGTCTTCGGGGGCGGCGCGCACCGAGCTGAAGAACGGCACGCTCGACGTCACGGTCTGGAGCCCCTCGGCCTCGACCTGGCTCGAGGTGCTCAAGTACGAGTCGGGCAACAGCGCGGTGGCGGTCTCGAACGAGCCGATGCTGCTGACCCCCGTGGTGATTGGCATGTGGCGCCCCATGGCCGAGGCTATGGGCTGGCCCAACACTCCGATCGGCTGGTCGGATATGCTGGCCCTGATCGAGGACCCGGCCGGCTGGGGCAAGTTCGGCCATCCCGAGTGGGGCCGCTTCTCGTGGGGTCACACCGACCCCGAGATCAGCACCACCGCCCTCAGCACCTTGATCGCCGAGTTCTACGCGGCGGCCGGCAAACAGCGCGGCCTCACCGTCGATGACGTACAGAGCCCCGAGGCGCAGCAGTTCGTGCGCGATCTGGGGCAGGGCATCAAGCACTACGGCTACAATACGCTGATCTTCTCGTCGAACATGAAGAAGTTCGGGATGTCGTATATCTCCGCCTTCCCCATGGAGGAGATCACGCTAATCGACTTCAACAAGTTCGAGCCGCCGACGACCCCCCTGGTGGCGATCTACCCCAGGGAGGGCACCTTCTGGCACGATAACCCCTTCATCGTGCTCAGCAGCGCCTCCCCCGAGGAGCGCGAGGCGGCCGACCTGCTCTTCGACTTTCTGCTCTCCGAGGAGGCCCAGCGCTCGGCGATGAGCTTCGGCTTCAGGCCGGCGAATATCGACGTGCCCCTGGCCGACCCGATCAGTCCGACCTACGGGGTCGATCCGACGGGTGTGCAGACCATCCTCGAGGCCCCGCCGGCCGACACGATCGTCGCCGCGAAGAACGCCTGGGCGGTCAACCGCAAGCGCGCCGACATTATGCTGGTGGTCGACACCTCGGGCTCGATGGAGGGCGAGAAGCTGGCCCTGGTGCAGGCCGGCCTCGACACGTTCCTGCAGCGCATCCTGCCCGAGGACCGGGTCGGCCTGATCACGTTCGACTCGACGGCCCGGGTGGTGACGCCTATGGCGCCCCTGAGCGAGAACCGGATCGCGCTGCAGGGGCAGATCGCCGATATGCGCGCCCGCGGCAAGACCGCCGTGTTCGACGCCCTCGCACTGGCCCGCCAGGAGCTCGAGAGCCTGCCGCCCGCCGAGGATGAGCGCATCACGGCCATTGTGCTGCTCTCGGATGGGGCCGATAACTCGAGCGCCATGAGCCTCGATGAGGTGCGGGCGAGCTTCGATGAGTCGGGGATCAGCATCTTCCCTGTGGCCTACGGCGAGGACGCCGATCTGACGATTGTCGAGGCGATCGCCGAATTCTCGCGCACCCTGGTGGTCAAGGGCGATACGGGCGACATCGCCCAGATCTTCGAGAATCTGAGCCGCTACTTCTAGGGCCTGGATAAGGAAACTTTCACCGATCTGAAAGACTGCTCACTTGACATGGGGGTGAGCGGCATCCTACGATCAGTCTATTGTCCACTGGCTGTAGACTATCGGGAATGCCATGCGCGCGAGCCGCCCCGTGCCCGACGAGAGCCTTGCCCGTGAGCTGATGCCGCCACTGCTGCTGGCCCTCGGCATTGTGGCGGCCTTTGCCTTCGGCATGCTCATGCTGGTGCAGTACCGGGCCAATGTCTGGCCGTACGGGCTGGCGGCGGGGCTGGTGGGCATGATCTGGCTGAGCGGGGAGCTGTTGCGCCGGCGGCGGCTGACGGCAGCGGGGGCAACCGTGTGCTACGGCCTGGCGCTGCTGCCGATCCTCAGCGTGGCCGCGTTTGGCTTTGCGCCCAACCCAGTTCTCTACCTCGCGGCCCTGGGCGTGACTGCCGCGGGCCTGCTGATCGGCCCGAAGGCGCCCATGCGCGTGGCGGCCTACGCGCTGCTGCTTCTGCTCGCGCTGCTGGCGGCGCCCGGCCTGGTCGGTCAGGATCGCCCGTCGCTCGGCGTACTCTTCAGCGTCATGACGACGATGGCGCTGCTGCTCTTCGGGGTGGCCGCCCTGTCCTGGGCGGCGGCCCACCATGTGCGCGGCACCATCGACTGGGCCCTCGAGACGGCCTGGAAGTCCGAGCGGCGCGAGGCCCTGCTGCGACAGGCCCAGGCCGATCTCGAGCGTACCCTGCGCGAGCGCGACCAGCTGAATGATCGGCTCATCCGCCAGAGCGACGAGCTCGCCGCCGCCAGGGCCGCGGCCGAGACGGCCTATCGCTCGAAGTCAAGCTTCATGGCTACCATGAGCCATGAGCTGCGCACGCCCCTGAATATCATCATCGGCTTCAGCTCGGCGATGGTCGACCATCCCGAGGTCTACGACGGCGAGCAGTTGCCCGCCTCGGTGGTCGCCGACCTGAGCGAGATCCGCCGCAGCGGCCAGCACCTGCTGGGCCTGATCAACGACATCCTCGACCTGGCGCGGGTAGAGGCCGGCCGGCTCGAGCTGAATAAAACGCCGCTGCCCCTGGCCCCCCTGCTGGACGAGATGCTGCGCACGGCCCAGGGGCTACTGCACGAGCGGCCGGTGCTGCTGCGGCGCGAGTATCGCGGGGCCCTGCCCACCGTCCCGGCCGACGAGGTGCGCGTGCGCCAGGTGCTGCTCAACCTGGTCTCGAACGCCTGCAAGTTCACCAGGCAGGGCGAGGTGGCGCTCGGCGCGCGGGTCGACGAGCGCGAGGTGATTATCTGGGTGCGCGATACCGGCATCGGCATCGCCGATAGCGATCAGGCCCGCATCTTCAACCAGTTTGAGCAGGTCGAGAGTGTAGATACCCGCCAGCACGCGGGCACCGGCCTGGGGCTCTCGATCAGTCGCTGGCTGGTCGACCTGCACGGGGGGCGGATGTGGCTCGAGAGCGAGCTCGGCAAGGGCAGTACCTTCTACTTCTCGCTGCCGCGCTCTCAGACACTGCTCGCGCCGGGCAACGGGCGGGCTACGGGGGGTGCGCTGTTAGAGTAAGTTGGTACGCTAGAGCGGGCCGGGAAGTGTGGCGAGGCCGATGGTATACTATGGCATCGATCCGCAGGCAGAGCGGACACCGAGCTTGATTAGGATGCGGTCCATGGCAAGAGTGCTGCTGGTCGACGATGTGTACACGGCCCGCTCGATGGTCGAGCGGGTGCTTGTGCGGGTCGGGAGGTACGAGGTGCAGGCTGTGGGCAGCGGCGAAGAGGCAGTTGCCGCCGCCACAGCTACGCCGCCCGATCTGGTCATTCTCGACATCAGCATGGCCGGCATGGATGGCTCGGCCACGCTGCGGGCGCTGCGGGCCAGCGGCATCACCTGCCCGGTGATGGCCTACACGGCGCGCACCGAGCGGGTCGTCGGCGAGTTTGTGGCCCAGGGCTTCGACGCCTATGTTTTGAAGAACGGCAACCTGGGCGACCTGCTGACCACCGTGCGCGAGATCGTGGGCAACTGAGGCTCATTTGGCGATGACGAAGACCATCTCGTTGGCGAACTCGAGGGTCGTATAGCTCCAGCCCTCGGCCGCGGCGAGCTCGCGCATCTGGCCGCCGTAGGTGGCGGCCATGCCGACGTTGCGCCCGCCCAGGCTGCGGGTCGGGAACGAGACCACCAGGTGGCTGACGGCGAGCCCGCGCAGCAGGTCGCGTCCGGCCCCGCGCCGGGCGTGCTCGAGCACAGGCAGAGTCTTGAGCACCAGGGCGACGTCGGCGCGCCAGGGGGGCGGGGCGGCTGCGAGATCCCACACCGTGGCCTCGCCCGCGAGGCCCAGCAGGGGCAGCGCCGCGTCGACGAAGGCGCACATATCGGCGTAGAGGTCGCAGGCCAGGTAGGTCGCGCCCGGCGCCAGGGGCATCCACGGCGCGGCGAGAGGGTTGAGGCCGCAGGCGGCGTCGATCACGGCCCCGACGGGCGGCAGGGCGGCGAAGACGGCGCTGTAGAAGGACTCGAGCTGGGGCAGGCGCTCGCGGGTCGAGGCGTGGCCGGCGAGGATCGGGCGACAGGCGGCCTGGAGGGCGGCCCGGTCGCCCGAAGCTGCGCGCAGCGGCTCGAGCCAGCTCGTGTAGGGGGGCGTGCGCTCGAGGAACGCGCCCGCCACCTGGTGCAGGCGCGCCTTGGTCTCTTTGACCGCCTCCTTGAGCGAGCGGCGGGCGGCCAGCTCGCGGGCGCCCAGTGTGCGCACGAGGGCGGGGCTGATTGCGCGATACTTTGCGCTGCGCAGCACCTCGGCGACGAGCTGATCGAGGGGGTCGTCGGGCTGGGCCATGGTGGGACTCTTTCTGTTCTACGCCTCGCCGGCCGGAGGTGGGAGCAGGGCCCCCGCGCCCTCGGCGCGCAGCAGCTCGACGAGCCGGGTCATGAAGCGCAGGTTATGAATAGTAGCCAAGCGCAAGAAGAGCGTCTCGCCGATCTTATGCAGATGATGGAGGTAGCCGAGGCTGTAGTGCTGGCAGGTGTGGCAGTCGCAGCCGGGGTAGACCGAGCCGGTGGCCTTGATGAACTTCTTGTCGACCACATAGACATAGTCGAACCAGCGGCCGAACAGGCGGAAATTCGGCGCGGCGGGGTCGCCGGTGAAGGCGTAGAGGCGGCCGGCGCGGGCGTCGCGGGTGGGCAGGGCGCTGTCGAAGATCTGATAGCCCATGCGGGCGCAGGCGGCGACGCTCTCGGGATGGCCGACCCCGAGGGCGTGCATCGGCAGGTGGGGCGGGATGACCGCTCTGGTATGGGCGAGGATGTCGGTGAGCAGTTGGCCGCGGGCGTCGAGGGGCCAGCCGCCGAAGCCGAAGCCGTCGAAGCCGATCGCGAGTAGGGCGTCGGCGCACTGGCGGCGCAGCGTGAAGTCGCCGCCGCCCTGGACCACCCCGAAGAGCAGGGGGCGCTGGTCGCCCAGCTTGCGCTGGCGCACCTGGCGGTCGAACTCGTCGCGGCAGCGGCGCGCCCAGCGGATGGTGCGCTCGACCGAAGCCTGTTGCTCGGCGGGGCCATCGTCGACATGGGTGGGGTCGTCGAGGCAGATGACCACATCGGCCCCATAGGCGAGCTGGAGCTGCACACTCTTCTCCGGGCTGAGCTGAAACTTGCGCTCGGCGCCCTCGGGCTGAAAGCTGATCCCGCTGTCGGCGATGCGTCCGGCCTTGGGGTTCTGGCGGATCAGCGAGTAGGCCTGGAAGCCGCCCGAGTCGGTGATGATCGGGCCGGGCCAGGCCGCCATACGGTGCAGGCCGCCCAGGGCCTCGATCGTCGAAGAGCCGGGGCGCTGCATGAGGTGGAACACATTCATCACCACGGCCTCGATGCGGGCCTCGCGCAGGTCGCGCGCATCGACGGCGCGCACCGTCCCCAGGGTGGCGTCTGGAAGAAAGATCGGCGTGGCAAGGGGGCCATGATTACTCAGTAGAACGTTCCGCATATTCTTCTAGAGGACTCCGATCTGGATTCATGCCCGGCGGTTAAAAATTGATCTAAATCTGGCTTTACTTCTTGTTAACAAAATTCAAGATCTATAGTAGAATACGGCAGTATCCTCAAAGCGTCCGCATTGCCGAAAAGAATGTCGCAGCCTCTTGTGCGAGAACGTCGCTCCATCTCGTTTGTTTTAACCCGTGTTGAACTGTAAGGGTTAAGCGCGAGGGGCACGCCGGTCACAGACAAACGACTCTCCCCGCCGTGCGTGGCGCATGCATAGTTTGAGCGGAGGCCCACATGGTAGATCTCAAGAAGTATACGCTAGACGTCGATCTGAAGCAGGGTGTTGTCCCGATCTCGAAGGCCGCCTCTTCCCTCGCCGC
>CAZKTU010000236.1:0-10191 GCA_964555675.1 uncultured Oscillochloris sp.
GTACTAACCCAGATCACGGGCCATGGTCAGGCACCACAGCCTGTAGCCGAGGGCGTGGTAAAAAGCGTGGGCGCCCCCGTTGCGCCAGGCGGTGATCAGCACCAGCTGGCGGGCCCCGGCGGCCGTGGCGACGCCCTCGACATGGGCGACCAGGGCGCGGGCCACCCCCTGGCGCCTGTAGGCCTCCTCGACGAACAGCTCGGTCAGCTCGGCGAAGGGCGTCGGGTCGAGGGCGAAGGGGAAGACGCGCAGGCCGACCATGCCCACGGCGCGCCCGTCGAGCAGCGCGAGGAAGATCCGCTCGACCGGCGCGGGGTCGGCCAGGCGGGCCGTGATATACTCCACGGTGGTCGCGGGGCCGTTGAAGGCCAGATTGAGCCGGGCCACCTCGCCGGCATCCTCGGGGCGGGCCTGGCGTACCATCAGCGACATAGAGCCTCCTTTGCGCGGCGGGCATTGCGGCGATGATACCACCCGCCGGCGCAACAGAAAGCCGCAGCTCAGCGTACAACCACTGCTATGGACGAACAACAGCGCGTCGCCGAGCTGCGCCACATGCAGCGCCTGGCCACCGGTCTGCTGGTGGCCGTAACCTTCATCTTCCTCATCGCGACCTACTTCCGCGAGCTCGGCCCATGGGTCGGCTTCGTGCGCGCCTTCGCCGAGGCCGCCATGATCGGCGCCCTGGCCGACTGGTTCGCGGTGACGGCTCTCTTCCGCCATCCCCTCGGCATCCCCATCCCACATACGGCGATTGTGCCCCAGCGCAAAGACCGCATCGCCGAGAGCTTCGGTCGCTTCATCGAGCGCAACTTCCTCGACCCCGAGAAGATCGTCGCCCGCGTGCGCAAGCAGGACGTGGCCGGGCGCCTGGCCCGCTGGCTGCGCCAGCCCGAGCGCAGCGCCCAGGTGGCCGACCTGGCCGCCGAGAGCCTGACCGCCCTGCTGAAGGTCGCCAACGACGACGAGGTCGGCGCGCTCATCCAGCGCACCCTCAGCGAGCGGGTCGCCGCCGTGCCCGCCACCCCGGTGATCGCCCGCCTGCTGGGCGCCGTGGTCGGCGAGCACCGCCAGCGCGATATCCTGCTCCAGCTGGCCCGCGTCGCCACCCAGTGGGTCGAGGCAAACCAGGAGGCCATTCGCAAGCGCATCGCCGGCGAGCTGCCGGCCTGGGCCCCGCGTATCGTCGACCAGAAGATCTACGAGCGCCTGCTCGACGGGGCCCGCAAAACCCTCGCCGAGCTGAGCGAAAACCCCGAGCACCCCCTCTACGCCCAGTTCACCCTCACCCTCGACCGCTGGATCGTCAACCTGCAGTACGACCCCGAGGTGCGCGCCCGCGGCGAGGAGCTGAAGCAGGAGCTGCTGGCCCACCCCATGCTGCGCGAGGTGGCCGGCAATCTCTGGCAAGACATGAAGGCGGGCCTGCTCGCCCAGAGCGCCACCCCCGACTCGGCCCTGCGCCTCTCGATCCGCCGCGGCCTCGCCCACCTCGGCGATGTGCTCGAGCAAGACCCCGAGTGGCGCGAGCGCGTCGACAGCTGGGCCGAGGACCTGTCGCGCTACGTCGTGGGCCGCTACGGGCGCAGCGCCGGCGAGTTCGTCACCCAGACCGTGCGCGGCTGGGAGGCCGAGGAAGTCACCCGCAAGATCGAGCTGCAGTTCGGGCGCGACCTGCAGTACATCCGCATCAACGGCACGATCGTCGGCGGCCTCGCCGGCCTGGTGATCTACACGGTCTCGCTCTTTCTCTAGACTTCGGCGGGGAATATTCCCTGACCGAGAGCGAAAATTAGCCATAGGTCCGGCGTCGCGGGCAGCATATAGTTGAAACATCACCAACGTGTGTCGCTTTTGCTGCGCCGCATTTACCGCCCGATCGGGAGGCCTATGGCTACCCTTGAGACCAGCGCGCCCACGATGGCCGCGCCCACGAGCCTGGTCCCGCTGCCGGCCCGGCACCTCGCCGAGCTTGTCGAGCAGACCTGCGCCCGCTATGCTCGCCAGCAGGCCTTCACGGCCGTGCTGCCCAACGGCATGTTCGGCAGCCTGAGCTTCGAGCAGGTGGCCACCTACAGCGATCAGGTCGCGGCCTATCTGCGGGGCCACCTGGGCCTCGCCGCGGGCGACAGGGTGGCGGTGCAGCTGCCCAACAGTCTGGCCTACCCCCTCTGGGCCTTCGGCGTGCTCAAGGCGGGCTGCGTGCTGGTCAACACCAACCCGCTCTACACCCCCAGCGAGATGCTGCACCAGCTCAACGACAGCGGGGCGCGCGTCCTGGTGATCGTCGACCTGTTTGCCGACAAGCTCCCCCCGGTCGTGGCCGGTTCGAAGGTCGAGCAGATCGTCCTCGTGCGGCTCACCGACCTCTTCCCGCGCCTGGTCGGCTCCATCGCCCACGGCGTGATGAAGTACTGGAACAAGATCATCCCGCCCTGCACGGTCCCCACCGTCACGGGCCTCGCCGCCATGGCGACGGGCGCGGCCCTCATCCGCGAGGGCAAGGCCGACGTGCGCTCGTACGGTGCGGCCCTCACGGGCGACGACCTGGCGGCTCTGCAGTATACCGGCGGCACGACGGGCGTCAGCAAGGGCGCCATGCTCACCCACGCCAATCTGCTCGCCAACGTCGCCCAGATCGAAGAGCGGGTGGCCGGCAAGGTCGAGCACGGCAACGAGTGCGCCCTGGCGGTGCTGCCGCTGTACCATATCTTCGCCTTCACGGCGAACATGCTCTACTTCTTCCAGGCGGGGGCCCGCAACATCCTGGTGGCCAGCCCGCGCCCGCTCTCGAACCTGCAGCGGGCCCTCGAGAACTACCCGATCAGCTGGATCCCCGGGGTCAACACCCTGTTCAACGGCCTGCTGAACGAAGAGTGGTTCGCCGACTACCCGCCGCCGAAGCTGAAGGGCAGCATCGCCGGCGGCACGGCCCTCTACGCCGCCGTGGCCGAGCGCTGGCGCAAGGTGACGGGCACCCCGGTGATCGAGGGCTACGGCCTGACCGAGAGCTCGCCCGTGGTCACCCTCAATCCCTTCGACGGGGCCCGCCCCGGCAGCATCGGCCCCGTGGTGGCCGGCACCGAGGTGCGCCTGCTCAACGTCTATGGCGAGCCGGCCGCCCCCGGCGAGGCCGGCGAGCTGGCCGTGCGCGGCCCCCAGGTGATGCGCGGCTACTGGCGGCGCCCCGACGAGACGGCGAATGTGCTGACCGCCGACGGCTGGCTGCTCACCGGCGATATCGCCGAGCGCGACGACGACGGCTATCTGCGCATCGTCGACCGCAAGAAGGACCTCATCCTGGTCAGCGGCTTCAACGTCTACCCCAACGAGGTCGAGGACTGTATCGCGAAGCTGCCCGGCGTGGCCGAGGTGGCCGTGATCGGCCTGCCCGACCCCAAAGCCGGCGAGCAGGTTAAGGCCTATGTGGTGCCCCGCCCCGGCGTCACCGTCACGGCCGAGCAGGTGCGCGAGCACTGCCGCACTCTGCTGACGGCCTACAAGGTGCCGCGCCAGATCGAGCTGCGAACCGAGCTGCCGAAGACCAATGTGGGCAAGGTGCTGCGCAGGGCCCTGCGCGACGAAGAGCTGCAGCTGCGGGGCGAGCCCCGCGCACAGGAAGCGGGGGGAGCCAATGGTTAGCCAGACCGAGCAGCTGCTGCTGGGCCTGATGATCGGCGTGATCATGCTCGGCATGGGCGCCTCACTCACCTGGCGCGATTTCGTGCGCGCCTTCAAGCGGCCCTGGATCATGGTGCTGGGCATCGTCTTCCAGTTCGGGGTCATGCCCCTGATCGGCTTCCTGCTGGCCTGGTCGCTCAACCTGCCGCCGGTCCTGGCGATCGCCCTGATCATTATGGCCAGCATGCCCGGCGGGGCCACCTCGAATATCTTCACCTACTTCGCCAAGGGCGACCTGGCCCTCAGCGTGACCATGACCGCCGCCTCGACCCTGGCGGCCGCCGTGCTCACGCCGCTGGCGGTGCTGCTCTACGGCAGCGTCTTCATGAGCAGCGAGGTCAGCGTCGGCTTCGCCAACCTGGCCGTCGGCCTGCTGCTCACCCTCGTCCCGGTGGCGATCGGCATGTACGTGCGCCGCCACAACGCCAACGCCGGGGCGATCATGGAGCTCGGGGGCGGCATCCTCGGCGTGCTGATCATCCTCTTCCTGATCGTCACCTGGGTGCCGCGCAACTACCCCATCCTCGCCACCACGCCCTGGCAGGTCTACGCGGCGGTGATCGGGATCGGCCTGTTCGGCTTCCTCACCATCCTGGCGATCTGCACGGCTATGCGCATGGGCTTCCGCCGTGCCTCGACCGTCTCGCTCGAGATCGGCATCCAGAACGGGCCCCTGGCCCTCTCGATCGTGCTGCTCAGCTTCCCCGCCGCCCTCGCCAGCGAGATGGTGCTCATCCCGGCCCTCTACTCGCTCTTCATCGTGCTCAGCTCGACCCTGATGACGATTATCTATCGGCGCGGCAACGAGCGCCGCCAGCAGCGGGCCGTAACCCTGCTCTAGGCTGAGGGCTGCAGCGGCGCGGCATGCTATAATCCGAAGAGCGTTCGCAACAGGTGGGGGGCGCGTCCCCCCGCCTCTTTATTTCTGACACTACTATGGCCGGCAAACAGGCGCCCCCAGGGGTCGTGGCCGATAACCGCAAGGCCCGTCACGACTACGATATCGAGGAGACCTACGAGGCGGGCATCGTGCTCACCGGCAGCGAGATCAAGTCGGTGCGGGCCGGCCGGATCAACCTGCGCGGCAGCTACGCCCGCGTCTATAACGAAGAGGTCTACCTCTACGATGCCCATATCTCGCCCTACGAGCAGTCGGGCACGCTCTTCAACCACGAGCCGACCCGCCCGCGCAAGCTGCTGCTGCACCGCCGCGAGATCAAGCGCATCGACGGTCTCATCCGCCAGAAGGGCCTGACCCTCGTGCCCCTGAAGATGTTCTTCAAGGGCCGCCTGGCCAAGGTCGAGATCGGCATCGCGCGCGGCAAGAAGAGCTACGACAAGCGCGAGGATATCGCCAAGCGCGAGTCGCAGCGCACCATCGAGCGGGCCATGAAGTCGCGCAGCCGCGACTAGCGGTTCACCACACGTGACTCCCTTTTTTTTGCGGTGAACTCCCATGACCGGCTATATCGCACTGCTGCGCGGCAACCGCAACTTCCGACGCCTCTGGTACGGCCAGGTGGTCAGCCAGCTCGGCGACTGGCTCGACAGCATCGCCCTCTTTACGCTCATGCTCAACCTGACCGGCTCGGGTCAGGCCGTGGGCCTGCTGCTGCTGGCCGAGTTCCTGCCCGGCGCCGTCGTCGGCCCCTTCGCCGGGGTGGTGGTCGACCGGCTGCCGCGACGCCTGGTGCTGATCGCCAGCGACCTGGGGCGCGCCGCCCTGGTCCTGTTGCTGCTGCTGGTCAACGGCCCCGAAGACCTCTGGCTGCTCTACCTGGCGGTGATCGGCAAGGTCTCGCTCGCCGCCTTCTTCGAGCCGGCCCGCTCGGCCATCCTACCCAGCATCTGCTCGCGCGAGGAGCTGGTCGCCGCCAACGCGATCAGCGGCGCCACCTGGTCGGCCATGCTCGCCCTCGGCGCGGCCCTCGGCGGCCTGGTCGCCGGCACCCTCGGCGTCACCGCGGCCTTCGCCCTCGACTCGGCCTCGTTCCTGCTCTCGGCCGCCCTGATCGCCACGGTGCGCGTGGCCGCCGACGGCCCGCGACGCCCCGCCGACGACCCTCAGGGGCAGCCCGCGGCCAGGCCCTCGGCCGTGCGCGAGCTGCGCGAGGGCTTCCGCTATGTGCTCAGCCGCCACGAGGTCTTCTGGCTGACCTTCACCAAGGCGATGTGGAGCCTGGGCGGCGGGGTGCTGCTGCTGCTGGCCCTCTTCGGGCGCGAGATCTTCCCCCTCGGGCGCGACGGCGCCCTGAGCATCGGGCTGCTCTACGCCGCCCGCGGGGTGGGCACCGGCATCGGGCCGATCCTGGCCCTGCGCCTCGGCGGCGGCGGCGATATCTTTCTGCGCCGGGCCGTCGCGGTGGCCTTCTTCATCACCGGGATCGGCTATATCGCCCTGAGCGGCGCCCCCAGCCTGGCCGTCGCCGCCCTGGCCATCCTCTTCGCCCATATCGGCGGCAGCATCCAGTGGGTCTTCTCGACCTCGCTGCTGCAGGTGCGCGTGCCCAACCGCCTGCTCGGGCGCGTCTTCGCCACCGAGTACGCCGCCCTCACCCTGGCCACGGCCCTCTCGGCCTACCTGACGGGCCTCGCCCGCGACGCCGGCATGCCGCCCTGGGCCCTGGCGATCGCCCTCGGCCTGATCTTCTGCGCCGCGGGCCTGGTGATGGTCGCAGCCCTCTGGCGCCCCCGCGAAACCCCGCCCCCGCGCGAGGCCGAGGTCAGCGAAGCGACCCCCTAGCCCCCCTACTCCTCGCCGGAGGCCCGACGCCGCGCCCGCTCTTTGGCGGCGCGCAGCCGCTCCAGCGGGTCCTCGGCGGGGCCGGCAGGGGGCGGCGGCGCCTGCGTCTCAGGTGGCGGGGTCGGCGCCTGCGGCGGCTCGACGCCGCTGATGCGCGCGCCCGCGCGCCGCTTGGCGCTCTGGAGCCGCTCGAGGGTCGCGTCGGGCGGCGGCGGCTCGGCGGGGCGCCCGGCCCGCGCCGTCGCCCAGGCCCGCGCTTGCCCGAAGTCGCTGCGGCGCAGCATCAGGCGGCGCAACGCAATGTCGATTGGCAGCAGGCAGAGGGCCAGCAGCAGCAGGGGCAGCCCGATCTCCTGGGCCCGCGTCACCTCGCCCGCGACCGGCTTGAAGGCCTCGAGGGCCTCGGTCAGGCGCGCCCCCGCCGTGAGCGAGGCCAGCTCGTCGAGCAGGGCGGGGTTGGCCTGGGCGCCGCGGTACTCCGACGAGTAGGGGACGACCAGGCCGGCCGTCTCCTGGAGCACGACCCGCTCGGCGGCGGCGCCGCTGATCTGCACCAGGTAGGTGCCGGGGGCGGGGCTCTCGAGGCGGCCCTGATAGCTGCTGGGGCCGACCTGCGAGAGGGGCACCTCGCGGCGCGTGCCGTCGGTGCCGATCAGGGTCGCGGTCACCTCGAGGTTGTCCTGGCTCTCGCCGGTGGTCAGCTGCACGATCGTCTCGCCGCCGGCCACCGTCACCTCGGTGCTGATGTCCTGGCCGCCCCGCACAGGCAGCACGGCGCCCAGCAGCTGCGACGAGAAGCGCGGAAAATCCTCCCAGCCGACCCAATCGTTGGCCCACTGGCCTTTGGCGTCGCTCAGCCAGGCGGCGCTGCGGCCCAGGCCGTACTGCCAGGTCGCCAGCAGCGGCTGCTCGTCGTCGGTCTCGAGCACGACCCGGGCGCTCTCTTTGATCGTGCTGCCGTTGAAGCCGTAGAGGGGGGGCAGGCCGTCGATCCCGGCCAGCACCGGGCTCTCGCCGATAGCCACGGGCGTGAAGGGCCGCTCGACGATATAGTTGCCGACGGTGGTAATCGTCTCCTGCACGAAGATCTGCGGCACCTCGGCCATATCCTGGACGGGATAGTAGCGCCCGCCGCCGGCGTCGGCCAGCCGCTCGAGGTAGTCGGCCGAGCCGCCGCCCGCGGCGACCACGCTGAGGGTCATGCCCTGCTCGCGCATGCGCTCGGCGATATCGGACTGATCGCCGCCCGCGCCCCAGCCGTCGGTGAGCAGCACCACGTGCTTCAGACGCGCGTCGACGCCCTTGAGCAGCTCCTCGGCCTCTTGCAGGCCGGCGCGCACATTGGTCGAGCCGCGGGGCTCGACGTCGGCCATAGCGTCGATCACCTGGTCGACCGTGGCGCCCTCTGTGGGCGGCAGGGTCTGGAGGGCGCGGCTATCGAAGGTGACCACCCCGAGGGTGTCCTGGGCGCTCAGCAGGGCCGCGGCCTGAGCCACGGCCTCTTTGGCGATATCGACCTTGCGCGTGCCCGAGGACTGGACCTGGGCGCTGCCGCGGTCGGGGCTGGCGCAGTGACAGGCGTCCATCGAGCCCGACTTGTCGATCACGAAGACCAGGGCCAGGTCGGGCCGCTCCTCGCGGTCGCGCACATCCATATAGACCGGCATGGCCTCTTCGACCGGGGTGCGGCCGTAGCCGCCGACGCCGTAGCTCTCGTCGCCGCCGATCATCAGCAGGCCCTTGCCCAGGTCGCGCACGTAGCCCGGCAGCGCGGCCATGGCCCCGACGGGGATGCTGCGGGCGGGCGTGTTCACCAGCACCACGGCCTCGTAGGCGCTGAGGCCGGCCAGGTCGACCGGCATCACCTCGGGCGAGAGCACCTCGGGCACCATATTGGTGGCCTGCAGCGCGCTGAGCAGCGGCGCCGCCTCGGCCCGATCGTCGGCCACCAGCAGGATGCGCGGGGGGCCCTGGACCTGAATGAGGGCCGCGGCCTCGTTGTTCTGGGCCCGCCCGTCCTGCTCGGGCTCGACCCTGATCCTGAAGCGCTGGAAGCCCGTGCCCGAGACGGGGACGCTGAAGCCGACCTCGTTGGAGCCGGGCTGCAGCTGCACGCTCTGCTCGGCGATCACCCCGCCGTCGCCGAGCAACTGCACCGTAGCCCGTTGTTCGACCGTGCTCTCGATCGAGGCCACGACGCTGGCCTCCTGGCCCTCGCGGACGCGGGCGGGGGCCTCGATGCGGGCCACCAGAGCCTCGGCGTCGCCGCTGTTGACGGCCAGGTCGACAATATCGATCGGCACCCCGCGCGCGGCGGCGAGGCGGGCCGCCTCGACCGCCCGACCCTCGTTCTCGCCGCCGTCCGAGAGCAGCACGAGGCGCTTCTCGGCATCGGCGGGGAAGAGGGCCAGCCCGAGCTGCACGGCCTCCTCGATATTGGTGCGCGTGGCGACGGGGACCGAGCTGATCCGACCCAGGCGGCGCTCTTCGCTGGGGGCCCGCTCGACCAGGGCGTTGCCGCCGAAGACCACCACGGCGGCCCGGTCGTCGTCGGGCATCTGCTGCAGCGCCTCCTGGATGAAGGTCTCGGCCTGGGCGCGCGACGAAGGCGGCAGCGAATCGCTGCCGTCCAGGAGGAACACCGTTGTCAGGCGCTCGACGGGCAGCACCAGCTGGGCCCCGGCCACGGCGAGCACCAGAGCCAGGGCCAGGGCCGTGCGCACGGCCAGGCTCGACCAGAAGCGCCACGGCGCAAGTCTGCGCGGGGTGATCAGGGCGATGGCCCACACCAGCGCAATGGCCGCGAGCAGCCAGAGCATCTCAGGATAAATAAAGGAAAGGCGCGGCATAAGCACCCTTTCGAGATAGCGCTGGCCGCGGAGCGAGGCCGGGGCAATAAGCGGTATTCTACCTTAGAGCAAGGGCAACATGCAAAGCCAATAAGCGCCGGCGGCACATGTCTCTCTAGGACGCTCGCCCGAGCCCACAAGTTCCGGGGTTCCGCGGTACAATAGGCAACCAGCACCCGCCCGCATGACATCACGGAGTAAGCGATGGAGCTTCCCCCCGACCTGCTGGGGCAGGCCCACTACTGGATGCGCCTGACCCGCGCCCTCGACGACCGGGGCACCTTCCTCCACAAGCAGAGCAAGATTGTCGGCGGCTACTTCTCGCAGATCGGCCACGAGGCGATCAGCGTCGCCGCGGGCCTGGCCCTGGCCCCAGACGACGTCTGCGCGCCCATGCACCGCGACCTGGGCACCTACCTCGTGCGCGGCATGCACCCGCGCCGCATCCTGGCCCAGTTCCTCGGGCGGGCCACCGGGGTCAGCGGCGGGCGCGACGCCAATCTCCACGGCATGGGCGACTACAGCCTGGGCATCGTCGGCTTCATCAGCCACCTGCCCGCCTCGACCGGGGTGATCGCCGGTGTAGCCCAGGCCTTCAAGCTGAAGGGCGAGCCCCGCGTGGCCATGGCCTTCTTCGGCGACGGCAGCGCCAGTCAGGGCCTGGCCCACGAGTCCCTCAACTGGGCCTCGGTCTTCCAGCTGCCCATGGTCGTGATCTGCGAGAACAACCAGTACGCCTACTCGACCCCCCTCTCGCGCCAGATGAATATCGAGCACGTGGCCGACCGCGCCGCGGCCTACGGCATGCCCGGCGTCATCGTCGACGGCAACGACTTCTGCGCCGTCTACGGGGCCATCGGCGAGGCCGTGGCCCGCGCCCGCGCCGGCGGCGGGCCGACCCTGGTCGAGTGCAAGACG
>CAZKTU010000237.1:0-4721 GCA_964555675.1 uncultured Oscillochloris sp.
CCGGGGGTGGCCCCGGTGTGCTCGCCGCCGGCCAGGACCCGCGCGCCGTTGACCCAGACATCGCGCACGCCCAGCGAGAGCTGGTGGGGCGCCTCGAAGGTGGCGCGGTCGGCGATCGTCGCGGGGTCGAAGATCACCACGTCGGCGAAGCAGCCCGCGCGCAGCAGGCCGCGCTCGCGCAGCCCAAGCCGGGCCGCGACCGCCCCGGACATCTTGCGCACGGCCTCCTCGAGGGTCAGGATGCCCTCGTCGCGCACGTAGCGGCCGAGCACGCGCGGGTAGGTGCCGTAGGCCCGCGGGTGGACGGGGCCCTCGGCGGCGGCCCAGGCCGGGTCGTGGCCGCCCGCGTCGGTCGCGATCGTCACCCAGGGCAGGGCCAGCTGGGCGCGCACATTGGCCTCGTCCATCGAGAAGTAGATCGTGCTGATGCGCTGCCCCTCGGCCAGCAGCAGGTCGAGGGCGGCGTCGACCCAGTGCTGCCCGCGCAGCTCGGCAATCTCCGAGAGGCGCCGGCCGACGTAGGGCTGGTGCTCGGGCAGGTGGAAGCCGATCGGCATCACCCCGGCGGGGGTGGTATTGTGGGCCATCGGCTCCCAGTCGCCGGACGGCTCAAGCACCTCGGCGCGGATCTTCGCTCGCATCTGCGGGTCGGCCAGGTTCTGGTAGAGCCGGCCGTCGGCGTCGGCCCACGGGGGAAGGATGGAGGTCAGCCCGGTGCCCGAGGCGGCGTAGGGGTACATGTCGGCGGTGACGTCGAGGCCCTCGGCGCGGGCCTGCGTGATCGCCCTGATCGCCGCGGGCATCAGCCCCCAGTGGGGGCGCCCGGCCGCCTTGAGGTGGTAGATCTCGACGGGCAGCCCGGCGCGCCGCCCGATCGTCACCGCCTCGCCGATCGCCTCGAGCAGCTGGTCGGCCTCGGAGCGTACATGCGTGATGTAGAGCCCATGGTGGGCGGCGACCACCTTGCAGACCTCGACCAGCTCGTCGGTACCGACGAACGAGTCGGGCGGGTAGATCAGGGCGTACGAGACGCCGAAGGCGCCGTCCTGCATCGCCTCGGCGGTGACCTGGCGCATGGTGGCGAGCTCGGCGGGGGTCGCCGGGCCCATACGCATGCCGCAGGCGTAGCGGCGCAGGGTGCCGCCGCCGAGGAAGGAGCCGATGTTGGGCGAGACGCCGTGCTCGGCCATGGCGCGCAGCCAGTCGCCGAAGCGGCGCCAGGTGCGCATGCGCTCGGGCCAGCCGGGGACGCGCCGGTAGATCAGCGAGCTCTCCAGCGGGTCGTCGATCAGGCCGCCGAAGGGGGCCGGGGTCCAGGCCTCGCCCATGATCTCGGTGGTCACGCCCTGGGTCAGCTTGGAGAGCGAGCGCCCGTCAATCATCAGGGTCAGGATCGAGTGGCTCTGGATGTCGATGAAGCCGGGGCAGACGACCATGCCACGGGCGTCGATCACCTCGGCGGCCGCGGCGGGCGCGAGGCTGCCGGGCGGGAGCACGGCGGCGACCCGGTCGCCGGCGATCACGACGTCGCCATAGAACCAGGGGTTGCCGGTGCCGTCGACGATCCGGCCGCCGGTGATCAAGACATCAGCGCGCATTGGTACACTCCAGCAAGGGGTAAGGGTTGGCGCATCATAGCCCTGGGGGCGTGCCGCTGTCAAGGGTGGGCGACAAGGGCCTGCGCCAGGCGCGCGATCGCCAGCAAGCCGGGGTTGTCGACGCTCCAGTCGACGCTGGGCAGGTCGGCGCAGAAGGCGGCGAGGACGAGCCGGCGGCCGTCGGGCGCGGTCAGGATGGCGGCGTCCGCCCGCAACTGCTCGATCGCGCCGGTCTTGCCGGCGTACTGCCAATCGGCGGGCAGCAGGCGCGGGATCGCGGCGCGGTCCTGCTGGGTCGCCAGCATGGCCAGGGTGAGCTCGGCCGCGGCGCCGTCGGGCAGCTGGCGCCGGGCGATGCGCGCGAGCAGCCCGGCCAGCTCGCGCGGGGTGGTCACGCCGAGGCCGAAGGGCAGGCTGGCCGGCGTGTCGGGCGCGAAGGCGCGCCGCAGCAGGCGCGTCTGGGCCAGCCCCAGGGCGGCGATCCCGGCGTTGATCGCCTCGAGGCCGAGCCGGTCGATCAGCATGTTGGTCGCGGTATTGTCCGAGAGGGCGGTCATCAGCACGCAGAGGTCGCGCACGCTGAGGGCCAGGCCGGCGCTGAGCTCCTTCAAGACGCCGCTGCCCGGGGCCTTCACGGCCTCGCCGAGCGCGAGCGGCTCGTTCCAGTCGAGCCGGCCGCCGGCCGCCTCCAGGGCAACGTGGACGAGCAGCGGCAGCTTGATCACACTGGCGGTGGCGACGCGCTCGTCGGCGCGATGGGCGATCAGCGCGTCGGTCTGAAGATCGTGGCAGACGAAGGCGAGCCGGCCGCCCGACTCGCGCTCGAGCTGCTGGGCGAACGCAAGAACGTCCATCGTAATGCTCCCGCAGGCGCGTCGCGAGGGCGAGCGCAAGGATCAAGTACCGTCGAAACTATAACAGAGGCTTCCTCAACCCGCGCAGGCCGGCGCCACGGCTGCGGCTTTGCGTCAGACATGGCCGACTCGCGCTATACTTGCGCGAGCACCGGTCTACCAGCGAGGCACCGCCTATGGAACTGCAGCGCTACCTCCCGCAGCCCGCCCTCGTCACCCGCAGCACTCTGATCGAGCGCCCACGCTTCCCGGTGATCGACGCCCATAATCATCTGGGGCCGTTCGGGGGCGGCTGGGACACGCGCCCCCCGGCCGCGCTGCTGGAGGCTATGGACGCCGCCAATGTGCGCCTGTACGTCGACCTCGACGGCGGCTGGGGCGAGGCGATCCTGCAGGCGCGCCTCGAGCGCTTCAAGGCCGCCGCCCCCGAGCGCTTCATGGTCTTCGGCGGGGTCGACTGGGCCCGCTGGCCCGAGCACGGCGATGACTTCGGCACCTGGGCCGCCGAACGGCTGCGGGTGCAACAGGCCTGGGGCGCCGAGGGCCTCAAGATCTGGAAGCCCTTCGGCCTGCACGTGCGCGACCAGCACGGCGCCCTGGTCGCCGTCGACGACGAGCGGCTCGACCCGCTCTGGGCGACCGCCGGCGAGCTCCGCCTGCCGGTAATGATCCACGTCGCCGACCCGGTCGCCTTCTTCACGCCGCTCGATGCCCATAACGAGCGCTGGGAGGAGCTGGCGGCCCACCCCGACTGGCACTTCCCCAGCCCGCCCTTCCCGCCCTTCTTGAGCATCCTCGAGGCCCTGGCCCGCCTGGTCGCGCGCCACCCGGCCACGACCTTCATCGGCGCCCATGTCGGCTGCTACGCCGAGAACCTGGACTGGGTCAGCGCGCTGCTCGAGCGCTGCCCGAACTTTTATGTCGACATCAGCGCCCGCATCGGCGAGCTCGGGCGTCAGCCCTACAGCGCCCGCCGCTTCTTCCTGCGCCACGCCGAGCGCATCCTGTTCGGCACCGACGCCGGCCCCGACCTCGCCACCTACAGGCGCTACTACCGCTTCCTCGAGAGCGACGACGAATACTTCAGCTACGACGGCAACGACCCGCCGGGCCAGGGGCGCTGGCGTATCTATGGCCTGCACCTGCCCGAGCCGGTGCTCGAACAGATCTACTACCGCAACGCCGAGCGCGTGCTCGGCCTGAGGCCAGGCGCCGCCTGAGCCCTGGAGAAAGCACCATGGAGAGCAGCGGGGTGTATACCCGGCACGAGATTGCGAGCCAGCCCGAGGCCTGGGGCGCGACCCTGAGCGCGCTCGCCGAGCAGCAGGCCGCCCTCGGCGACTTCTTCCGGGCCGGGGCCTTCGACTCGGTGATCTTCACCGGCTGCGGCTCGACCTACTACCTGGCCATGGCCGCCGCCGCGGTCGTGCAAGAGCTCTGCGGCCTGCCCGCCCGCGGCCTGCCCGCCTCGGAGCTATGGCTCGACCTGGCGGCCGCCGCCCGCGTGGGCCACAAGCCCCTGCTGGTCGCCGTCAGTCGCTCGGGCGCCACCAGCGAGACCCTGCGGGCCTGCGCCGGTTTCCAGGCCGCCGGCGGAGCTCTGCTCACCCTCTCGTGCTACCCCGAGCAGCCCCTGGCGACCCTTGGCGAGCACAACCTGGTCTTGCCGGCCGGCCAGGAGCAGAGCATCGCCCAGACGCGGGCCTTCTCGACGCTCTATCTGGCCACGCTGTTCGCCGCCGCCACCTGGGCCGGCCGCGACGACCTGCTGACCGCCCTGGAGGGCCTGCCCGCCGCCGGGCGACGCGCCCTGAGCGCCGGCGCCGAGCTGGCCCAGTCCCTCGGGGCCGACCAGAGCATCGACCGCATGTATCTGCTCGGCTCGGGCACGCGCTACGCCCTGGCCTGCGAGCTGAGCCTCAAGCTGAAGGAGATGTCGCTGACCCACAGCGAGCCCTTCCATGTGCTCGAGTTTCGCCACGGCCCCAAGTCGATGGTCACCCCGAGCACCCTGATCGTCGCCCTGCGCTCAGAGCAGCGGCGCGCCCACGAGCAGGCGGTGCTCGACGAGCTGCGGGCCCAGGGCGGGCGGGTCCTGACCATCGCCGAGGACGAGGCCGAGATCGCCTTCGCCTCGGGCCTGCCCGAGGTGCTGCGCGGGCCGCTCTACCTGCCGCCCGGGCACCAGCTGGCCTTCGAGCGCGCCGTCGCCCAGGGCCTCGACCCGGACCACCCGCGCAACCTCGATGCGGTCGTGCGCTTGCAGTAG
>CAZKTU010000237.1:4821-10123 GCA_964555675.1 uncultured Oscillochloris sp.
GGGCCTCGACCCGGACCACCCGCGCAACCTCGATGCGGTCGTGCGCTTGCAGTAGGTCGGCAAGGTTTCAGGCCGGAGGAGTGCGACAGTGGCGAGCTTTGATGTGCTGGTGGTCGGCGAGCTGAACGCCGACCTGATCCTGCAGGGCGACGTGGCCCCGGCCTTCGGGCAGGTCGAGCAGCTGGTCGAGGATGCGACCCTGACCACGGGCAGCTCCTCGGCCATCCTGGCCTGTGGCCTGGCGCGCCTGGGGCTGCGGGTGGCCTTCGCCGGCTTGGTCGGCGACGACGCGCTCGGCCGCTTTATGTGCGAGGCGCTGACCGCGCGCGGCGTCGATGTGACCGGGGTGCGGGTCGACCCTACGGTCAAGACCGGGCTGAGCGTGATCCTCTCGCGCGGCGATGACCGGGCCATCCTCACCTACGCGGGCTCGATCGCCGCCCTGCGCGACGAGCATATCGAGCGGTCCCTGCTCGGCCGGGCCCGCCATCTGCACCTGGGCGGCTACTTCCTGCTCGCCGGCCTGCGCCCCGCCGTGCCCGCGCTCTTCGCCGCGGCCCGTGCGCAGGGGCTCAGCGTCTCGCTCGACACCAACTACGACCCGGCCGAGGGCTGGGACGGGCTGGCGGAGGTGCTGCCGCACGTGGACATTCTGCTGCCCAATCAGACCGAGCTGCTGGCGATCGCGCAGCGCCTCGCGCCGCCGACCGACGGCGTGGCGCCCGATCTGGCGGCGAGCCTCGCGCTGCTGGCCGGTCGCGTCCCCAACTTGGTGGTCAAACGGGGCGCTGCGGGGGCGCTGGCGCGCCACGGCGAGCAGGTCGTCAGCGCCGCGTCGCCCCGGGTCGCGGTCGTCGACACCACGGGGGCGGGCGACAGCTTCGACGCAGGCTATCTGTACGGCTGGCTCGCCGGGTGGGCGCCCGAGCGCAGCCTGCGGCTGGCCTGTGTGTGCGGCGCGCTCTCGACGCGCGGGGCCGGCGGGGTCGCCGCCCAGGCCACCCTCGCCGAGGCCCTCGCGCTGCTCTGAATTGGCCCGGTGCCACGCCGACGGCCTGCGCACTGGTATTACAACGAGGGTTCCAACTTTTACCACGAAGACCACGAAGAACGCGAAGGCTTGAAGCCTGCCCTGCGCTAAAGCTGTGCGCCTGTGCCAAGCGAGCGGCTCGCAAGGACTCGGCTTGGCACAGCTTCTCTCATCTCTTCGTGGCCTTCGTGTCCTTCGTGGTCAAATTGACCGCGACCGGGGCCGGGCTGCGCCCCTCGTATGACCAGTCTTCCCTGGCGCTGGCAAGTACAAGAACCGAAGTTTGCGGTTCCGGCCTGCTACTCGCCCTGCGCGGCCGGCTCGAGGTAGCCCCCGGCATCGGCCCGCTCGAGCACGGCGTTGATCGCCGCGACCAGGGTGCGCGCCGCCTCGACGCTGAGCTCGACCCCCACCCGTGCGCCGGGGCCAAGGGCCTCGTTCACGAAGTCGATGTTCAGGGCGTGCTCGAAGGGCGCGTTGAAGGGGTGGTCGTACGAGACATTCGCCTCGGCCAGGGTGAACCAACCGCCCGCGCCCTTGCCGCTCCCCTCGATGCTCACCTGGGTAACAATCATCGTACACATGCTGGTCCTCCTCAGGCCCCGGCGGGGGCGGCTGCATCAGGCAAGGTGGGTCTCCAGGAAGGTGAAGAGCTTCTTCCAGCCGTCGACGGCCTGCTCCTGGCGGTAGTTCGGCCGATCATAGTAGAAGAAGCCGTGCCCGGCCTTGGGGTACCTGTGGAACTCGTAGGACTTGCCGTGGCGCTTGAGGGCCGCCTCGAGCTCGTCCACGTGGGCCGGGGTGGGGTTCTGGTCCTCGTCGCCGAAGATGCCGAGCAGCGGGCAGGCCAGGTCGGCGGTGTAGTCGATCGGGGCGACGGGCTGCCTGGGGGTCAGATCCTGGGGGGCCATCACCACCCGGCCGCCCCAGCAGTCGACCACGGCGTCGAAGCCGGGCACCCGGCAGGCCGACAGAAAGGCGTGACGCCCGCCCGAGCAGGTGCCGAAGACGCCGACTTTGCCGCTGCAAAAGGGGAGGGCCCGCAGGTAGTGCAGCGCCCCGGCGATGTCGCCCACGACCTGCTCATCGGCCACGCCACCGGCGGCGCGCACCTTCACAGCCACGTCCTCGGGCGAGCCATGGCCGGCGCGGAAGTAGAGGTTGGGCGAGAAGGCCAGGTAGCCGTGATGGGCGAATTTGCGGGTGGCCTCGCGGTACCACTCGTCCCAGCCGGGCATGTGATGGATCAGGATGACGGCGGGGAACGGCCCGGGCCCAAGGGGGCGAGCGACATAGGCATTGATCAGGTCGCCCTGAAACCCCGGGTATACGACCGTCTCCGCGAGCATGCCTTCGTACATGCCGGTCTCGTACATGATTCGCGCTCCTCTATGACGCCGGCCTCGCGGCGTCAGATCGCTCGTCCACCCTTCGCGCTCTGCTGGTGGACCTGGATGAGATTGGGATGGGCTCTATTCTAGCCGATCGCGCCGAGGGCCGCGACCCCGCTCGCGCAGCTCTCGTCTTGCGCGTCCACCACAGCGTGATCACGCCGATGTTGTAGAATGGCCCAACCTTGCCCATCACCATTGCGCGCGGCCGAACGCCGACCAGCCTCGGTAGAGCAGGGGTGTGCCAGGCACTGAGGCCTGGCCGGGCTCGCGAAAGGGGCATAGCAGTGACAGCGTTCAACGGACTCGGGATGCACCTCGGCAATCTCTGGCGCCTCTCGTCGGCGCAGACCCGCTCGATCAGCCCCGAGAACTTCAGCGGGGAGAAGGGTCAGGGCGGCCTCGCCGTCGACGGCACCGGGGCCCACGCGGCGCGCGACCTGGGGCGGGGCTGGAAGCTCTCGCCCTCCATCAGGATCGAGTCGGGCGAGACGCGGACGCTGGCCGAGATCGAGGGCCCGGGCGCGATCCAGCACATCTGGATGACCCCCACCGGCACCTGGCGCTCGAGCATCCTGCGCATCTACTGGGACGACCAGGAGCACCCCTCGGTCGAGTGCCCGGTCGGCGACTTCTTCGCCTGCGGCTGGGGCAAGTACGCCCAGGTCTCGTCGCTGGCCGTCTGTGTCAACCCCGGCAGCGCCTTCAACTGCTACTGGGAGATGCCGTTCCACCGGCGCTGCCGGATCACCCTCACCAATCGGGCCGATGAGCCGATGGTGCTCTACTACCAGATCACCTACGCCCTCACCGCAGTGCCCGCCGACGCCGCCCTGTTCCACGCCCAGTTTCGCCGCGTCAACCCGCTGCCGTACAAAGAAGTCTACACCCTCCTCGAGGGGGTGCGCGGCCAGGGCCACTACGTGGGCACGTATATGGCCTGGGGCGTGAATAATAGCGGCTGGTGGGGCGAGGGCGAGATCAAGTTCTACCTCGACGGCGACCAGGAGGGCGCGACCATCTGCGGCACCGGCACCGAGGACTACTTCTGCGGCTCCTACAACTTCGACCTGGGCAAGGAGCAGGGCGGCTACCGCGAGTTCACCACACCCTACGCAGGTCTGCCCCAGGTGCTCCGCCCCGACGGGACCTACCAGTCCCAGACGCGCTTCGGCATGTACCGCTGGCATATCGCCGACCCGATCCGCTTCCAGAGCGATCTGCGCGTGACGATCCAGGCCCTCGGCTGGCGCAGCGGGGGCCGCTACCTGCCGCTCCAGGATGATATCGCCTCGGTGGCCTACTGGTACCAGGCCCTGCCCAGCGCGCCCCTCGCGCCCCTCCCCGATCGGGACTACCTCGAGATCATCTAGCGGAGACGCCCCGATGCTTGACGACACGATGCTGCCGCTGCTCAGCCTGGCCGGCACGCCCACCTGGCAGCTGCCCCAGCTCACCAGCCTTAACACTCTGCCCCCGCGCGCCACCCTGACCCCGTATCCCACGCCCGAGGCGGCCCGCACCCTCCCCCGCGAGGCCTCGCCCTGGTTCCACCCGCTCGACGGGGTCTGGGAGTTCCAGCTGCTGACCCGGCCCGAGGAGGCCACCCCCGAGCGCATCGCCGCAGGGGCATGGGCGCCGATCGCCGTGCCCGGGGTCTGGACGATGCAGGGCTTCGGCCAGCCCCACTACACGAATGTGGTGATGCCCTTCGCCGAGTCGCCCCCCGCCGTGCCCGCCGCCAACCCGACCGGGGTCTACCGGCGCAGCTTCACGACGCCCGCGGGCTGGCAGAGCCGGCGCACGGTGCTGCACGTGGGCGGCTGCGACGGGGCGCTCTACCTCTACCTCAACGGCCAGCCCGTGGGCCTGAGCAAAGACGCGCGCACGCCCGCCGAGTTCGACGTGAGCCCCCTGCTGCGCCACGATGGGCCGAACGAGCTGCTGGCGGTGGTCCTCCAGTGGTCCGACGCCAGCTTTATCGAGGACCAGGACCACTGGTGGCACGGCGGGATCAGCCGCGAGGTCTTCCTCTACAGCACCGGCGCGCCGTATCTGCAGGATGTGTTCGCCCGCGGCGAGCTCGACGACGGGCTGCGCGACGGCGTGCTGCGCCTGACCTGCAGGGTCGGCGCCCTCGGCGCGGTAGAGGGCTGCAGCGTCGCGGCCCAGCTCTTCGACCCGGCCGGGGCGCCCGTCTTCGCCGAGCCGCTGCGGGCCGCGTGCACACCGCGGGAGTATCTCGGGCCGGACGACGCCGGCCGGCGCACCGATGTGCAGCTCGCGGCCCCCGTGCCCGCGCCGCTGCGCTGGTCGGCCGAGACGCCCGAGCTGTACACCCTCGTCGTCACCCTGACCACACCAAGCGGTGCCGAGAGCACGCGCTGCGCCGTGGGCTTCCGCCGCGTGGAGCTGCGCGAAGGCCTGCTGCTGGTCAATGGCGCGCCGGTGCTGTTCAAGGGCGTGAATCTGCACGACCACGACGAGCAGACCGGCAGGACGGTGAGCCGCGAGCTGGTCGAGCGCGATATCAGGCTGATCAAGCAGCACAACCTGAACGCGATCCGCACCGCGCACTACCCCAAGGACCCGCACTTCTACGACCTGTGCGACCGCTACGGGATCTATGTCATCGACGAGGCCAACCTCGAGGCCCACGCCTTCTACCACGAGCTCTGCCGCGACCCGCGCTACACCGCCGCCTTCGTGGCCCGCGTGCAAGCCATGGTCGAGCGCGACAAGAACCACCCCTGCGTGATCGCCTGGTCGCTCGGCAACGAGAGCGGCTATGGCCCCAATCACGACGCCGCCGCCGGCTATGTCCGCGGCGCCGACCCCTCGCGCCCGCTGCACTACGAGGGCGCGATCGGCGGCCCGCCCC
>CAZKTU010000238.1:0-10103 GCA_964555675.1 uncultured Oscillochloris sp.
CCACTGCCGTACCGACGACCCCCGCCACGAGCCTGGAGGGTCTCTCCGTGAGTGTCGAGCTGCTCGTCGATGGTTTTGCGCAGCCAACCCAAATCACCAGTGCGGGCGACGGCAGCGGCAGGCTATTCGTGACCGAGCAGGCGGGGCGCATCTGGGTCATCCGCGACGGCGCGCGCCTCGAGCAGCCCTTCCTCGACATCGAGGATCTGGTCGGCTCTGAGGGCAACGAGCAGGGCCTGCTGAGCGTGGCCTTCCACCCGCTCTTCGGCGAGAACGGCCGCCTCTTCGTCAACTACACCGACCGCAACGGCGATACAGTCGTCGCCGCCTACACCGTCTCGGCCGACAACCCCGACCTGGCCGACCCCGCCAGCGCCGCGGTGCTGCTGACGGTCGCGCAGCCGGCCGCCAATCACAACGGCGGGCTGATGAAGTTCGGCCCCGACCAGTACCTCTATATCGGCCTGGGCGACGGCGGCCAGGCCGGCGACCCCTGGGGCAACGCCCAGAACCTCGACACGCTGCTCGGCAAGCTGCTGCGCATCGACGTCGACGGCGCCGCGCCCTACGCGGTGCCCGCCGACAACCCCTTCGTGGGCCAGTCGGGCGCTCGCCCCGAGATCTGGGCCTACGGCCTGCGCAACCCTTGGCGCTTCTCGTTCGACCGCGCCAACGGCGACCTCTACATCGGCGACGTGGGCCAGAACGAGTTCGAGGAGGTCCACTTCCAGCCCTTCGCCAGCCCGGGCGGCGAGAACTACGGCTGGGACATCATGGAGGGCACGGCCTGCTACGACGCCGAGAGCTGCGAGCAGGCCGGCCTCGAGCAACCCGTGGCCGTCTACAGCCACAGCGGCGAGGAGGGCGGCTGCTCGATCACCGGCGGCTATGTCTACCGCGGCGCGGCCTTCCCCCGGCTGGCCGGCGTCTACCTCTATGCCGACTACTGCAGCGGCAACCTGTGGGGCATGGCCGGCGGCCCCGGGGCCTGGCAGAGCGCTCTGCTCACCACCCTCGAGATCAGGGCCACCTCGTTCGGCGAGGACGACGCTGGCGAGCTGTTCGTGGCCGACCGCGAAGGCGGCGGGATCTACCGCGTGGTCGCAGCGGAGTAGTCCTACCCAGGGCAAGTGGATGTGGAGGGCCTGGCCCTCCACGCCCCCCTTGGGGACCTAGACGCCCAACCCCGCGTCGCGGGCCCTGAGCATGGCCTGGGCCCGGTCCTCGACCTCGAGCTTGGCGAAGATGCTCGAGACATAGTTCTGGACGGTCTTGATGCTCAGCGAGAGCCGCGCGGCGATCATGCCGTTCGAGAGGCCCTGGGCGATCAAGGCCAGGATCTGGCGCTCGCGCTCGGTCAGCTCGGGCAGCAGGCCGGCCGCCTCGGGGCGAGCCTGGGCTCGGGCGGCGAAGCCGCTGAAGTACTGCATGATCCGCGCGGCCACGGCCGGGCCGAAGATCGCCTCGCCCCGGTAGACGGCCTGGATCGCCCGCACCATCTCCTCGTGGTCGGCGTCCTTCAGCAGATAGCCGCGCGCCCCGGCCCGCATCGCGGCGAAGACCGAGTCGTCGTCGTCGAACATGGTCACCACCAGCACGCGGATCTGCGGGCTGGCGGCCAGGATGCGCCGTGTGGCCTCGATGCCGTTGAGCCCGGGCATCTTGAGGTCCATCAGCACGACGTCGGGCTGCAACTGCGCGGCCTTCGCCACCACCTCGTCGCCGCCCCCCGCCTCGCCGACGATCGTCAGGGCCGCGTCGGGCGCGAGCATGGCCCTGATGCCTTCGCGGTAGACCAGGTGGTCGTCTGCGATCAAAATGCGGATCGCGCTCATGCAACTCCAGCCTCTCTGGCCCAAAGTGGGTCACTTGCCGTGGGCAGTGCCATTGCCTAGTACACGTCGGCGGAAATGAGTGGCAGGTTTTTTTACCACGAAGACCACGAAGTGCGCGAAGATCTGAGGTGCGCGCTGTGCCTAGCCTCTGTGCCCGAGCAGAGCGAGCGGCAGCGCCGGTATTGTCATAGCAGAGCGTCCCTCCAGCCTTCGTGACCTTCGTGCCCTTCGTGGTGAAACGCTGGAGCCATTTCAGCTACGCTATGTGAGCGGCAGCAGCGCCGTGAGGTGCGTTCCGCGCGGCCGGGCCGCCTCGAGCGAGAGCGCCCCGCCTAGTTCGGCCGCCCGCTCGGCCATCGCCGTCAGCCCCACCCCCACGGGCCGCTCGGCCGGCAGCCCGATCCCGTTGTCCCACACCTCCAGGCGGAGCGCCCGCCGGCCGCCGTCGGCGCACAGCGCGAGCCGCAGGCGGCATCTGCTCGCCTGGGCGTGCCGCGCCACATTGGTCAGGGCCTCCAGGGCGATTCTGTAGGCGGCCGCCTCCACCGCCGCCGAGAGGGGCAGCGGCTCGTCGGGCGCCTCGATGCTCACCTGCAGCCCCTCGGCCACGCCCGCGGCAATATGCTGGCGCAGGGCCCCGACCAGGCCGAGCTCGTCGAGGGCCGGCGGGCGCAGCGCGTAGGCCATGCTGCGAATGTCGGCCAGGGTCGTGCGGGCCAGGCCCTTCAGGTCGGTGAGGGCGCCGTCGGCGGCGGCCGGGTCGGTCGGGATCAGGGCGCGGGCGCGGTCGATGCGCTGGATCAAACTCGCCAGGGTCGGGCCGACGCCGTCGTGGAGGTCGCGCCGCAGCCTGCGCCGCTCGGCCTCGCGAGCCGTCACCAGGCGTTCGCGCGACTGCTGGAGCTCGTCGAGGGTGCGCTGCAGCTCCTGCTCGAGCCGCAGGGCGTGGAGCGCCGCGCCCGCCTGCCGCGCGAGGTCGGCCAGGAGGCGCAGGTCGCCGGGCGCGAGGGGCTCGTCGGGCCCCCGCGGCGCGACCAGCAGCTGGCCGATCAGCTCGCCCTGATGGGCGAGGGGCAGGGCCCGCAGGCGCTCGGGGGGCGGGGTCGCCTCGCCCGGGTGCGGCGGATATTCGGCGGCGAGCACCATGGCCCCCTCCTGCCGCAGACTGATCGCGACATAGGGCGTCCGCAGCGACTGAGCGATCGTCTCAACGAGGGTCGGCAGCACGGCCTGGGGGGCGAGGCTATCCTCCAGGCGCCGCCCGAGGCGGGCCATGGCGGCGTATGGCTCGTCGCGCTCGCCGTAGATCAGGCGGTTGACCAGGCGCTGCAGCCGCTCGCGCAGGCCCTGGAACAGCGCCGCCGTCACGCCCGTCGCCACCAGGGCGATCAGGGGGTTGGCCGAGGTCTGGAAGAGCAGGCTCAGCCCGCCCACCACCAGCACATAGATCGCCGCGACGCAGAGGGTGAGCGCCCCGTAGAGCAGGGTGCGGCTGAGCAGCGGGTCGACGTCCCACAGGCGCCGCCGCAGCACCGCCACGGCCATGCTGAGGGGCAGGGCCAGCATCAGGGCGGTGCGCAGGGCGCCGCCGAGCAGCGCGTACCACTCGCGGGCCCCCGGCTCGCGCAGCCCGGGCAGCAGCAGGGGCAGCAGCACGAAGGCCAGGGCCCCGCCGAAGGTGATGGCGGCGCCATAGATCACGATCTGCGTCTGCCGACGCTGGCTCGCGCTCGCCACGTGGGTGTAGCGATAGATCTGGGCGGCCAGCCCGCAGCCGACCCAGAACATCGCGCGCGCGAACTGCAGCAGCGGCGGCCAGGTCGCCGGGTCGAGGGCGCTGCCGGGCCGCAGGAGCGCGGCGAGGCTCGCCGCCGCCCAGGCGACGACCAGCAGCCAGCCCCAGGCGGGGGTCAGGCGGCCGTCGGGGAAGATCAGGTAGAGCACGCCGATGGCCACGGCCGAGACGGCGAAGTCGGCGGGCAGGGGCGCGCCCGCGCCGATCGCCAGGGCCTCGGCGGCCGAGGGGATGCAGGCGCCCGCGGCGCAGAGCACCACCGCCGTGCTCAGGGCGATGGGGTCGCGCGGGCGCCGCCAGATGATCAGCAGGGCGGTCAGGGTGTAGATCAGCAGCCGCAGCAGCTCGAGCGCGACGAAGTACGCCGGCAGCCGCGGCCCGCTCAGGCCGGCCTGCGCCAGAGCGGCGGCCTCTTGCCCGCCGACCAGGGCGCGGGCGGCCCCCACCAGACAGCCGAGCAGCAGGGCGGCCACGACGATCCACGCGGCGCCCAGCCACGCGCCGCCGAGCCGCCACCCGCGCGGTTCGGCCCGCCCACCCGGCGCCGCCTGAAGCTGTGACTGTTGCATTGTTCTCATTATACGCCCGACGCTGTGGCCAGGCCCCGGCACCGGCCTGCCCGCGGCTTTAACTGCCAGGCGCGGCCAGGCGAGCTGTGGGCCGAGCGGCGCGCAGGAGGCGGCGGAGGATGAGCAGGTGCCCGAAGAGGGCCGCCTGGACGAGGAAGGCGGGCAGCCAGACGAAGGGCCAGCTGGCGACGATGGTATTGGCCGGCTCGTCGAGGAAGAGCCGGATCGGCAGGGGCAGCGAGAGGATGGAGATCACGACGATGTTCAGCAGCAGCCCGAGGCCCAGCAGGTTCCAGAGCTGCAGGCCCCACTCGGGCAGGCGCCCGCGGGCGGCGAGCCAGGCGATCGGCAGGGCGCTCAGGCCGGTGATGATGTCGAAGTTGCGCCCCTCGAAGCTCATCTGCACCGGGGCCGCGCCGGCGTGGACGAGCAGGGCCAGCATCAGCTCGACGGGCACGCGGAAGGCCTGGAAGCCGACCAGCCAGACGAGGGGCAGGCCCAACTCGAGGCGCGCGCCAAGCGGCGAGCAGGCCAGCCCGATCGTGATCAGCCCCGACGCCGCCACCAGCAGCATCAGCGGGGGCGGCACGCGCGTGAAGTCGGCGAGGGCCCCCCGCGCCGCCAGGATGCCGCTCAGGCCGAGCCAGAGGGCCAGGCCGACCCCGGCCGCGAGGGTCCAGCGCCGGGTGAGGGCCGGGCGCTCGCCCAGGCGGCGGCCCGCGTGGGCGACCCCGAGGACGAACAGCGCGCCGACCAGGGCGACGGTGGCGAGCATGATCAGCGCGGGCAGGATCAGGGCGGGCATAGCAGCTCCTTTCGCTGGCGGTACAGGAGCCAGTCTAGCCGCGAACCTTCCCGGCCCGAACGCGGGCGGACACACAGAAAGGCCGGGAGAAACTCCCGGCCCACTGTGAGAACCGCGCCACGACACTCTATCCCGAACCACTTCTGTGGTTCTAATTAGACCTCCATCACCACGGGGAGCACCATGGGGCGGCGCTTGGTCTCGCGGTAGAGGAACTCGCTGACCACGTCCTTGATCTTGCGGCTGACGTAGGCGCTGTCGACGGTGGTAGCGCCGTTGCCGTTGCGCGCCGTTAGTGACGAGCGCACGGTGTCCTTGGTCGCCTCGACCAGATCCTGGCTCTGGCGCATGTAGACGAAGCCGCGCGAGACCACATCGGGGCCCGAGACCAGGTCGCCGGTGGAGGCGTCGATGCCGACCACGACGATCAGCATGCCGTCCTTGGCGAGCATCTGGCGGTCGCGCACGACCACATTGCCCACATCGCCGACGGTGGTGCCGTCGACATAGATATAGCCGACGGGGGCCTTGCCGGTGACCTTGCCGAAGCCGCGGGCGAACTCCATGATCGTACCGTCCTCGGGGAGCAGCACATTCTCGTTGGTGTAGCGGTCGCCCATGCCTATAGCCAGCTTGCGGTAGAGCACCAGGTGGCGGTAGTCGCCGTGGAAGGGCACCACGAACTCGGGCTGCAGCAGGGCCAGCACGAGCTTGAGCTCCTCCTGGGCGGCGTGGCCCGAGACGTGGACATTGGCCTGGCCGCCGTAGACCACATCGGCGCCGAGGCGGAAGAGGTTATTGATCACGCGGCTGACGCTCACCTCGTTGCCGGGGATGGGCGTGGCCGAGACGACCACCGTGTCGCCCTGCTTGATCTTCACGTGGGGGTAGTCGCGGTTGGCCATCCGGTTGAGGGCGGCCATCGGCTCGCCCTGGCTACCGGTGCAGACCACGGCGATCTGGTCGTCGGGGTAGGCGGCCATCTCGTGGGGGCGGATCAGGGTGCCCTCATCGGCGCGCAGGAAGCCCAGCTCGAGGGCGATGCGCGAGTTATTCTCCATGCTGCGGCCGGCGAGCAGGACCTTACGGCCGTAGGCCTCGGCCGAGTCGATCACCTGCTGGACGCGGCTGATATTGGAGGCGAAGGTGGCGACGATGATCCGGCCGGGGGCGATCGCGAAGATATTGTCGAAGGCCTCGCCGACGGTCGTCTCCGAGGGTGTATAGCCCTTCGACTCGACGCGCACGCAGTCGGTGATCAGCACCAGGGGCTTGCGCTGGCCGAGCTCCGAGAGCTTCTGGATATTGGTGGGCTTGCCGTCGACCGGGGTGTGGTCGAGCTTCCAGTCGGTGAGGTAGATCACCGGCCCGGCGGGGGTGTTGATCGCGAAGCCGACGGCATCGGGGATCGAGTGGGCGATATGGAAGGGCTCGACGTTGAACGAGCCGACCTGGAAGGGGTCGGTATCGTTGATGGTCACCTGGGTGACCTTATCGAGCAGGCGATGCTCCTTGAGCTTATTGGTGAGCAGGCCGTGGGTGAGCCTGGTGGCGAAGATCGGCGGGAAGCCCAGGTCGGCGATCAGGTGGGGCACGCCGCCGATATGGTCCTCGTGGCCGTGGGTGAGCAGAACGCCCTTGATCTTATCGGCCTTCTCGCGCAGATAGGTGACATCGGGCAGCACGAGGTCGACGCCGAGCATATCGGAGTCGGGGAACATGACGCCGCAGTCGAGGACGACGATCTCGTCGCCGTACTCGACCACCCACATGTTCCGCCCGACCTCTCCGGCGCCGCCGAGGGCGAGGACGCGAACCTTACTTTTTGCCATAACTGTTGGTTGAGACCCGGGCTGCCGGCCCCGTGGCCGGGCGCGAGCCTCGTCTCCTTTCCGGGAGTGTAGAGCAGCCTGCCGGCATGCTCATCTCGGCCGCCGCGCCGACGGGTTGGTCGGGGTACGGCAGCCACAAAACGCTATTCATTTCCGTCTTGCGAACCACAAGGCGCCTCGTTCCGGCGCCTTAATTGACTGGTCTCAGACCGCAACCGGGGCCATACCCGCAACGGGGGCGGGCGCCTCGGTGTGGCGGCGGATGGCGGCGATCAGGTCGTCACGATCCTCGATGCCGGCATAGATCGGCAGCCGGGTGGCTCCGAAGGCCTGCCGGTGCAGGAAGCGGACGACAGGGTTGCCGATCTGGGCGCCGTAGTCGCCGTCGAGGAGCAGTTCGTCGAGGGGCTCTTCGGCGTCGTCGTCGACCCGGCGCAGGGTCTCGATTGCACTCCAGGGGTAGGTCACACGCAGGCCGAGGGACTCGAAACGCAGGCCCTCGGGGGTCGGGGTATAGGCGGCGGCCCACTCCTCAAGCAGGTTCCAGATCAGGAGGGGCGTGGCGACGATCAGGGCCAGCATCAGCAGGGCGGGGACGACCTGGCCCACGCCGAGGCCGTCGGCGAGGCTTTGCTGCAGGCTCGGCCAGAGCTCGAGCGGGTGATAGCTGATGCGCAATGTGCTGGCGAAGCTCCAGATCGCGAAAGCCCAGATCAGCAGGGCCGCGACGAGCAAGACCAGGGTGAGCCGCCTGCCGGCGGCGGAGAGGCGATAGGTTTGCATGCTAAAACAGGCTAAGTTGCTCCAGCGGCGGGTCCTCATCCGGCTTCGGCGGCGCGTCGGCGCCCGTCGGGGCGGCGTCGCGCAAACGCTTCGCGTCAGCTTCGCTGACGGCTTGGGCGAGGATCGCGGGCAGGCGCTGGAAGTCGGCCTCTAGAAGGGGGCGGTTCTGCGGCTGGTGCAGGGCCGCCGCCGGGTGAAGCATCGGCACGATCAGGCGCCCGCCAACGCTGCGGGGCTGGCCGTGGATGCGCGAGATCTTCTCGCCGGGCAGGAAGAGCGTCATCGAGAAGCGGCCCAGGGTGACGATCACCGCCGGGTCGATCGCCTCGATCTGCCTGAAGAGGTAGGTCTCGGTGCAGGTCTTGACCTCGTCGGGCTGGGGGTCGCGGTTCTGGGGCGGGCGACACTTCACCACGTTGCCGATGAAGACGTCGCTGCGCTTGAGCCCCGCCAGGGCCAGAAGCTCGTCGAGGAACTGGCCCGAGGGACCGACGAAGGGCCGGCCCTGCCGATCCTCGTGGTAGCCGGGGCCCTCGCCGATCAGCATAACCGTTGCGTCGGGCGGGCCCTCGCCCGGCACAGCCTTTGTGCGCCCGGTGTGCAACCCGCACAGCGTGCAGGTCTTCGCCTCCTGGGCGATCAGTTGAAGCGTCTCGACAGCGGTCAACGTAAACCCTATGGCATAGCCCTCGGCCCTGATTTCGCAACTGTATTATACCCGCTCGCCGCCCTCAGCACAAGCCGCGGTTTGCCCCTGCCCCTGCCCTGTGCTACGATGGACCGCGTAGCAACCACACCCCGGCACGGCCACAGCGCGACGACGCGCCGCTCTCGACGATGAGAAGTGGATAGGAGGGCCTTTGTGACTGCGACCATAACGCCCGACGGCACCATGACCGCCGCCACGCCCCAGATCTTCGAGCATATCCTGCAGACGATCGGCAACACCCCCCTGGTGCGCCTGAACAAGCTGGCCCGCGGCATCAGGCCAACCCTGGCCGCCAAGGTCGAGTTCATGAACCCCGGCGGCAGCGTCAAAGACCGCATTGGCGTGGCCATGATCGAGGACGCCGAGCGGCGCGGCCTGCTCAAGCCGGGCGGCACGATCGTCGAGCCCACCAGCGGCAACACCGGCATGGGCCTGGCCATCGCCGCCGCGATCAAGGGCTACAAGTGCATCTTCGTGATGCCCGACAAGATGAGCGAGGAGAAGATCCGCGCCCTGCGCGCCTTCGGCGCCCGCGTGGTGATCACCCCCACCGCCGTCGAGCCCGACGACCCGCGCTCGTACTACTCGGTCAGCAAGCGCCTGGCCGAGGAGACCCCCAACGCCTTCCTCGCCGGCCAGTACTGGAACCCGGCCAACCCCGAGGCCCACTACCGCTCGACCGGCCCCGAGCTCTGGCAGCAGACTGCCGGCAAGCTCGGCGTCTTCTTCGCCGGCATGGGCACCGGCGGCACGATCTCGGGCACCGGCAAATACCTCAAGGAGCGCAACCCCGCCCTCAAGGTGGTCGGCGTCGACCCGGTCGGCTCGCTCTACACCGAGTACTTCCGCACCGGCGTGCTCGGCCCCGCCCACGGCTATAAGGTCGAGGGCGTCGGCGAGGATTTCCTCCCCTCGACGATGGACTTTGGGGTGGTCGACGATGTGGTGCAGGTGAGCGACCGCGAGAGCTTCCTGATGACTCGCCGCCTCGTGCGCGAGGAGGGCATCTTCTGCGGCGGCTCGTGCGGCCTGGCCGTGGCCGGCGCGGTCAAGTGGCTGCGCTCGCCCGCCGCCGAGTACCTGACCGAGGACGATATTGTGGTGGTGCTGCTGCCCGACAGCGGCAGCCGCTATCTGAGCAAGCTCTTCGACGATAACTGGATGCGCGAGAATGGCTTCCTCGAGGCCGCCACGGTCAACGACCTGGTGGCCGACCGCGAGCGCCAGGTGATCGCCGCCGACGAGGGCACCAGCGTCGAGGCCGCCATCCGCCTGATGAAGACCCACGGCATCTCGCAGCTGCCCGTGCTCGACAAGGCCGGCGGCCTCCACGGGATCATCAGCGAGGGCGACCTGCTCGACTATCTGCTCAACGGCGGCGCCATGAGCCACACGATCGACGGCCTGCACACCCACGAGGTAGCCACGGTCGGCCCCGACACCCCCGTCGAAGAGCTCACCGGCGTCTTCGGCCGCAGCGCCGCCGCCGTGGTGGTCGACGCCGGCCAGGTCACCGGGATCGTCACGAAGATCGACGTGATCGACTTCCTCGCCTCGCGCAATCGTTAGGGTTTCAGCCGTCAACTTCGTTCGCGTGACCCATTGCGCCGGAAACTAGTCTATACTACGTGCGTCCGGACCCACGGCACTACGAAGACCTGATCAGCCAATAAGGAGCATCACTATGTTCGGTTTCGGCAAGGACAAGAAGAAGGAAGAGGCCGAGAAGGCGAAGGACGAGCAGGTTTCGCAGGCGATGCGCAGCATGAGCGATC
>CAZKTU010000239.1:0-10095 GCA_964555675.1 uncultured Oscillochloris sp.
CTGACCCAGCACAACCCCGAGCGCGAGCAGATCCCCGATATCGACAGCATCCCCTGGCCCGACCGCGAGCAGATCGACATCCCGCAGTATGTCGACGTCTGGCGCAAGCACCACGGCATGGGCAGCGTCAACCTGATCACCGCCCGCGGCTGCCCCTACAAGTGCAAGTGGTGCTCCCACGCCGTCTTCGGCTACTCGCACCGCCGGCGCAACTTCAAAGACTGCGCGGCCGAGGTCCAGCATATCTACGAGACCTACAAGCCCGAGCAGGTCTGGTACGCCGACGACGTCTTCACGATCAACCACAAATGGCTCTACGAGTATAACGCCGAGCTCAAGCGGCGCAACCTCAAGCTGCCCTTCGAGACGATCTCGCGCGCCGACCGCATGATGAAGGAAGAGGTGGTCGCCACCCTGGCCGACATGGGCTGCTACAGGGTCTGGATCGGCTCCGAGAGCGGCAGCCAGCGCATCCTCGACTCGATGCAGCGCGGCGTGACGGTCGAGCAGGTGCAGTACGCCACCAAGACCGCCCAGAAGTACGGGATCGAGGTGGGCATGTTCCTGATGTGGGGCTACGACGGCGAGACCCTCGAGGATATCGAGGCCACGATCGACCATGTGAAGAAGGCCAACCCGAACATCTTCTTCACCACCGTGGCCTACCCGATCAAGAACACGCCCTTCTACCATAAGGTCGAGGATCAGCTCGACCTGCAGAAAGACTGGGTCAACGCCACGGATCGCGACTATGTGATCAAGGGGCGCCACTCGCGCAACTACTACCGCTTCGCCGACGCCTGGCTGCGCAACGAAGTGGCCGGCTTCCGCCTCGAGGAGGCCGACCCGAACGCGGCCGCCGAGAAGTACGCCGCCGCCGCCGAGGCCCGGGCCGGCCTGCTCGCCAGCGCCGAAGAGGTCGAGGCGTGACGGCCGACCACGGACGCCAGGCGAACGAGAGCGTTGGCGAGCCAGGGACCGCCGCGCCGACGAGCGTCATCGCTCGACCGTCGTCGCCGTTCGACGGCATGGCGCCCGAGTACGACGACAGCTTCACCGGCAGCGCCGTGGGTCGCCTGATGCGCCAGGCGGTCTGGGAGCGGCTGGACCTGGCCTTCGGGCCGGGCGGGCGCGTGCTCGAGCTGAGCTGCGGGACGGGCGAGGACGCCGCCCACCTGGCCGCGCGCGGGGTGGCGGTCCTGGCCACCGATGTCTCGGAGGGCATGCTGGCCGTCACCCGCGCCAAGGTCGCCCGCCGCGGCCTTGGCGACCTGGTGGCCGCCGAGCGGCTCGACCTCGCGGAGCTGGCGCGCTGGGGGCGGGATGCCGCCGCTCAGCCGCTGGCTCTCGCTGATGCGGGGCCCTTCGACGGGGCGCTCTCGAACTTCGGGGGGCTGAACTGCGTGAGCGACCTGGGGGGCGTGGCCGCCGGGCTGGCCCGCCTGTTACGGCCGGGGGCGCCGGCGGTCCTCTGCGTGATGGGACCCCTGGTGCCGTGGGAGTGGGGCTGGTACCTCGGGCGCGGCGAGGCCCGCAAGGCCTTTCGGCGGCTCACCCCGGGGGGCGTCAGCTGGCGCGGGCTGACCATCACCTACCCCTCGATCGGAGCCCTGGAGCGCGCCTTCGCGCCCTGGTTCCGGCCTACCCGCGTGACAGCGGTGGGGGCCCTGGTGCCGCCCAGCTACGCCGAGCCATGGGCGGCCACCAGGCCGGCGACGCTCTGGGCCTTGCATCGCCTCGAGCGGCGCTTCGCGACCATGCCGCCCCTGCCACAATTGGCCGACCACTACCTGATCGAGCTCGAGCGCCTGTAGTCAATTGCGCACAAATGTGTTGACAGAAACAACACCCTGTGCTACACTCTCTCGTGTGGCGAGGTGGGTGCGCTACTGCTAGAATAGAGCATCAGCCGGATGCGAGGAGGCCACGATGAGCACCACTGCCAATCCAATCGTCTACCCAACCAGTGATGGCAAACCGATGGCCGAGAACACCCTACAGTGGCGCTGGATCGTCACGATCGTCGGCGGGTTGCGGGCCCGCTTCGCGGACGACCCAAACGTCTTTATTGCCGGCGACCTGCTTTGGTACCCGGTCGAGGGGCGGCCCGACATCCGCGTCGCACCCGACGGTTTAGTGGCTTTTGGGCGGCCGCGCGGCGAGCGCGGCGCCTATCTACAGTGGCAAGAAGGCAACATCGCGCCGCAGGTCGTCTTCGAGGTGCTCTCACCCGGCAACCGCGGCGGCGAGATGGCGCGCAAATTCCAGTTCTACCAGCGCTACGGGGTCGAGGAGTACTACCTCTATGACCCCGACGACAACACGCTGGCCGGCTGGCAGCGTCGCGACGGCGAGCTCGAGGCGATTACGCCTATCCAGGGCTGGCACAGCCCGCTGCTCGGGGTTAGCTTCGGCCTCGGCCCCAGCGAGCTCGAGCTGCGCTACCCTGACGGTCGGCGCTTCCTCAGCTACGAAGAGCTCTATGCCCAGAGCGAGCGGGCCAGGGCCGCCGCCGGCCACGAGCACGAACGGGCTGAGCGCGAGCGCGAGCGAGCTGAGCGCGAGCACGAACGGGCCGAGCGCGAGCGCGAGCGAGCCGAGCATCTGGCCGCCCGGCTACGCGCCCTCGGCATCGACCCCGACGCAGAGTAGGGCCAGCCTCAACCCTCAATCGGCTCGCCCGCCCACAGGTGCCGGCGCAGCTCAACCCGGTCGGCCGCGTCGATCATCACGCCCTCGGCCTCGAGGCGGGCCCGTTGCAGCGCGGGCTCGTAGCGATTCGAGATAAAGCCGGTGTGGTTGACGACGCGCCACCAGGGCACCTCATCGCCCGCGGCGCTGCGCAGGGCATGCAGGGCATAGCCGACGAGGCGGGCGGCGCCCGGCCGACCGGCCATAGTCGCCACCCGCCCGTAGCTGCTGACCATGCCGTAGGGGATGCGCCGCACCACGGCGTAGATCTCCGCGTAGCTGTTCATAGGTTGCTTGCAGGCCCTGCCTGCAGCGTAACGGGGCGGGAAAGAGGGGGCGCACCCATGTGTGCGCCCCACCCCGCCTGTGTGCGCCCCCGCCCCCATGTGTGCGCCCCTCGGGTGACGCTCTAGGCGAGGCGCCCGCCGTCTACGGCGAGGGTCGCGCCGGTGACGAAGCCGGCGCCGTCCGAGCAGAGCCAGAGCACGGCGCTGGCCACCTCCTCGGGGGTGCCGAGGCGCCCCACGGGCTCGCCCTCGGCGAACTGCTCGAGGATGCGGTCGTCGCCGTGGGCGAAGCGGTCGATCATGCCGGTGTGGATGGTGCCGGGGCAGACCGCGTTGATGCGCACCTTGCTGCGCGCATACTCGAGGGCCGCCGCCTTGGTCAGGCCGATGATGCCGTGCTTGCTGGCGACGTAGGCCGACACATTGCGCGAGCCCTTCAGGCCGGCCGCGGCCGAGGAAGTGTTGATGATCACGCCGCCGCCGTGGGCGAGCATGTACTGCAGCTCGTACTTCATCGACAGCCAGACGCCCTTGAGGTTGATCGCGATCACCTGGTCCCAGACGTCCTCGGGGTAGTCGACCAGGGTAGCCTGCGCGCCCGAAATGCCCGCATTATTATGGGCGAAATCCAGCCGCCCGTAGGTGTCCACGGCCGCCCGGACCATGGCCTCGACGTCGGCCCGCTGCGACACGTCGGAGCGCACAAACAGCGCGTCGGTATTCTCGGCCCGCGCCAGAGCCGCCGTCTCTTCGCCCGCGGCCTCGGCGACGTCGGCCACGACCACCTTGGCGCCAGCCCGCGCGAAGGCCAGGGCCGTGGCCCGCCCGATGCCCGCACCCCCGCCGGTCACGAGGGCTACCTTCCCACTAAAATCGGGGACCATCAAACCTCCTCAGAACTACGCCTCGGAGCCGCTATGATACAACACTTTGCGCCCACCCGCCGCTTCGACCGGCTTTTAACCATTCATAACATTATTTTCACTTTTGCATCGACTCGGCGTCGGCGCGCGTTCTTATAGGCGTGAGTGAGCTACTAAGTGCGAAAGGGTGCGTCATGCCGGACTATCAGGACGAGACTGTGGGGCGTCCGACCGTACGCCGCCCTGAGGTGACCGCCGGCGAAGAGGTGCTGTTAGAGCGGGCCATTGGTGATATGCGTTCCCTCACCGCCCCCGAAGAGCCCTCGCTGCTGCGTCCGCAGCAGCATCGCAACGCCGTGTGGCGCTGGCACGTTCGCCGCCGCCAGCGTCAGTCCTAGCTCACATCCCGCCCCGCGCCGGCGCTGCGTCCCGACCCGGAGCGCCTTCCTCGCGGCCGACCCCCATTTGACACCCTGCCCCATTCGGGGTAGGGTGTCTCTATGTACCGCGACGACTACATTATGCGCATGATCAGCCGCTTCGGGCAGATCCTGCTCTATCTGGCCGGCATCCGCCAGAAGGGCCAGTACCCCATGGCCCTCCTGGCCGCCGACGACGCCATGCGCAACGCCCTCGGCATCAGTTCAGAGCAGGTCGTCGGCCGCAGCGAGCGCGAGATCCTGGCCCTCATCCGCTTCGCCGACCGGGGTGACACCTGGCGCGAGCTCACGGCCTACGTCGCGGCCATCCTGCACTTCGAGGCCGCGATCTACGCGGCCCAGGGCGACGAGGCCCACGTGGCGCCGCGGGCCCTCCTGTCGCTGCAGCTGCTCAGCGAGGCCCAGCTCGCCGGCGACGAGCTCCCCGACTATGCCCCGCCCCGCGAGCACCTGCTCGAGCTGCTCCACGGCTACCAGCTGCCGGCCCGCACCCAGATCGCCCTGCTCCAGCTCTACGAGCGCGAGGGCGACTACGCCCAGGCCGAGAACGCCCTCTTCGAGCTGCTGGCCGAGACGCCCGCCAGCCCCGAGCTGCGCGCTCAGGGGCTGGCCCTCTTCGAGCGCCTCCTCAGTCGCGACGATGCCGAGCTGCTCGAGGGCGGCCTGACTCGCGACGAGGTGCAACGCGCCCTCGCCGAGCTCCGTAATCCTCCTGCAACCCTCTAGGCCGTCGCAACGGCCCAGAAACCCTTGACAGCCTCGCCGCCGGGGTAGTACACTCACCGCGAATCAAGCTGAGCAGCATACGGGCGCGGCCGCCGCGCCTCGACACGCGGTGGGACAGCAGTGTCAACCTCGACCCACGAGCGAGCCCTGGAAGAGGCCCTCGCCAACCTGCAGCCCCGGCGACGCCGCTTCGGCGGCCTCGTCGAGTGGGCGGTGGTGCTCCTCGTCACCGCGGCCGTGGTGGCCGTGGTCGCCGCCGTCGGCGTCCTGCTGATCGAGCGCGAGCTGGGCCGGCGGATCTACCCCAATATCAGCGTCCGCGGCGTGCCCGTGGGCGGCCTCACCCTCGAGCAGGCCCGCCAGGCCGTCGAGCGGGCCTACAGCGAGTTTCTCTACAGCCCGGTCGAGATCCACTACGGCCAGCAGGTCTGGCAGCCCGGCCCCGAGGAGCTCGGGGTCAGCCTGATGCTCGACGAGGCCCTGGCCGAGGCCTTCGCCCTCGGGCGCGAAGACACCCGCGTCGCCAACCTGCGGCGCGCCGCCGCCGTCTGGCAGCGCGGCTTCGACCTGCCCCTGCGCCTCGAGGTCGACCAGACGGTCATGCAGCGCTACCTGCTCGCGGTGGCCGCAGCCGTCGAGACGCCCCCGAGCGACGCCGACATCTGGCTCGAAGGCCCCCGCATCGTGCTGCGCCCCGAGGGCTGGGGCACCCAGGCCCTGGTCGACGAGACCCTGACCGACGTCACCGCCGCGGTCCAGAGCCTGAGCCGTGAGCCGATCACTCTGCGCACCCGCGCCCTCGAGCCGCGCGTGCGCGACAGCATGATCGCCCCCGTCGCCGACGAACTGAAGCTGCTCCTCGGCGCGCCCGTCACCCTGGTGGGCGACAGTCAGACCTGCCCCGACGGCTGCCAGTGGCAGCTCACGCCCGAGCAGATCGCCCCCTGGCTCAACCTGCGCCGCCTCACGGCGGCCGACGGCGCGCCGACCTATGTCGTCAGCCTCGACCCCGCGGGGGTGCGCGCGGCCCTGCTGCCCATCGCCGCCGCCGTCCGCCAGGAGGGCACCCTGCCGCGGGTAGCCTGGAACGGCGGCGACCTGCGCATCACCACGCCCGGCGAGCCGGGGCGCGGCCTCGACGTCGACCAGGCCCTCGCCCAGGTGAGCGCGGCCCTCTACAGCGAGCAGCGCGCCCTGGGCCTGCCCATGACCCCGCTGCCCCCCCCGGTCACCGAGAGCAACCTCGCCGCCCTCGGGATCGTCGAGCAGGTGGCCGTCGGCGAGAGCTCGTTCGCGCGCTCTGAGCAGTACCGCATCACCAACATCAGGGCGGGCGCCCGGCGCATGGACGGGGTGCTCATCCCGCCCGGGGCGACCTTCTCGTTCAACACCCAGCTGGGCGAGGTCGACGCCGCCAACGGCTTCGTCGAGGGCCTGGCGATCATCGACAATCGCACGCAGAAAGAGTGGGGCGGCGGGCTGTGCCAGGTCTCGACCACGGTCTTCAGGGCGGCCTTCTTCGGCGGCCTGCCGATCGACGAGCGCCACGAGCACGCCTTCCGCATCGGCTGGTACGAAGAGCTGGGCGAGCCGCCCGGGCTCGACGCGGCGATCTTCACGCCCTACAACGACATGCGCTTCACCAACGACAGCGGCGGCTGGCTGCTGATGGAGAGCTACGTCGACCTCGAGGGCCAGCGCCTCACCGTGGCCCTGTATGGGGCGCCCACGGGCCGCCAGGTCGCCTACGATGTCCGGGTGGTCGAGCGCACGCCCGCCCCCAGCAAGCCGGTCTACGTCGACGACCCGGCCAAGCCCCGCGGCTACTTCAAAAAGAGCGACACGGCCCGCGGCGGGATCAAGGTCGAGCTCTATCGCACCATCACCAGCGGCGGCCAGATCATCGCCCAGGACACCTTCCCCACAGAGTTCCGGCCGTGGCCGGACATCTTTGTGCGTGGGACGGGGGGGTAGTCGCCGCACACACGCCTCACGCCGGGGAGCAGTGCCGTCGCCGCGCGGGGATCGGCTCCCGGCGCGAGCCAGGCCGGCCCATCGTCCCCGGCGAGCGAGCGCGGGGGGCGAGCTCATCCTGCCCTGGCGTTGTCTGGTATACTGGGGGCGGTTCCCACCGCAACAGTTTCCCCTGGCGCCGAGCGGGGGCCTGCTTGTGGCTCAATTATGTGCCTTCCTTCACAAATAATCCGCACAGCAGAGAGGGTTCGATGAAAGCCCGAGAGATCATGACTCGTGATGTGATCAGCATCATTGACGAGGCGACGGTCGAAGACGCCGCCCGCCTGCTGGCCCGCAACCGCATCAGCGGTCTGCCCGTGGTCAATGGCGGCGGCCTGCTGGTGGGCCTGATCACCGAGCATGACCTGATCGCCAAGGCGGGGCGCAGCGTCAGCGACATCATGAGCCGCAGCGTGATCACGGTCAGCCCCGACACCGAGGTCGAGCAGGTCCAGCATCTGCTCACCAACCAGCGCATCCGCCGCGTCCCCGTGGTCCAGGACGGCCGCGTGGTCGGCATTGTCAGCCGCTCGGACCTGGTGCGCCAGATCGCTATGCGCTGGGTCTGCGGGGTCTGCGGCGACAGCGTCCGCGGGCTCGAGCCACCCGCCCATTGCCCCAGCTGCGGCGCCGGCGAGAGCGCCTTTGTCCATGATGTGGTGCCCCCCGGCATGTAGAGGAGTGTCCTGATGACGAAGGTAGAGGATGCGGCCCGCGCCGCCCTCGCCGGCGAGAACGCCGACGAGCTGAAGCACTACTACTACCAGATGCTGCTGCTGCGCCGCTTCGAGGAGCGCACCAGCGAGATGTACGTGAAGGCCAAGATTGGCGGCTATTGCCACCTGAACCTCGGCGAAGAGGCCACCATCGTCGGCCTGATGGCGGCCCTCAAGCCCGAGGACTACATCTTCACCAACTATCGCGAGCACGGCTATATTATCGCCCGCGGCGTCGAGCCCGGCCCGGTGATGGCCGAGCTGTTCGGCAAAGAGGGCGGCGTCTCGGGCGGCCGCGGCGGCTCGATGCACCTGTTTGACGCCGAGAAGCATTTTATGGGCGGCTACGCGATCGTGGGCGGCCAGGTGCCCCTCGCCACGGGCGCCGCCTACGCCCTCAAGTACCAGGGCAAGCCCGGCGTGGTCGTGGCCCAGATGGGCGACGCGACGACCAACATCGGGGCCTTCTACGAGTCGCTCAACCTGGCCAAGCTCTGGCAGCTGCCGGTGCTCTTCTTCATCGTCAATAACGGCTACGGCATGGGCACCTCGGTGGCCATGGGTTCGTCCGAGCCCGACCTCTACAAGAAGGGCGGCTCGTTCCGCATCCACGGCGAGCAGATCGACGGCACCGACGTGCTGGCCGTGCGCGACGCCGTGCGCCGTCTGCGCGACAAGGCCGAGGCCGAGGGCGAGCCCGCCATCCTCGACCTGGTCAGCTTCCGCTTCCGCGGCCACTCGGTGATCGACGCCGACCGCTACCGCGACCCCGAGTTCGTGCGCTCGGGCCGCGAGAAGAGCGACCCCGTCCGCAACTACGCCGCCCTGCTCCACGACAACGACATCGCCGACGACGCCTGGCTCAAGGCCACCGCCGAGCGGGTCGACAAAGAGGTTCAGGAGGCGATCGACTTCGCCAACGCCAGCCCCGAGCCGAAGTTCGAGGATCTCTACACCTATATGTACGCGAGCCCCGTGGCCAACACCCCTGGGGCCGAGGACGCCGTCCGCGAGGTCAAGATCAACCGGGGCGAAGCATAACATGCCAATTATTACTTACCGCCAGGCCCTCAACGATACCCTCGGCGAGGAGCTTGCCCGCGACCCGAACGTGCTGCTGATGGGCGAGGAGATTGGCGTCTTCCAGGGCTCCTACCGCATCACCGAAGGCCTGCTCCAGGAGTTCGGCCCCAAACGGGTGGTCGACACCCCGATCGCCGAAGAAGGCTTCGTCGGCCTCGCCGTCGGGGCGGCCATGCTCGGCCTGCGCCCGGTGGTCGAGATCATGACCATCAACTTCATTCTGGTGGCCATCGACCAGGTCGTCAACCACGCCTCGAAGATCCACTATATGTTCGGCGGCCAGGTGCGCGTGCCCCTGGTCATCCGCACGCCCTCGGGCGGCACCGGCCAGCTCGGCGCGACCCACTCGCAGAGCTTCGAGAACTGGTTCGCCTACTGCCCCGGCCTCAAGGTGGTCGCGCCCTCGACCCCCTACGACGCCAAGGGCCTGCTGCGCTCGGCCATCCGCGACGATGATCCGGTGATGTTTATCGAGAGCCTGGCGCTCTATGATACCAAGGGCGATGTGCCCGAGGACGACGACTACACCGTGCCGATCGGGGTCGCCGAGGTCAAGAAGAAGGGCACCGACGTCACCGTGGTCGCCTACTCGCGTATGACCGCCGTGGCAATGCAGGTCGCCCAGCGCCTCGAGAACGAGGGCATCAGCGTCGAGGTGGTCGATCTGCGCAGCCTGCGCCCCCTCGACCGCCCGACGATCATCGCGTCGGTCAAGAAGACCAACCGCGCCGTGGTCATCGCCGAGGACTGGTACTCGTACGGGGTCACCGCCGAGATCGCCGCCACGATCACCGAGGAGGCCTTCGACTATCTCGACGCCCCCGTCCAGCGCGTGGCCGGCCTCGAGGTGCCCCTGCCTTACGCCAAAGATCTTTCGGCCGCCTCGAAGCCCAGCGCCAATAGCCTGATCCACGCGATCCGCAAGGTGCTGGAGGGAAAGAAGAGTAGCCGCTAGCGAGGAGCCCCCCAATGGGTGAGGTAACCATGCCCCGCCTGTCCGACACCATGTCGGAGGGCACGGTCGGCCGGTGGCTGAAGAAGCCGGGCGACCAGGTCACATCGGGCGAGATCATCGCCGAGATCGAGACCGATAAGGCGACGATGGAGCTCGAGTCGTTCGAGAGCGGCACGCTCCAGAAGATTGTCATCCCCGAGGGCCAGACGGTGCCGATCGGCGAGGTGATCGCCTATATCGGCGACGGCGCCGTCGAGGCCGCCCCCGCCCCCGCCGCAGCCCCGCCCCAGCCGAGCACGACCCAGGCGCCCGCCGCCG
>CAZKTU010000240.1:0-1248 GCA_964555675.1 uncultured Oscillochloris sp.
CCGAGGGCGGGGCCGAGCTCGACACCAGCCGCTGCTTCATGGGCCTCGAGCGCTACGCGCAGCTGCGCGAGCTTCTGCCCGAGGATGTGACCATCGTCGGCGTCGACGAGCACACCGCCCTGGTGGTCGACCTGCACGCCGGCCTGGCCGAGGTCTATGGGCGCGGCGTGGTCACCATCGCCCGCGGCGGCGAAGAGGACCAGGTGGCGCGCGGCCAGACGATCGGGCTACGCGAGCTCGGGCCCTTCCGCATGCCCGACCTGGCCGAGGGCGTGCCGCCGCAGGTCTGGGCCGACCTCGAGGCCGCCGCGGCCGCCCCCGTCGCCGCGGCCCCGCCCGCAGTCCTGACCCTGGTCGAGGAGCGCCAGGCGGCGCGGGCGCGGCGCGACTGGGCGGCCGCCGACAGCCTCAGGCAGCGCATCGCCGCCCTGGGCTGGCAGGTCCAGGATACCGCCGCGGGGCCCCATCTCGAGCCGCTCGACGAGCAGCCGAGCTCGCCGATCTCAGGTTGAGCTTCACTCGGCAGCTGGAGGCGCATCATGGCCGGATTTCTGGTCCTCGAGGGCGGCGGCGAGTTCGGCGGCCTGATGGCCGAGGTTGATCGGCGGGCCATCGATCTCGCCGGAGGCCCCCAGGCGGCGATCCGCGTCGTCCCCACGGCGGCCGCGCCCGACAACAATCATCGCCGCGCCGGCCAGAACGGCGTACACTGGTTCCAGCAGCTCGGCGCGAGCGACGTCGCCGCGCTCCCGGTGATTGACCGCGCCTCGGCCCAGGACCCGGCCCTCGCCGCCCAGCTCGCTCAGGCGCGCCTGATCTTCTTGCTCGGCGGCTTTCCACGCTACCTCGGCGAGACCCTCGCCGGCAGCCGCTGCTGGAGTGCGATCGTCCAGGCCTACGAGTCCGGCGCCGTGGTGGCCGGCAGCAGCGCCGGGGCGATGGTGCTCTGCGAGCACTACTACGATCCCGGCCGCCAGGAGCTCTGCGCCGGCCTCGGGCTCGTGCCGAACAGCTGCGTGCTGCCCCACCACGACACCTTTGGCCGGGCCTGGTCCGGGCGCCTTGCCTCGCTCTTGCCCGATGCCACCCTGATCGGCATCGACGAGCAGACCGGCATGATCGCCGAGGTTGGCCCGAGCGAGCGGCGCGACTGGCGAGTCTACGGGCGAGGCATGGTCACCCTGTACGCCGCCGGCGCGTCCAGCCTGGCGGCCCCCGGCACCACCTTCGCGCTGCCCCGCCGCCGCG
>CAZKTU010000240.1:1348-10038 GCA_964555675.1 uncultured Oscillochloris sp.
TCCGTTGCGGCACCGTTATCGCCGGTATGTGACTTTTTCCTCATCCGGGACGTGGCGGGCGCTATACTCGCAAGTGGGCCGGTGCATCATATGCGCAGGGCCCGAGCGCTATCAGCTTATTGTCCGGGCGGAGGTCGCCATGTACCGTTCAATTCTCGTCCCACTCGATGGATCTGCCGCCAGCGAGCACGCTATCCCCTACGCCCTCGGGATCGCCCGCCGCGCCGCGGCCACGGTGCAGCTCGTCCACGTCAGCACCCCCGCCCAGCGCGTCCCCGGCTCGGGCCGCACAGTCAGCGAGATCGAGGAGCAGCGCGAGCGGGCCCGCGTCTACCTATCCGAGCTCGGCGGCGAGCTGTCCGAGCGCTGGGAGGTGCCGGTCAGCGCCCTGGTGCTCGACGGCCCGGCGGCGACCGCCCTCAACGCCTATGCCACCACGGCGGGGACCGACCTGATCGTGATGACCACCCACGGCCGTAGTGCGCTGTCGCGCCTGTGGCTGGGCAGCGTGGCCGACACCCTGGTGCGCCAGACCCACCTGCCGCTGCTGCTCACCAGGCCCCACGGCGAGCCGGTCGACCTGCTCGAGACGGTCCACGACCAGCCCTTCGAGCGCATCCTGATCACCCTCGACGGCTCAGAGCTGGCCGAGCGCGTCCTGGGCCCGGCCCTCGCCCTGGGCGGCCTGATGGGCGCCGCCGTGACGCTCCTGCAGGTGATCGAGATGCCGATCGTCGGCTACTCGCCCGCCGCCAAGGCCGAGCACCTCGAGGAGCGCGTCCTGGCCCAGTGGCAGAGCGAGGCCTCGGGCTACCTGCACGAGGTCGCGGCCCGCGCAGAGGGCCAGCTCCCCGCCCTGACTACCCGCGTGCTCGTCGGCCACCCGGCCAGCCTCATCCTCGAGTACGCCCGCGAGCACGCCTTTGACCTGATCGCCCTGGCGACCCACGGGCGGGGCGGCGTGCGCCGCATGCTGATTGGCAGCGCCGCCGACAAGATCGTGCGCGGCGCCGCCTGCCCGGTCCTGGTCTACCGCCCGAGCCTCGACTGACCTCTCACAGGGGTGGTGTGGAGGGCCCTGCCCTCCACATTCTTTTTTGGGGCCGAAGGCCCACCCCCCGCCGCGGGCAGCGGCGATCCCTGTAACTCGGTTACAAACCCACCCTACACGGTAATCGCGTTGCCGCGGTAGATCCGCGCCCTGTAGCGGCTCTCCTGGGGGCTGGGCAGCGGCACACTGGTGAGCAGCACCGCCTCGACGAAGCGCTCCAGCTCCTCCTCCTCCTCGGCGGCGGTGCGCGGGCCCTCATCGCGCGCGCGGCGGGTCAGGTCGACCTGGTTGACCGCCGTGTAGTGGGCGATGCGCTCGCACTCGGCCCCCAGGGTCGCCGTGAAGGCGTGAAGGGTCGTCTTGACGAAGTTGGCCAGGGCGAAGCTGTCCTCGCTCGAGCGCGACGGCGTGGGTGGGGTCACTAGTACCAGGCGCGCGCCGTCCATGGTCGCGGCCATGCGGGCCACGCGCATGTGGTGGGTGACCTGCTGCTCGATCAGCTCGACGAAGTCCTCGGCGCTGAGCACCGTCGACCAGTCGCCCGTCACGTCGGGGGCGAGGCGCACATTCGGCAGGCGGCGGAAGGGGGTCGAGATGACCGCGTCGGCCGGGCCGTAAATGGCGCGGGCTCGCTCGATGCCCGTCTCGAGGTCGCCGTCGGTCACCACCACGGCCATGCGCCGGTCGCTCAGCTGCTCCTCGAAGGCGGCCCCGATCGCCGTGGCCGCATCGGCGCTCTCGGTCAGCAGCACCACCCGCGCGGCGCCGTGGGTCTCGAGGTAGGCGTGGGCCAGCCAGGCCAGGTGCTCGCGCAGGTGCTCGCCGATCAGATAGATCGTGCTGCCGCGCAGGCCGACCAGGCGCAGCGGGGCGGCGTGGCCGAACAGCTCGCCCTCGGTGACCGCCCGCTCGAAGCGCAGCCCGCCCGAGGTGTGGAAGGTCTCGCCGCTGACGAAGCGGTCGGCCAGGTGGTAGACCGTCGAGAGGGCCACGTCCTCGTTGGTGGGCAGGCGGCGCAGGTGCAGCATGCCCAGGATGCGCTCGCCGACCCTGGCGCCCTCGCGCTCGTACTCGGCCGGGGTGAAGAAGGGGTCGGGCGGGGCCACGAAGGCGGCCAGGGCCTCGTCGGCGCGTGGGCCGAGCTGGCCGCCCCGCTGCAGGCGGCCGATCAGCTTGCGGGCCATGCTCGCGTTGACGAAGCGCCGGTGCGAGCCGCCCGCCGGGTCGCTCTGGGCGGCGATGCGGGCGGCCAGGGCGCGCAGGGCGGCCGGCTGGCGCTGATCGGCCGCCACGGTCTGCACGTCGTCGTGGAGCACCGCGGCGAGCATGTCGCCCCGGGTCGGGGCGCCCTCGTTCCCGGCGCCGAGCATGGCCGTGTAGACCTCGCCCAGGCGCTTGTTCTCGAGGATGACCCGCGCGCGGCGCTGGAACATGCTGGGCCGGTCGGCGGTGCCGCGCAGGCGGTCGCCGTCGACGGGGCCGGGCGAGACCGCGTTGATCTGCACCTCTGGCCCTAAGAAGCGCGCCAGGGCCTCGACCATGGCCCGCTGGCCGGCCTTGCTCACCGCGTAGTCCGAGCGGTTGGGGTAGGCGATCGCGACATACTTCTCGCCGCCGAAGTAGGACGAGACATTGATCACGTGGCCGCCGCCGCGGGCCTTCATCTGGGGCGCGAAGGCGCGGATCAGGGCATAGTTGCTGTTCAGGTTGGCCTGCAGGCAGTGGCGCCAGCCGTCGAGGGGCATATCGATCACCATGTCCTCGGCGCCGACCACGCCGGCGTTGTTGATCAGGTAGTCGACGTGGCCGTAGGTGGTGATCGCCCTGTAGGCCAGGCGCTCGATGTCGGTGGGGTTGCCCACGTCGCAGTGGGGCTCGATCGCCACGCGGGCGGCCGGGTCGGCGTAGCCCGCCTCGCTCAGCTCGGCCACAATGCGCTCGCGCAGGGCCTCGAGGGGGCCGGGGCTGCGCGCCGCCAGCATCAGCTTCGCCCCGCTCAGGGCCAGCAGGCGGCCCAGGGCCGCCCCGATGCCGACGCTGCCACCGGTGATCACGGCCACCTTGTCCATGTGCAGGCCCCGCAGCCGCTGCAGCAGCGCCGGGTCGAGCTCGCTCGCGTGTGTCGACATGGGCTCCTCAATTACTTTCGCACGAAAGAAGGCTATATTCCGACGCGGGCCAGGAAGCGCGGGTTGGCGATGCGCAGCCTGGCCTCGACGGCCCCCACGGCGTAGGCCAGGGCCGCCTCGGCCCAGGGGCCCTCGTCGGCGTCCCCCCGCCTGATGCGGGCGCAGAGCTGGCGGGCCATCTGCTCGGCCTCGGCCCGCAGCTCGGCCCCCGTCGCCGGCGGCTCGCCCGGCGCGCCGAGCAGGGCCGCCAGCTCGCGCCACTCCTGGCGCGCCGGCTCGTCGCCCGCCTGCAGCTCGCGCGTCAGGATGGCCATCAGATTGGCGGCGATCAGCACCCTGAAGCGCAGGCGCGGGTCGGCCATGGCCGGCGCCACCTCGCTGCGAAGGAATTCGCCCACGGCTTCGGCCAGCTCGTCGGCGTTCGGTCGATCCTGCATGATCTGCTCCGCAGTGCAATTCCGACATGCCCGGTCGGGCAGCCCTTCCATAACCTAGCCGTGGGATACCAGGCTGCCCAGCAGCCGCAGCGCTTCATACTCGATCTCGGCGGCGCGGCGGCCGAGGCTGACGAACTCCAGGTTGCTCTCTTCGCCGCTCAGGTGCCGGCGGGCCTGCTTCAGGCAGCCGATCGCCCACCAGACATTCGCCAGCAGCTCCCAGTAGGCGATGCGGGCCGGGTCGACGGGCCTGCCGCTGTGGCGGGCGTAGGCCGCGTGGAACTCGTCGGGCTGACCGATGCCGCCCAGGCGCAGCTCGTCGACGCCGAAGCGCCACTCGCGGATGAGGCCCCAGGTCAGGTCCTCGGCGTAGTCGCCGATGTGGGCGAACTCCCAGTCGATCACCCCGGCCAGGCCGCCCTCGGGCGTGACCAGCAGGTTGCCGATCCGATAGTCGCCGTGCACCAGCACCGGGCGCTCGGGCGGCGGCGGCTCATTGCGGCGCAGCCAGCGCAGGCATAGCTCGAGGGCCGGGTGCGGCTCGTCGATTGCGTCCAGCTCGGCCGCGATCTGAGCCAGGCGGGCCTGGGCGGGCGTCTGGCCCGCGGCCGGCCCCGGCAGGCAGGCCCAGAGCTCGTGGCGCTCGAGGTCGACCGCGTGGATGGCCGCCAGGGCCGCGCCCATCTGGGCGGGCAGCAGGGCGCGGGCCGCCGCGAAACGGGGCTCTTTGACCAGCTTGCGGCCAATGCTCTCGGCCTCGACCCGCTCGACCAGCAGCGCGGGCGCGCCCAGCAGGTCGTCGAGGAAGCGGAAGGGCCGCGGCACCGGCGCGCCCGCCTCGGCCGCCGCCCGGTGGACCCGGTGCTCGCTCGGCAGGTCGAGCGAGCTGGCGTAGATCGCGCCGCCCAGGGGCCGCCGCAGGATCAGCGGCAGAGCCCCGGCGTGGGCGCCCTCGTCCGAGCACAGATCCAGCCGCCAGGTCTCCTGCGAGGCGCCGCCGGCGATCAGGGCCATGCCCTCGATCCAGACCGGGCGACCCAGGGCCTTGCCCAGTTGGTGCTCAAGGGCGCGCTGGAGTGCAATCGTGTCTGTCACCTGTCTCTCCCTACCGGCGCTCGCTGCCGTCGGCGCGGCGGACCAGGCGCTTGCCGATGCTCATGCGGTGGACCTCCGAGGGGCCGTCGTAGATGCGGAAGGCGCGGGTCTCGCGGTAGAGGTTGGCCAGGGGCAGGTCCTCGCTCATGCCCATGGCCCCGCAGATCTGGATGCAGCGGTCGGCCACCCGATGCAGCGCCTCCGAGACGAAGACTTTGGCGATCCCCGTCTCGTGGCTGGCGCTCTGGCCCTGGTCGAGCAGCCAGGCGGCGTGCCAGATCATCAGGCGCGAGCCGTGCAGGTCGATCTCGCAGTCGGCCAGCATGGCCTGGATGACGGCGTTGTCGGCCAGGCGCCCGCCGAAGGCCTGGCGCCCCACGGCGTGAGCCATGGCGTGCTCGGTGGCCCGCCGGGCCGCCCCGAGCCAGCGCATGCAGTGGGTCAGGCGGGCCGGGCGCAGGCGGATCTGCGCATAGTCGAAGCCCCGGTTGGGCTCGCCCAGCACGGCGTCGTCGCCCACCTCGCAGCCCTCGAAGGTCACCTCGCAGTGGCCGCCGATGAACGAGAGGTCGTGGATGGTCGGCCGGCGCGTGACCTGGAAGCCGGGGTTGCTGGCGTCGACCAGGAACATGGTCGCCCCGTGGCGGCCCTGGACCGCGTCGGTCTTAGCCATGACGATGGCGAAGGCGGCCCCGCTGGCCCCGCTGATGAAGTGCTTCTTGCCGTTGATCACCCATTTGCCGCCGCGCCGCTCGGCCGTGGTGGCCAGCAGCGAGGGGTCGGCGCCCGCCCCGGGGGGCGGCTCGGTCATCGCGAAGCACGAGCGCACCTGACCCGCCGCCAGGGGGCGCAAGTAGCGCTCCTTCTGGCTGTGGGTGCCCGCGTGCTCGATCAGGTGCATGTTGCCCTCGTCGGGCGCGGCCAGGTTGAGGGCCTGGATCCCCAGGTAGCTGCGCCCGGCCTCCTCGAAGATCACGGCGTTGCTGCGCCAGTCGAGGCCCAGGCCGCCCCACTCGGGGCCGAGTTGGGGCAGAAAGACCCCCGCCGCCCGGGCGCCCGCCTGCAGCTCGGCGCGTATCGCGTCCCACGCCGCCACATCGTCGTTCGGCGGTAGGTGGCGCTCGCGTGGGATGACCGTCTCGTCGATGAAGTGCCGCGTGCGCTCGCGCAGGGCGAGCAGCTCGGGGGCGAGGGTGAAGTCCATGCGATTCTCCTCATTCGTTGCGCGCGTTTAGTCCGCGGCCAGGGCCACCCGCCCGTGGTGCGCGGCCGGGAAGGTGATGATCTGGCGCACGGCCTCGCCACGGTCGAGGGCGTCGAAGGCTGCGTTGATCTCGCCCAGGCTGATCTCGCGGGTCAGCAGCAGCTCGACCGGCAGCAGCCCGGCCTGGTAGAGCGCGATAAAGCGCGGAATGTCGCGCCGCGGCACGCACGAGCCCATGTACGAGCCCTTCAGGGTGCGCTCCTCGGCCACCAGGCTCACCGCCGAGATGCTCAGCTTGCGGCTCGGGTTGGGCAGGCCCATGGTCACCGTGGTGCCGCCGCGGCGAGTCGCCTCGTAGGCCTGGCCGAGCACCTGCTCGTCGCCGACGCTCTCGAAGACATACTGGGCCCCGCCGGCCGTGATCGCCCTGATCGCCGCCACCGGGTCCTGGTCGCGCACGCAGATCGTGTGGGTGGCGCCGGCCCGGCGGGCCAGCTCGAGCTTGTGGGGCTGGGTCGCCACGGCGATGATCGGGTAGGCCCCGGCGGCCCGCGCGCCCATAATCGTGCTCAGGCCGACCCCGCCCGCGCCGAAGACCGCCACGCTACTGCCCGGAACCACCTGGGCCGTGTTCATCACCGCGCCCACCCCGGTCATCACCGCGCAGCCGAAGAGGGCCGCGATGGTCAGGGGCACCGCCGGGTCGATCTTCACCAGCGACTCCTGGGCGGCCACGGTGTACTGCGAGAAGGCCGAGACCCCCAGGTGGTGGTGCAGCGCGTCGCCTGCGGCACTGTGGAAGCGCCGCGAGCCGCCGAGCAGGGTGCCCGCCACGTTCGATTTCGCGCCGTTCTCGCAGAGGGCCGCCCGGCCGCTGTTGCAGGGCAGGCAGTGGCTGCAGGCCGGCACGAAGGCGAACACCACATGGTCGCCCGGGCGCAGCTCGCTCACCTCGGGGCCGACCTCGCGCACCACGCCGCTGGCCTCGTGGCCGAGGACCATGGGCATCACCCGCGGGCGGTTGCCGTTGATCACCGAGAGGTCCGAGTGGCAGAGGCCCGCCCCGGCGATCTCGACCAGCACCTCGCCCCGGCCGGGGCCCTCGAGGCGCAGCTCCTCGATCACGAGGGGCCGGGCCTGGGCGTACGGGGCCTGGTGGGCGGTCTTGTAGAGGACCGCGGCCGCTGTGGTGACCATCCTGGTCGCCTTTCTGCTGATTCTTTGTGTGTGGGGGAACAAACAACTACTCTGTAGCGTACCTGGGCCTATTGCATAAGTCAAATATATCGTTTAAGCTTAATTGATAAGCTGAGCTAATAATTTGGGCTATGCGGCCCCCAAAACCTTCCCGAAGGGCAGTATGGAGTTACGGCATCTGATCTACTTCGAGGCCGTGGCCCGCCACGAGCATGTTTCGAAGGCGGCCCTCGAGCTGGCGGTCTCGCAGCCGGCGATCACCCAGCAGCTGAAGGACCTCGAGCGCGAGCTGCGCGGCGGCCCGCTGTTCGAGCGGGTCGGGCGACGCCTGCGCCTGAGCGATACCGGCCGGGCCTTCCTGGTCCATGTCCGCGCCGTCCTGACCCAGGTCGAGGCCGCCCGCAGCGAGATGCTCGAGCGCGGTAATCTCCACGGCGGCAGGGTGGGCGTGGGCGCACCGCCTACGGTCGGCGAGCGCGTGCTGCCCGAGGTGCTGCGCGACTTCCACCAGATCAACCCCGAGCTCGAGCTGCGCGTCCACGAGGGCAGCAGCTCGGCGCTCATGGGCTTGCTCGACGCCGGCGAGATCGAGATGGCCGTGGTGACCCTGCCGATCACCCAGCGCGGCCTCGCCGTGACGCCGCTCTTTTCCGAGGAGTTGGTGGTGGTGGTCGACCGGCAGCACCCCCTGGCCCCCAGGCAGACCGTCTCGATCGGCGAGCTGTCCAACGAGCGTTTCTTGCTCTACTCGCCGGGCGGCTTCGTGCGCGACGCCACTCTGCGGGCCTGCCGCGAGGCCGGCTTCCTGCCCAGGGTGGCCCTCGACAGCGGCTCGATGCAGCTGCTGCTGAGTCTGGCCGAGGCGGGCCTCGGGATCGCGATTATCCCGCCCCTGGCCCTCAAGGGCGACGAAGCGCTGGCCGTGCTCACGCTGGACGATCCGCCCCTGCGCCGCGAGATGGCCCTCGTCTCGCGCGACGGCCGGGCCCTCTCGCCGGCCGCCCAGCGCCTGCGGGCCTTCCTCGAGGAGCGGCTGCGCCGCTGAGCCCCGTTTGGCATCCCGCACGTCCCGTGCTAGACTTGTCTCCTCGTTTCGACCAGCTTAGCCAGCCGCGGGTGCCGCCTATGCTCGCCCAGCCCCTCCGCCGTCTCACCCCGCGCTCGATCCGCGGGCGTGTGCTCGCCGGCTTCGTGCTGATGGCCCTGCTGCCCGCTCTGCTGATCAGCGGCGGGACGGCCACGCTCGGCTACGCCTCGGGGCAGCGCCAGTCCCTCGATCGGCTCGAGTCGGTCACGGCCCTCAAGGCTGTCGAGCTCGCCGACTGGGTCGACTCGCTCCAGGACGAGCTGCTCTTCGCCGCCAGCGACCCCCTGGCCGGCGAGCGGGCCTCGATCGTGCTCGACCTCGCTCGCTCCGAGCGCTACTACAGCTGGTATACCGGCGCCGTGCGGGCCAGGCTCGGCCGCCTGGTCGGCCAGTCGCAGCTGCTGCGCGAGCTCTGTCTGCTCGACCTCGCCGGCCGCCCCGCCCTCTGCACCGGCCCCACCGAGGCCGTCGGCGCCTGCCTCGACGAGCC
>CAZKTU010000241.1:0-2033 GCA_964555675.1 uncultured Oscillochloris sp.
ATCGTCCGGCGCGACGGCGTGGAGCTCCATCTCTGGGAGGCGAGCGACCGGCGCTGGGAGGAGCGCAGCGCGCGACCACCAATCGTATCCGGCGCCGAATCGTTCATTGCCGGCACCGCGAGTTGCCGAGTGATGGTCGAGGACGTGGATACGCTCCATGCAGAGCTTCAGCCGCGTGGCATCTTTCACCCAAACGCCCAGCTCCAGGATCAGCCCTGGGGGTCGCGCGAGTTTGGCGTCTCCGACCCCGATAACAACCTGATCACCTTCTTTGAGCGACGCTGAGAGGAGCGCGTATGGCGGCTTGTGCGCTCACGGCGCTCGCTGAGCGGATTACGGCGCAGCTATGTGGGTCGCACGAGGCGCTGCGGGTTGCGCTCCTTCACCTGCTCGCCGAGGGTCGGCCTGTCTCGCCTGGGCTGCTCGCCGACCGTCTGGGCTGGCCAGTCGAACAGGTGGCTTCGATTGTTCAGGGCTGCTCGGATACCGAGCTCGACCAGGCCGGGCAGATCGTTGGCTGGGGGCTATCGCTGCTGCCTACCAGCCACCAGTTTCGTCTTGGTGAACATACGCTCTTCACCTGGTGTGCGCTGGACACACTGATGTACCCGGCCATTCTGGGGCTGGCGGCCGATGTTTCCTCCAGCTGTCCGGTAACTGGCACCATGGTGCGTCTGGTCGTGCGGCCAGACGGGATCGCCGATCTCCAGCCCGCAGGCGCTGTGGTGTCTATCGCGCTTCCTGATGAGCCCTCGTGCGCCTGCACGCGCGACACCTTCTGCGCCCATAGCTCGTACTTTGCCTCCCAGGAGGTCGCGCAGCGCTGGCAGGCTGCGAGACCCACCGCCTTCCTGCTTCCGGTTGCCGACGCGGCTCCACTGGCCCGCGAGATTGCGGCGGAGCGTGTACGCCGAGCGCAGCGGCTGTAGGCTCCCATTGTCGGCGGTGCTATGATGAGGCCACACGTGCGCGAGCCACGCCGGCACGGGCCGAGGCCGGTCGCGCGGCCACAGACTTCAAACCTGTCGTGAAACCAGCCACCAGCGCAATGCGGCGAGGGGAGGTGCGGTGACGCAAACTACTGAAGATAACGGCGCGCGGCCCACACGCGTGCGGGAGACGACCTGCTGCATCGTCGGGGGTGGCCCGGGCGGCGCGATGCTCGCGCTCCTGCTCGCCCGCCAGGGCATTCCGGTCGTTCTGCTGGAGCGCCACGCCGACTTCGAGCGCGACTTTCGCGGCGACACCTTGCACGCCTCGGTGCTGGAGCTCCTGGATCAACTGGGGCTCGCCGAGCGCCTGCTCCAGTTGCGCCACGCCAAGGTGCGCGGGTTGAACCTGCCGACGCGCACCGGAATGGCAACCGTCAACCTGTTTGGCTCGCTGCCGTCGAAGTTCCCCTACATCACCGTGATGGCCCAGTCGCAGTTCCTCAGCTTCATTACCGAGGAGGCCCGGCGCTACCCGAGCTTCGAGCTGATCATGCCTGCCCGCGTCGACGGCCTGATCGAGGAGGGCGGCGCCGTGCGCGGTGTCCGCTACCAGGGAGCCGACGGGGAGGTCGAGATCCGCGCCGCGCTGAACGTGGCCGCCGACGGGCGCTTCTCCAGCCTGCGCAAGCTGGCTGGCCTGACCCCACGGGCCACCGCCTCGCCAATCGACGTGCTCTGGTTCCGGCTCTCGCGGCGCCCCGACGACCCGGTGGAGACCCTGGCGGCGCGGGTGGGGCACGGCCTGTTCCTGGTCTGTATCGATCGCTTCGCGTACTGGCAGATCGCCTGCACGATCACCAAGGGCAGCTACGCGCAGGTGCGGGCGGCTGGCCTGCCGCAGCTCCGCCAGGCTATCGCGGCCGTCGCGCCCGAGTTCGCCGACCGTGTCGACGAGCTCCAGTCCTGGCAGCAGCTGCCGGTGCTCAACGTCGAGTCGAGCCGGCTCACGCGCTGGCATCGCCCCGGCCTGCTGCTGATCGGCGACGCCGCCCATGTGATGTCGCCGGTGGGCGGGGTCGGCATCAACTACGCCATCCAGGA
>CAZKTU010000241.1:2133-6446 GCA_964555675.1 uncultured Oscillochloris sp.
GTCTGGATCTCGGCCACCGTGAAGCCTGCGCCCTGCGCGAGCTGGATGACCTTCAACATCTTCACGGTGCGCTCATCGTAGCGCCGCCGCCCGCTGACCCGCTTCGGTGCCGGGAGCAGCCCAATGCGTTCGTAGTAGCGCAGCGCAGAGGTGCGTATCCCGGCGCGCCGAGCCACCTCACCGATCGCAAGCTCGTCCATCATGCCCCCTTGACTTAAACCGCACTTCAAATGCTACGGTGTGATCACTGATTCCGCAAGCGGGCCATTCGCCCGAGGGAGGAGCTGATCATGCCGACGCCGCCAGAGGCAAGGACGTCCGATGCGTCTGCGCCGCCTGCACTGCCCATCGCCTGCGACCCGACAGCCATCCCCGCTGAGGAGCGCGAGGCGCACATCGCCCGCGCCGCCCGTCTGGTGTTCCAGACCTACGAGGAACAACAGGAGCTGGCCGACGGCATCGCCTGGCGCTTCAGCGCCGACCAGTACGAGGAGGTCGCGGCCTACGTGGCGAACGAGCGGCGCTGCTGCCCTTTCTTCACCTTCACCCTGGAAGTTCACCCGGCCGGCGGCCCAGTATGGCTGCGCCTGACTGGCGATGAGGCCGTTAAGGCCTACCTCCAGTCCGAGCTTGCCTCGAACGCGCATCTGCACACCGAACGCTCGTCCAGCTAGAACAAGGAACGACTCATGCTCAATCTCGTCAATGCCTGCGCGCCGTGGCTGAACTGGAAGTCGGCGGGGGTCATCGCCCTGGTGGCGTTCGGCGCGGCCTTCTGCCTGGGGGTGCCCGGCCTCGGCCTCCTCGCAGGCGTAGCCCCCATCCTCCTGCTAATCGCCTGTCTCATTCCCTGCCTCATCCCACTGGCGCTGCTGCGCCCCAAGAACGGCGGCCAGGTCGCCTCCACGCAGCCAACGATACGGCTGAGCGACCAGGGGGCGGAGACCTACGGCTGCGGCAAGGATAGCTGCGGCGTCGGCAATGGCACAAACGCCTGCCAGAGCGAGCCTGTAGCCGGCTCATAGCACGCAACCGCAGCACACGGCGCCGGGAGGAGACGCGTCCCTTCCCGGCGTTGCCTTTATCAGGGGCGCGTGATCAGCCAAAAGGCGGAGCGGGCAGCGGTTGACTTCAACCGAGCTTCACGTGCTACACTCGCCATCTGCCGCTGCCCAGCAGCGGCATCCGTGACAAGGAGCATTGCACAATGCGTGATACATCGAACACCGACTCGGCGCCGTTCCGGTTCTACTGCGATATGACGGCGCTCTCGCCGGAGGAGCGCGCCGCCCATCAGGAGCACATAACCCAGCTCTTCAGTGGCCTGGTGCGCGAAACGTGCGAGCTCGCCGACGGCTTCGCCTACCGCTTCGACGGTGAGCACTATCCGCTGCTGGCGACCTTCATCAGGGATGAGCGGAAGTGCTGCCCCTTCCTCAGCTTCCGTCTGGAGGTCGCCTCGGAGCACGGCCCCATCTGGCTCCAGCTCACCGCCCCCGGCGAGGTGAAGCCGTTTCTGGTGGAGGAGCTCGGGCACTACGGGGCGACACACTGACCAGCGGAAGGAGGAATGATGAAGGGGCTGTGGTTCGCATAGCCCCTGCCTTGCTGCACGCTATACGATGCCGCTGTGGGTATCACTGTGGGGAGAGGCGTATGCTGGTTCGCTCTATTCTGCTGTTCGGGCTCGCCGGCCTGGCCGAGATCGGCGGAGGCTACCTGATGTGGCTGTGGCTGCGGGAGGGCCGGCCCTGGTGGGTGGGCCTCATCGGTGCGCTGGTCCTGATGCTCTACGGTGTCCTGCCGACGTTGCAGCCGCCCACCCTCGACTTCGGCCGCGTCTACGCTGCTTATGGTGGTGCGTTCATCGTCCTGTCGCTGCTTTGGGGCTGGTTGGTGGATGGAGTGCGCCCAGACACACCAAGCACGGTCGGCGCGGGCATTGCGCTCGTCGGCGCAGCGATCATCGTGTACTGGCCGCGCCCTTATTAACGCCTGCCCCTTCGTCCCGCTCGGCGTACCGGAAGCGCTGTGCTGGTCACGAGCGAGGGTTGGCAGCGCGCCAGATCCGCGCGGTCTCGGCGATGATGGCGAGGGTCGCCCGGCTGCCCTGGTCGGGGCCCTTCTCGAAGTCGTCGCCCTCTGTCGCCATAGTGTTGGTGACGTGGGCGAAGCAGATGATCGGGTTGCCCTTCGCGGTGGCCAGCGCGTAGAGCGCTGCTGCCTCCATCTCGACGGCGGCGATGCCCTCAGCGCGTGCTGCGGCGATTGCCTGAGCCGTCTCGCGGAAGGGCGCGTCGGTGGTCCAGCTACTGCCGGCGTAGCGCGGGACGCGCCCATGGTCCCAGGCCACGCTGAGCCGTTCGCGCAGACTGGCGTCCAGGGCACTGTAGCGGGCCGGCGGCAGGTAGTGGTAGCTCGTGCCCTCGTCGCGCAGCGCCCGCTCGATCAGCACGAAGTAGGGCGTCGGGCCAAGCGGGGTGATTTGTCCGGCCGAGGTGACACTGATGAGGAGCTGGCAGCCGGAGACAAACAGCTCCTCGGCGATCAGCACCGCGAAGGAGGCGCCCACCGCCCGCCCGATGATACCCAGCTCCACGCCATCGAGCGTGAACAGGTCGAGCGTGGTGTGGTAGCAGGCCCAGGCGGCGAGCGGGCGGGCCTGACCGCTCGCCCGCAGATAGTCCACCAGGTCGCCGTCGGGGTCGAGCACACAGATCGGCGGGACGTCGCCGACGGGCAGGCCCTTCTGCCGGCGGGCCTCGCGCATCAGGTTACTCACATCGAAGACCGAGGGGGCGGCGTAGTGCTTCTCCGCCAGGATGGGCGGCGTGGTCGAGGGGGTCTCGTCGCTCACGGGCTCCTCAGGGCTATTTACGGCGCGCCGGCAGGGTCTCGTACATCACCAATGCGACGATGATACCAGAGAGCAGGGTCAGCCCGCCGATTATACCGATCGCCCAGCTCAGGCCCAGAGCGTCGGCCAGCACCCCGGCGAGCAGGGCACCCAACGCGTAGCCCCCGTCGCGCCAGAGCCGGTAGACCCCCACCGCCGAGGCCCGCCAGCTCGGGTGGGCCACGTCGCCGATAGCTGCGAGCAGCGTCGGGTAGACCATCGCCGTGCCCAGGCCGAGCAGCGCCGCCCCGCCGGCCCAGGGCCAGAATCCATAGGTCAGCATGATCAAGAAGATTCCACCGGCCTGGACCAGCATCCCGCTGGCGATCAGCCATTTCCGTCCAAGGTGGTCGGATAGGGCGCCGGTGCCGAGCTGGGCGAACCCCCAGACCGCCGGATAGATCGCCGCCAGCAGGCTCACCTCGCCGATTGAGAGCCCAGCTAGGGCGAAGTAGAGCGGAAACAGCCCCCAGGCCATCCCGTCGTTGAGGTTGTTGATCATCCCGGCCTGGCTCACGGAGAAGAGCGCCCGGTCCTTCCAGCTCGTCAGCAGCAGAATCTGCGTGAACGAGGGCTGCTCGGTGGCGCTAGTGTCGCTGTGGTGCTGGCGCGCCTCCACAGCTGCGTGGCCCCGCGACTCGCGGACGAAGAAGATCGAAAGCAGCAGCCCGGCGACGGCGAAGACTAGACCCAGCACGAAGGGTTGCGGGCGCAGGGCGTAGGTCGCCGCGAGGTAGCCCGCGCCGAGGGCGGCCAGCGCCACCGCGACGTAGCCGGCGGCCTCGTTCAGCCCCATCGCCAGGCCGCGGCGGGCCGGGCCCACCAGGTCGATCTTCATGATCACCGTGGTCGACCAGCACAGGCCCTGGTTGACACCGAGCAGCACGTTGGCGAAGATGATCCAGCCCCAGCTCGGCGCGAACATGATGATCAGCGGCACTGGTAGGCCGAACAGCCAGCCGGCGATCAGCACGCCCTTGCGGCCAATGCGGTCGCTGAGCCGGCCGGCGAAAAGGTTGGAGAGGGCTTTGACGATGCCGAAGCTGGCGATGAAGCTGAGGATGGCGGTTCTGGAGGCCAGGCCAAACTCGCTCTCGGCCAGCAGCGGCAGGATGGCCCGCTCGATGCCGACCATGCCGCCGACAAAGGCATTGACCAACACCAGCAGCGAGAACTGGGCCCAGTTCTCGCGCAGGCCGAGGCGCGGCGCCGTGGCAGCCAGGCTGGGGTTAGGCGATGACGCTTCGCGTCGGCTAAAACGCCACCGCACAGCGGTTGGCTCCTGCTTCGAGCGCGGTCGGGTCGCTGGGGAGCGCGGCCCCGGCTTCGTTTAGCGCGATGACCTCGGCGTGATTGGGCGGCGTGGGCGGAAGGCGGGACAGGATGGTGTGAACGAAGCTGTCCTCGTCGGCGGCAA
>CAZKTU010000241.1:6546-10009 GCA_964555675.1 uncultured Oscillochloris sp.
GGCTGCGTCGTCGAGCTGGTAGGTCACGCTCTCCGGCGTATGGCCGGGGGTGGCCAGCACGGTCAGGCGCGCAGCCCCGAGTGGGATGGTATCGCCGTCGTGAAGCGGCGTGAAGGGTGCGGCGAGGCGGTGCGCGGCCGGTAGCGCGAGCACGGCCCCGGCCTGCTCGGCCAGTTGGCGCGCCCGCGAGAGATGGTCGGCGTGGAGGTGGGTCTCCAGCACATGGCTGATGCGCCAGCCGTGCTGCTGCGCGAGGTCGAGATACACCGCCGGGCCGAGCGACGGGTCGATCACCGCGGCAATACCGGCGGCCCCGATGAGATAGGAGAGGCAGCCCTTGCCGGTGCGGCGCACCTGGAGTACAGTTGCCGCGCTGCCCGGCACAGGGGTTGGGGCGCTGTTCCAGGCCAAGCTCCAATCGCGCATCCCACCGACAAGGGACAGTGCCTCCAGACCGCGGGCGCGCAGCTGCTCGGCTGCGATCAAGCTGGTGCGCCCGGCGGCGCAGATCGTCACCACGGGCCGGTCGGCGGGGAGATCGACGTCAGCGAGCGCTGTGGGGTCGCCGGCCTTGAGCCGGTCGTAGGCGTCGACGTGCAGGCTGTTAGGAATAAACCACTCAGTCCGCTCGGCCGCGGGGCGCACGTCGAGCAGGGTGAGCGTAAGGCCCTGTTCCAGCCAGCTGCGCAGCGTCTCCACCGTCACGGTCGTGTCGGTCGTCGTCATCATTGTTCTCCCTGGAAGGCGGCGTCAATGAGGCGTGCCCCATCCGGTATGTCGGCTGCAGCCCGTTCCGCATTACGGACGACTAAGGCGGGCCGGCGCGGCGGCCGGCTCAAGCGGATAGCCGGCCAACTGCCACTCGGCGACCCCCTCCTCAAGGCGGGCACCACGCCGGCCGCTGGCCACAACCAGGGTGAGGGCCTCGTCAGCGTAGACGCAGAGTGGGCCGCGGCAGTAGGTGACGATCAGGGGCTCTGTGGGCAGGTCGCTCAGCCGTGCGGGCAGCTCCTCCAGGGGCATCGAGGTCGCGCCGGCGAGGTGTCCGGCGGCGAACTCAAGGGCCGGGCGCACATCGAGCAGGAGCATCGCCCCGCTTGCGAGGCCAGCCCGCAGTTCGACTGGGCTCACGGTCGTAAACTGCCCCCTGGCCGGACGATAGGTATCCAGCGCGCGCGCCACCTCAGCGGACTGCTGGAGCGCCACGGTACGCAGCTCCACCCAGAGGCGGGCCACGGCCGGGTCAGCGAGGCGGTAGCGGATGGTGGTACCCTGGCGGTCGCCAATCACCAGCCCGGCGCGCTTGAGCCGCTGGAGGTGCTGCGAGGCGTTGGCGAGGCTCTGCGCGCTGGCCTCAGCGAGCTGCTCGACGCTACGCGGTCCCTGCACCAGCAGGTCGAGCAGCTCCAGACGGTGCGGGTTGGCGAGCGCCTGGGAGACCGCGCTGACCTGGGTGAAGAGCTGGTCTTTGGTCTGACGATCCATATTCTTATAATCAATAGATTTATTGATTTAACCAGGTACACTATATGCTCTCAGCGCACCGCTGTCAAGGTGGGCGCGATGTAGAGTCTTGAGCGCGGTAGGCACCCTGGCCGTTCAGGCGATCGTCAGGGCTGGTCCTACCAGTCGGCGGAACAGCTCGTCCAGCTCCTCCGGGCTGTAGCCCCGCGGCGCATCGAGCCACCAGGTCAGCAGCCCGAGCAGGGCGCTGACGTAGTAGGCCACAGCCACCTCCGCCGGCACGGGGAGGTCTGAGCCGCGCTGGGCGAGATAGGCCCGCACATGCTCGCTGAGCAGCGTGTGCAGCGTGCGCGTGAGCAGGGCGCCGCTCGGCCGCCCGACCATCGCCTGGTACAGCGCCCGATGGGCATCGGTATGCTGGAACAGGGTCAGGCTGAGCGTCGTGAGCTTCGCGGGTCCCGCGCCGTCGACCGGGAGCGCGAGCACGCTCCGCAGCCGCTCGAAGGCGGCGTCCAGGAGGTCGTCCTTGTCACGGAAGTGGGCGTAGAAGGTCGAGCGCCCGACATCGGCCCGGTCGAGGATGTCCTGCACGCTCAGCGCCTCGTAGCCGCGCTCAATAATCAGCGCGAGCAGCGCCTCGATCAGCAGCTGCCGCGTCCGGCGAACGCGTCGATCCGTCGGCTCTGTCTCCACCGCGCCTCCCGGTTGCGAACAGTTTGCCTCGCCCTGTCCCGTAGCGCACAATCGCCACAGGATTGGTTCTTGACGCCCCTGCGCCGGCTCAGTATAACCGAAACAGAACACCATGTTCGATACAGAATGTCACGTTCGTATACCTGGCAGAGAGCTACGAAAGGAATAGCGATGAGCAGGGCGACACACTGGCTGGTTGTGGGCGGGCTCGCGGTGGGCGGGGCAGCGTTGCTGGGGGGCGTCGTCCACCGGGCGGGGCACCGGCTGCTAGCCCATCACAACGACATGTTCGTCGGAGAGGGCAGCCGAGTGTACGCGCGCTGGGCGCCGCGGCTGGCGGGCGGGCTGTACCGCCGCGTGGCGGCCGAGGTCGCCGCCAGCCTCGCCGGGGGCGCGGTGCTCGACGTCGGCTGTGGGCCGGGGACGCTGGCCCTGGAGCTGGCGCGACGTGCGCCCGGCCTGACGATCACCGGGGTTGACATCTCGGCCGATATGGTCGCCGCGGCCCGCTCCGCCGCGGCGCAGGCAGGGCTCGGTGCGCAGCTACGCTTCGAGGCCGCCGACGGCGCGGCCCTGCCGTTTCCCGACGGCTCGGTCGACCTAGTGATCTCGACGCTGAGCATGCACCACTGGGAGCGCAAGGCCGCAGTGCTGGGGGAGCTGGCGCGGGTGGTGCGGCCCGGCGGGGAGATCCGCATCTACGACGTGTGGCGGCCGGAGCTGCTCGCCGCTGCTGAGGGCCTCCCGCTCGCCGTGAGGGTCGAACCGATGGCGCTGTGGCTCGGCCCGCTGCCGCTGCCCGGCTTCCGCCGCTACACGCTCACCCGGCGTTAAGCGGCGGCCTCGTGCTTGGCAAACTCGCCTGATGCCGCGTGGATAGTGGATGGGAGCGCTGTCTCCCAGAGCTCCAGCCGGTCCACCTCGGCGAAGCCGGCCGAGCGGTAGAGCGCGAGTGGCGCCGCAGCGCCGCTGTCCACACCCAGCGTGGTCGAGTGTGCTCCGCGCCGGTGGAGGTGGGCGATCGCAGCGCCCAGGAGCGCCCGGCCGAGCCCGCGCCCGCGCCACTCGGGGACGGTCGTGAGGTTGGAGATCCAGGCGTACGGCACGCCGTCCGGGTTGCGCCCCGCTGGGTCGAACTGCGCATGGACGGTCCCCGCGATGTGCCCGGCGCGATCGACGGCGACAAGGAATCCCTCGCGCTGGCCGGCCAGGTCGCGCTCCAGGGCGCGGCGGGTGAGCGGGCGGAAGTTCCAGCTGCTCGCCCAGGCGTGGTTCAGAGCGTGGAGCAGCCGGCCCTCCTCGCCCG
>CAZKTU010000242.1:0-10002 GCA_964555675.1 uncultured Oscillochloris sp.
AGGTAGCCCGGCGCGGCAGGGGTGATCAGATCGCCCAGGATCAATTGGGGCCGGGTCAGGGCGGTCAACAGGATGGCCGGCACGCTGTCGCCGTACTTCGCGAAGCGCCCCACATGGATCGATTGCTCCTGGGCCACCAGGCTCGGCACCAGCACCTGGGTGGCGAAGAGGAACCAGCCCACGCTCACCGCGGCCAGGGCCGCGCCCGCCCGACGCTGCCCCAGCAGGAACATCAGCCCGCCCAGGGCCGCCGTGGTCAGCGCGAAGTTCTCTTTGCAGGCCAGCACCACGCCTGCCGCCCCCAGGGCCACCCAGGGGCGCCGCGTGTCCACGCCCCAGAGGGCGAAGAGCAGGGCCGTGGCCGCCAGGGTGTCGACGTGGAAGTCGAAGAGGACCATGTTCTGCACCGAGGGGTGCAGCAGGTAGGCCGCGCCCCCCGCCACCCCCAGCCACGGCAGCCCCCGCTCGCGCCCGATCAGGTAGAGCGGCACGGCGCCCAGGGCCGTCCAGAAGACCTGGGCCCGCAGCAGCAGCAGCGGGTCGGGCAGCAGCCAGTAGAGCGTCGCCAGCGGGTAGAGGATCAGGGCCGCGTGCGAGCCGACCATGTTGATCCCGGCCCCGGTGCTGTAGTTGGGCTGCAGCGTGCTGATCAGCCAGAAGGTCTGGTCGTAGAGCCCCAAGTCATAGGCATGGGTGCCGTAGCGGCTGTGGTTGAGCGCGGCGTAGCCGCCGATCCAGCCCGTGTAGAGCAACACCAGGGCCGCGGTCGCCCACCCCGCCGGGGCCGGCCGCACCCCCCGCACCCGCTCGCCCACGCGGGCCAGCCAGGCCGGCGCCGCCAGGCGCGCTCCCCCTAGCCCAAGTGCCCCCACAACCGCATAGCCCGCCGCGCGCGCCGGATCGAGCGTGGCCAGGAAGGCCAGCAGCAGGGCCGCGGCCCCCGCCACGGGCGCGCCCAACCCGGCCATCAGGGCCGCGCCGCCCAGCAGGGCCGGGGCGAGCAAGGCCAGCCCGATCCGCGCCCAGCTGACCGGGGGCGGCGGGCCCGCCAGCTCTACCCCGGCGTAGAGCAGCCCGAGCTGCCGCTCGTCGCCGGGCGCCTGGGCGGCGGGCGTGCTCAGGCGCAGCCCGACCCCGCTGGCCCCAGGCCCGGCCGGGGGCAGCAGCAGGCGCAGCACCCGTTGCTGCTCGCCGACCTGCGTGCGCAGCAGTTCGCCCTGCTCGAAGGCGGCCACGCGCAGCTCGCGCGCCGGCAGCGGCGCGGGCGAGGCCACGCGCATGGTCAGGATCGTACCGGGCGGGGGCGGCCCGCGCACCAGCAGCGCAGCTTCGGGGTAGGCGAAGCTGTAGCTGAAGGCCTCGTTGCGCTCTTCGGGGTAGAAGTCGGCCTTGAGCACCCCCTGGGGCGGCCGCAGCTCGCCCGCCACAAAGCCGGCGACCGTCCAGGCCGCGGCCAGGGCCAGCAGCAGCCCCGCCAGCCTGCCCCAAGCGGCCACGGGCAAACGCAAGGAACGCAGGCGCCGCAGCCAGGTCGCGCCTAGCACGAGGCCGCCTCCAGCCGCGCGATCACGCGGGCCGCCGCGGCGTCCCAGCTCCAGCCCCGGGCCGCGACGGCCGCGGCCGCGCCCCTGGCCCGCGCCTCCTCGCGGTTGGCGTGGACCCGCCGCAGCAACTCGACCAGGTGCTCATGGTCGGGCTCGGCCCAGCGCGCCCCGCTGTAGAGCGGCTCGCTCGGGTCGGCCGCGACCAGGCCCGTCGAGCGCAGCGGATAGCCCCCGGCCTCGTCGACGAAGGCCGTCGGCCCGCCCCAGGCCGTGACGAGCGCCGGGGTGCCGCAGGCCATGGCCTCGAGGGCGGGCATGCACCAGCCCTCGCCGCGGCTCGGCAGCACGAAGCAGTCGGCCGAGCGGTAGAGCTCGGCCAGCTCGGCGGGCGCCATGGCCCGGTTGTAGAGCACACCCACCGGCGGCGCCGGCGCGGGCAGGGCCGCGCCCAGGGCCCGCAGCGGGTTGGCGGCCGGGTCGCGGCAGTCGATCTTCAACAGCAGCAGCACGTCGTCGCTCGGCCTGAAGGCCGCCCGATAGGCCCGCAGCAGCACATCCCAGCCCTTGCGCGCCCCCCACTCGAAGACCGAGACGAAGATCGTCCGCTCAGCAAGCTGCGTACGCGGCGGCCCCGGGCTGAACTGCTCCAGATCGACCCCCAGCGGCACCGCGTAGACCGGGCGGGTCACCCCGCTCTCACGGAACATGGCCGCGCCCCACGCGGTCGGCGCCCAGACCTCGTCCATCTGGTTGGCCTGCTCGACCCAGGCCGACGGCAGGCGATCGACCTCGAGCATAGTGAAGCCGACCCGGTAGCGCCCGCTATTCTTGGCGAACAGGTCGCCGCGCCCGTAGACCACCTGCGGCACGTCGAGGCGCAGCGGCCGCCCCTGCAGCGCCCTGATGCGCGGGTCGCCGGGGCCGAAGCTGGCCGCCTCGCGGTCGTCGGAGTCGAAGAGGTAGAGCGGGCGCACCGCGCGGCCACGGGCCTCCAGGGCCATGACCAGGGCCCGGGCCGAGCCGCTGTAGCCGGTGAGTGAGGCGAACGAGGAGTGCCAGACCAGGGCGGTCATCGCTCGCCCTCGAGGGCCCGCAGGCGCGCCTCGAGCCTGGCCCGCGCGGCCCGCTCGGCGTCCAGGTGGGCGGTGAGGCTGTCGAGCACCCTGGCCATGTGTCCGTGCAGGGCGCTGGCCTGGGCCAGCTCGGGGCCGAGCAGCCACCAGGCCAAACGCACCCGCAGGCGGGCCAACAGACCCTGCGCGGGCGGCGGCCGCAGCTCCCACCCCGCGTGGATCGCCGCCAGCTCGCGCGCGAAGTAAGGGTCGCCGACGGCCAGATCGCTCAGGGTCGGCAGCTCGCCCAGGGGCGGCCCGCCCTGGCGCAGCCCGCGCTCGACCGCCGCCAGCAGCGGCTCGCCCGCAGGCACCACGAACAGGGGCTCGCCCCGCGACTCCTCGCTCACCTCGCACCTCCATCGCTCATTGGGCGCTATCCTACCATAAAAGCCTCCCGGCCCAGACGCCGCCCTATGGTATACTCGTGATACGCACTGCTTTTGAATATTCAGGCCGCTCTGTGAATGTCGAGTGGGACAACCAAAAAAACGAGGAAAATATCCGCAAGCACGGGATCGATTTTGCAGATGTTCCTGAAATCTTCAATGGCCCCATGCTTATCGACCTTGACGACCGGATTGACTATGGCGAAGACCGCTGGATAGGCATCGGGCTTCTCCGTACACTGGTCGCTGTCGTCATCTTCACAGAGCGAGTAAACGATACGATACGGATCATCTCAGCGCGAAAGGCTACCAAATATGAGCGACAACGCTATGAGCAAGCCTTCGGGAACTGATTGGGAGCGCCTGGAGCGCATGGCCGATGACGAGATCGACCAGAGCGACATTCCCGCGCTCACGAGCGCTTTCTTTGAGCGGGCCCGTGTCTACTTACCACCTCATATGGCAGCCACGATGGTTCAGGTTGACACAGATATTCTTGCCTGGTTTAAGGCCCAAGGTAAAGAGCACCAAACAGCAATAAACGACATTTTGCGATCATATATTCAGTCTGTATCCAAATCACAGTAAACGCACGAAGCGCACAGGAGTTTGTCTTCTGTGCGCTTCGGCAGCTCATTCAGTTTGCTACCACAACTGGCAGGTCACATAAGGCGACCTGCTAGCGATTCGTCGCAGGTAGGTTGACCGTGGTCACGTTGGCGACCACCTGCAGGTTGACCGTGAAGCTCAGGGTTGGCAGCCCGGCCGAATCGACCTCGACGGTGGCGCTGTAGGCGCCAACGGCCTGACCGGCCGCGCTGACCGTTAGCACGAGCGTATTGCCGTCCATGCTCGCCGTGGCGATGCCGTCGGGGTCCGTCGCCACGCTGGCCGTCGGGCTGATGGGGCCGCCGTCGGCCGAGCCGATCGCGATGCGGTAGCTGCGGCTATCACCGCTCTCGAACACGCTCCGCACCGTCGAGACGGTCGTGGTCAGCCCCGGCTCGGACAGCAAGGCCCGCCCCGCGGCGTTGCGCAGGAACTGCGGCCAGGGTGCGCTGTAGGCCCCCTGGTTACCCTGCGGGCTGCCCAGAATCCCGGCGAAGTTGGTCCAGCCATAGAGCAAACCGCGGTTCGGGTCGAAGGGGCTGTTGGTGCCGCCGATCACCACGTCCAGGTCGCCGTCGCCGTCCACATCGCCCACGGCGGGGGTCGACTTCAGGGTGCCCCAGGCGAAGAGCGCGAGCTGGCTGCCGCAGCTGGTATTCTGGCAGGTGAGGAAGGCCCCGTCGCTGCCGCGCAGCACATGCACCGACCAGAAGTTGGCGGCCAGGACCTCGAGCGAGCCGTTGCCGTCCAGGTCGGCGATCACCGCCGACTGTAGGTCGCCGCCGTTGGCGTCGTGGCCCCCCGGGTTGTTGGGCGACGAGTTGGGGTTGTAGGGAACCTGCTGCCACTTCGGGTTGGCCGCCTCGGGATCCCAGGCCACGATCCGGCTCAGACCGTCGCCGCCATTGCCGGCGCCGTTGACCGTGGCGACAATCTCGAGGTTGCCGTCGCCGTCGATGTCGCCGGCGGCGGGGGACGACTGCACACAGCCCGGCGCGTTCAGGGTCTGCAGCAGCGCCCCGGTGGCCGGGTTGACGAGCTTGATCCAGCGGCCGTTCTTCGTGGCGCCGCTGGTGGGGAAGTAGCAACTGGCGCCAAGGGCCAACTCGAGACCGCCATTGCTCGCAAGCAGGTCGGCGGCCAGGGGCGACGAGAAGAGGGCCTGGTCGAAATAGGTGCGCCAGATGAAGCCGGTCTGGAACTCGATCCGCGCCGGCGAGCGCGCCGCCGTCTCGAAGGCGTGCAGGAAGCCGCCGTCCTGAGTGACGGGCCTGACGTTCGGGTTGGCCGAGATGTCGGTCGCGACAATCAGCTCGAGCTGCGAGTCGGCGTCGATGTTCAGGAAGAGGGGCGTCGACCAGACCGTATCGGCGGCGTGGTAGAACCAGCGCACCGAACCGTCGCTGTTGAGCAGGTAGACGTTGCGGTCCAGGCCGCCGAAAGCGACCTCCATGGTGCCGTTGCCGTCGGTGTCGGCGATGGTGGGCGCGCCGACCACGCCGTGCAGATTCTCGGGCCCCTCGGGCGTCTGGCTCTCGAAGGCCTGCAGGCTGAAGTTCCAGATCTGCTGCCCGTCGGAGCCCCTGAAGACGACCACGCCGCCGTCACAGGCCCGGTTGGTCGACTCGATCGTGCCATAGCCGATCAGCACGTAGGGCGTGCTGCCACCCATCAGCGGGCCGACCGTGGCCCGGCCGTTGATCATCGAGAAGCCGCTGCACCCCGCGTCGGGCACGGTCTTTTCCCAGAGCAGCGTGCCGTTGGCCCTGTAGGCGTACACGCGCCCGTCGGCTCCGCCGACCACGACCTCGTTGCCGTTGCCGGCGTTGCCGTCGACCTCGGCGATCACCGGCGAGCTGCGCCCGATCGGGCCGCCCGACAGCCTGATGCCGTGCTGGTCGGTCGTATCGTCTCCGTACTTCGGGGCGTGGAACCAGCCGGGGAGGGCGGGGGGCTGAGTTTTATAACTTGCGGCGACGGGCTGGGCCAGGGCGACGACGGCGAGTGCGATGATCAGGGTGACGGCGAGGATGTGCTTTTTGACCATGAACCTCGTACCTCTTCGGACGGCGCATCGATACGCCGCGCTCTATGAACGCAAAAGACCCGGCAGTATAGCACTTACGTTTGGGTGATTCAAGGATCGCGACAGGCTGTCTGGCCCTAAGCCTACGCGAGCGCAGTAACGGGGCCGTTACCTGCGGGCGCCGCGCTCGACAGCGTAGACGCTATAGCCGCCCTCGCGGTAGCGCAGACTCAGCCCGGGCAGCCGGTCGGCCTCGGCCTCCCAGCCGGGCGAGCGCGCCGCGAGGCTGTAGCCGTCGACCACGACATAGCGCGTCTGCCAGCGCTGGAGCAGCCTGACCGCCTCGGGGCTGGGGAAGCCCTCGAGCAGCCCTCGGTTTTCGACGAAGAGGGGCGGAGCGAAGGTGCCGTACCAGAGATTGCTCGGCCGCCCCTGGTAGCTGGCGTAGAGGATCTGGCTGCCGCTCGGCGAGGGCGTGGCCGGCAGCTCGATCGCCGCGCCCCGGTCGACCTGCGCCGCCAGCCATCGGTCAACCGCCCGCGGGCCTGTGTAGGTCGCGGGCGAGGCGGCGGCCAACTCCCACAGCAGCAGGGCCCCCGCCGCAAGCGCCGCCCCGTAGTAGCGCCGGCCCCGCGGCGCCGTCAGGGCTAGACCCGCCAGAATGGCCGCACAGAGCACCAGGTAGAGCACCACCCGGTTCCACACGCGGATCCCGTCGAGGATCGGCACGTGCTCGTAGATAAAGAGCGCCGGCAGGGGCAGCAGCGCGCCCCCGGGCAGGGTCAGGTACGGGCCGAGGGTCAGCACGAAGGTCGCAGCCATCAGCGCGGCCAGGGCCAGGGCCAGCCGCCGCGGGCGAGCCAGCCAGAGGCCGAGGGCCGCCAGGAGCATGGCCGTGTAGCCGAAGTTGACCACGTGCTCGGTCCCGTCCTCGCGGTAGTACTGCAGCGCCCAGGCGCCGAAGAGCGGGTGGTGCTGGTTCGGCGCGAGGTAGTCGGCCGGCCGGGCCGAGTGGACCTGCAGCTCGATCAGCCCGTGGCGCAGCCCCGAGCCCTGCTCGCGCAGCTCGAGGTAGGGCTGGGCGAAGGGCGCCGTCAGGGCCAGCAGCAGTACGGCGGCGAGGGCGAGCTGGCGCCAGCTCGCCGCGAGCCAGGGGCCGACCCGGCGCAGCCCCAGCCGCAGCAGGGCGTAGCCGGCCATGAAGGGCGCCAGGGTGGTGCCGTAGTAGAGCGAGGCCCAGGTCGCCAGGGCCAGGCCCAGGGCGGCCACGTAGGCGTCCCAGTTGCGCCGCCGCGTCAGCATGCCCTCGAGCCCATAGAGAGCCAGGGGCAGGTACTGGGTCGCCATAAGCGGCAGGTGCCCCGAGTGCAGCTGGTGGTAGCGCCGGATCGTGAAGGCGAAGACGATCGCGCCCACGAAGGCCGCCAGCCGGCGCGCGCCCAGCCGGTGGATGAGCAGGTAGGTGCAGAAGCCCGAGAGGACGAACGAGGCCAGGTTCAGCAGATTGAAGCTGGCGATCGCCCCGAAGAGCCGGGTCAGCGGCAGCCCGAGCAAAGTGTTGGCCGGCGTGATCTCGCTATTCGCCAGCTCGAAACCCGCCGGGTAGAGCAGCTCGGAGACGAAGGTCGGGCTCTGGTGCCGCTCGATCAGATAGTCGCTGAAGAGTTGCAGCTTCCACAGGTACTCGAACGAATCGCCGGGGTAGCTGGGGATGCGGCTGCCCAGGCTGGCGATGATCGGCAGGTGCATCAGGACGGTCAGCGCGACGTAGCCGGCCAGGGCGGGCCAGTGGAGCCCCAGCCAGGCCCGCCAGGGCAGCGCGCCGTCGCCCGGCTGCGGCCGCGCCACCAGCAGCCCCAGGCCCGCCAACAGCGCGAGCCCGCAGGTCAGGGCCAGGGCGCCGAGCCTGTGGGCGAAGCGCGGGTCGCTGTGACGCATGCTGATCAGGATGGCCAGCAGCAGCGCGAGGGCGAGCAGGCGCGCGGCCAGGGGGATGCCGGCCCGCCGTAGCAGCGCGTAGAGGGTCGCCGCGAGTGCCCCGATCGCCAGGGCCTGGGCTGCCGGCAGCCAGCCGGGCGCGCCGAGGCCGCGCCAGCGCAGCTCAAAGGCCGCCACGCCGAGCGCGCGCGGATCACCCCGGCCCGGAGCGAAGGTCTCGCTGACTATGGTTAGCCGGGTCGCGCCCAGGCCCACGCCCGCCGCGGGCGCGAGCAAACGGTAGTGGCGCCGCTCGGGGCCGACCGCGAGCCGCGTCAGTGGCGCGCCGTTCAGGCTGAGCGCAACCGGCACAAGGGTCGGCTCGGGGCGCGGGGCGGCGAGGGTCAGGCTGAGCACGTGCGCACCCATACCCTGCGGCGCCAGGTCGAGGCCGGCGGTCGCCTTCGTCCAGCGCATGCCGAAGCCCTCGGGCGTGGTCTCGGCCCTGTAAAAGCCGTCGAGCTGCGCCGAGGCCACCGCGCCGAAGGCGATCGTCTCGTCGGCGCTCAGGGGCGCCAGGCTCAGGTACCACCACGACCAGGCAGCCAGGCCAAGCGCAAAAAGCAGCGGCAGAGCCAATGCCCCACTTAGCGCGTGGAGATGCGCTCCCAGCCCCCATGGCTGCGCCAGACTTCCGGCTCGTCGCAGGACATTTGCCATGACCTGAACCAGGTTGATTTTGCTTTGGGTTTCGGCTGCGGATTATACCACTTTTTCATCTGTATAGTACAGCCCCACCGCATGCCCCGCGGGTGATGAATTGACAGGCCCCACGCTATGGGTAGAATAGGCGCATCCATTCAAGGCCCGCCCCGATCTTAAGAAAGGCGCTGATGCACCAGCCCTCACCAGCCGATACGCGTGCGGCCCGCCTCGTCGCGCGGCTCCAGCTCCTGGCCGGTCGCTTCCCTAGCGAGGCCTACTTCATCCGCGCCGCCTTCCGCGTGCTGCTCGACCGCGAGCCCGACGGCGCGGCCCTGGCCCACTACCGGGCGGCCCTCGCCGGCGGCGCCACCCGCGCCGACGTCTACAACGACATCGTGGCCTCGGCCGAGTACAAGCAGCGCATCGCGCCGCGCCTCGAGCGCGACCAGACCCCGCCCTGGTTCAACCGCTACCTCTGGCTCATGATCGGTCTCGAAGAGGCGCGCCTCAACAACGAGCGCAAGGACTTCACCCCGAGCCGGCGCTTCATCCACGCGGCCTACCGGGTGCTGCTGCGCCGCCCGCCCGACGCCGACGCCCTGCGCGTCCTCGAGGGCGAGCTCGCCGCCGGCAAGCTGACCCGCGCCGACGTCTTCTGGGCCCTGCGCCTCAGCCCCGAGTTCAACGAACAACAGGGCCTGCGGCTCTACCCCGCCGCCCGCATGCAGCTCTTCGCCCGCGTGGCGAGCGAGACCCTGCGCCAGCCCGGCGCGCGCCCCTGGGCCCTCGACCACGAGCGCTTCCTCCAGGCCGCCTACAAGGTGCTGCTCGACCGCGAGCTCGACGAGAGCGGCCGCCAACTCTTCCTCGATCGCATGGGGCGCGGCCAGGTCGGCCCCCTCGAGGTGCTCGACTCGATCAGCAACAGCTCCGAGTTCAAGCGCCGCTTCGACCTGCCCATCCGCCCCCTCGACGCGGTCCACCAGGCCCGCATGATGCTCTTCCAGACCCGCCTGCCCCCGGCCGAGGTGATCGTCGACCTGGGCGGCGCCGCCCACAACGAGCCCCGCGGCGCCCTGCTCATGATGGGCTACCCCCACCGCCCACGCGAGATCACCATCCTCGACCTGCCGCCCGCCGACCGCATCGGCGGGGTCGACGCCGCCGAGGACTCGCAGCAGCTGGTCACCGAAGAGGGCATCACCGTGCGCTACCTCTACCGCTCGATGGCCGACCTCGACCCCATCCCCGACAACTCGGCCGACCTGGTGGTCTCGGGCGAGAGCATCGAGCATATCTCCGAGGCCGAGGCCGAGCAGGTCTGCGACCAGGCCTTCCGCGTGCTGCGCTCCGGCGGCTTCTTCTGCCTCGATACGCCCAACGCCCGCCTGACCCGCATCCAGTCGCCCGACAAGCTCATCCACCCCGAGCACCAGAAAGAGTACTACCCCGCCGAGATCCGCGCCAAGCTCGAACAGCGCGGCTTCCGCATCGTCGACGCGGCCGGCATCTGCCCCATGCCCGAGAGTATCAGGAGCGGGGTCTTCAGCTTCGCCGAGATGACCAGCAATATCGCCCTCTCGGACGACCCCGAGCTAGGCTACATGTTCTACTTCAAGGCCCTCAAGCCGTAAGTGGTTCAGACGGCAACGTCGCTGACGCTCGTTGCCGCCTGGAGGACTTCAGGGAGGGCCAGGCCC
>CAZKTU010000243.1:0-9959 GCA_964555675.1 uncultured Oscillochloris sp.
CAAACTCTGCGTTGTATGGAATGAAGCTGCAACTTGCGTTGCGCCCACTCCCATTGTCGTGAACCTTACTAGTTCGTCACTGTTCAGTTGGCAAGGTGCGTCGCGAGAGGTTCGGGCGACAAAAAACCAGGCGGCGGGTTGCCCCTCCGGCCTGGCGACGTCTCCGGGTTGCCCCGGCGCGGTTCGCTTTGTGGCCCTAAAGCACTCTCACTTTGTCTAGGTCTGCCTCCGAAGAGTGAGACCGTCGAACACCCGGAGAGTATAGCACCCGTGTCGTAGCTTGTCAAATCGTATCTTGAGCGCCCTTGGAACAGGCGAAATCCCCCGTTGAGACGCCAAATACCCGCGCTCCGACCCGCCACCCTGCCCTGCCCCCCTGGCCGGGATCTTGTGTGAAAATACGCCGTATCATGCCGAGGTGTTTGGCCGTCGTGCCAGCAGAAGAGGTCGAATGATGATCTGGGAGCTCCCTTTTGGCGCGAACCCCGGCCCCGCCGGCACGCGCTTCCGCGTCTGGGCGCCCGACGCCCGCCAGGTTGAGCTGCTCGTCCATACGCCCACGGGCCCCCAAACCTCCAGCCTCGCGCCCGAGGGGGACGGCTATTTCGCCGCGCTCCGCGCCGATCTTGGCCCCGGCGCCCACTATAGCTACAGACTCGACGGCGGCGATCCTCGCCCCGACCCCGCTTCGCGCTTTCAGCCCGCCGGCGTCCACGGCCCCTCGGCTGTGGTCGACCCCGGCGCCTTCGCCTGGTCAGACGGGGCCTGGCGCGGCCTCCCCCTCGAACAGCTGGTGATCTACGAGCTGCACGTCGGCGCCGCCACCCCCGCAGGCACCTTCGAGGCCCTGATCCCCAGGCTCGACGACCTGAAGACTCTGGGCGTGACGGCGATCGAGTTGATGCCCGTGGCCGACTTCCCCGGCGAGCGCAACTGGGGGTACGATGGGGTCTGCCTGTTTGCCCCCGCCCGCGCCTACGGCGGCCCCGAGGGCCTGCGCCGCCTGGTCGACGCCGCCCACGCCCGCGGCCTGGCCGTGCTGCTTGACGTGGTCTATAACCACCTCGGCCCCGACGGGAACTATCTGCGCGACTTCAGCCGCGCCTATTTCACTGACCGTCACCATACCCCCTGGGGCGACGCGATCAACGTCGACGGCCCGAATAGTCGCCCCGTGCGCGACTTTTTCATCGGCAACGCGCTGCACTGGGCCCACGAGTACCACCTCGACGGCCTGCGCCTCGACGCCACCCACGCCATCCTCGACGATAGCCCCGTACACCTGATCGCCGAGCTCGCCGCGACTGTGCGCGCCAGCCTTCCCCCAGGCCGCCACTTTGTCGTGATCGCCGAGAACGAGGAGAAGAACCCCGGCCTGCTGCGCCCCCGCGACCAGGCCGCCCCACCCCTCAGCGATGACCCGCGGCCCGTCGCCAGCTGGGGCCTCGACGCAGTCTGGGCCGATGATTTCCACCATCAGGTGCGCGTGGCCCTCACCGGCGAGCGCGACGGTTACTACGCCAGCTACAGCGGCTCGGCCGAAGACCTGGCCCTCACCATCAAGCAGGGCTGGCACTACCAGAGCGCGCAACCCCCACATCAGGCCGCGCCCGTCGAGGAGATTGCGCCGCCCCACTTCGTCTACTGCATCCAGAACCACGACCAGGTGGGCAACCGGGCCCTGGGCGAGCGCCTCAGCCACGATGTCGGCCTGGCCGCCTACAGGGCGGCCTCGGCGCTGCTGCTGCTCTGCCCCCAGACGCCTCTGCTCTGGATGGGCCAGGAGTGGGCCGCCTCCACCCCGTTCCTCTTCTTCACCGACCATAACCCCGAGCTGGGCCGCCTGGTGACCGAGGGTCGCCGCAAGGAGTTCGCCGCCTTCACGGCCTTCAGCGGCGCTACGGTGCCCGACCCCCAGGCCCATGAGAGCTTCACCAGCTCGAAGCTGCGCTGGGAGGAGCGCGATCAGCAGCCCCACCAGGGGATCTTCAAGCTCTATCAGGATCTGCTGGCCCTGCGACACAGCCACCCCGCCCTGCGAGAGCGCAGCCAGGGCTCTTTTGCGGTGACACCCGTGGGTGAGGGCGCCATTCTGCTGCGGCGCAGCGCCCCGGGCGGCGAGACTCTGATGCTGGCCCTCAGCCTGAAGGGCAGGGTGCAGATCGACCTTGGCCCAGGCACGGGCGGCGGCTGGCGGCCCCTGCTCGACAGCGAGGCGGCCGACTATGGCGGCGGCGGCGAACCGCCCCTCGTCGACGGCGAGGTGCTGTATCTGAGCGGCCCGCGGGCCGTCGCCTTGAGCTGAGCCCGCGACCGGCCCAGTTGTTACTGTGGGCCGCAGGGAGGGCCTGCCCTCCCTGCACTCTTTCCTGACGCCGCTTCTGCGGAGCGGCCGTTAGCCGATCGCCAGGGCCGTGACCCTGACCAGCTCGAACGCCGCCGCCGCGCCCTGGGCGGCCAGCCCCACGTGGCTCGCCTCATCGAGCGCCGGCAGTTCGCCGAGCGCCTCGCCTTCGAGCGAGACCCGCAGCCGGCCCTCGGCCACGCGCATACGCAGCTGGTGGAATTTGCCGCCGTCGAAGCCGGCCGGCAGCGGCAGGACGCCGCCCTCGTCGCCGAGGCTCCAGGTCAAGGCGAAGCCGTCCGCCGCGCCGCGCAGGGTCAGACTCGGGCCCAGTTCGTCCGGCCGCGCGGCGGGGTAGAGCGTCGCGCGGCCGCCTGTGGGCAGCAGATCGGCCAGGCGCAGGTTGACCGCCAGTTCGTAGGCCGCGGGCAGTGGCCCCTTCAGCAGCAGGGCGGGCTCGGGTCGCGCCGTCGCCACGAGCGCCCCGTCGGCGATCTGCCATGCCTCCATAGGTGCAGGCCCCGCGGCTTCGGGGCGACCTATCTCCGCGCGCCAGCCCAGACTCTCGGGCGTCGCCTCGCCCTCGAACAGGTCCTGCCAGCCCTCGGTCAGGGCGAAGCCCGCGAAGGCCGCCGGCGTCCCCTCGCTCGCCAGGGCGAGCAGACCCGGCTCGCCGGGCAGCTCGGTCGACCAGTGGACCAGACCTTCGTCGAGGGTTATGCTCACGCGCCTCGCGCCCACCTCGATCCGCAACAGGTGGAAGGCCTGGGGGGCGAAGTTGGCCGGGAGCGCGACGGCCCACTCCTCCCACACGGCGGCGCGCCTGACCCGAGCCACGGCCCGCCCGGTGCGCGGCTCGATCAGGAACAAGATCTCGGACCCGATCGCCACACCATAGCCGCCGGGGGCCGCGGGCTCGCGCGCCGCGAGGCTAAGCTCGGCCAGGAAGGCGCGCGGGGTGTGGGCAAAGCTCGCCCGCGCCGACGCGGCCTCGGTCTGGACAGCCGCGTTCTGGGCCACGGTCCAGGCGCCGCCCTCGCAGACCCAGGCGGGGTCGAGCCCGGGGCCGGCGAAGAAGTCGGCCCAGGTCGGCAGGACCAGGGGGCGCTCGGTGGTGCTCGGGCCGATGACGAACATGCGCTCGCCGGCCCAGTCGAGGGGGTCGATGGCCATCAGGCGCGCGCTGCCGTCGGGGGCCCAGCGGTGGTAGACACAGTACAGCTCGCGGTTGTCGGGGCCGCGCACGGCAGAGTTGTGGCCCGGGCCGATCACCTGGCCGGGGATGGTGCGCAGGATGGGCAGCACGGCCTGGCCGTCAGCCGCCTGCTCCCACTCGTCGTCCCGGCCGATCTGCTCGGTCGCGGCGTAGCTGACCCCGTAGCTGAGGTTCTGCCAGTTGCCGCCGCTGAACATCTGGTAGTAGCGGCCCTTGCGCTTGAGCACGAACGAGCCTTCGATGGTGTGCCAGCGCACGCCGCCCTTGGCGATCCGCGCGGGGTCGAAGACCTGCCAGTCGTAGCGCGGCCTGGTGACGGGCGTCGGCCGGCCGGCCAGGGTGAAGGGGTCGCGCATGCGGTCGCAGACGGTGCCGGTGCCGACATGGCTGTGCTCGAGAAAGTCGGTGGCGTAGAAGAGGTAGCGGGCCCCGTCCTCGTCGGCGAAGACGTGGGGGTCGATGGCGAAGGGCTCGGCGGTCAGGCGTCGCCCGCTGTCGCGGAAGGGCCCGGCGGGGTGCTCGGCGACGGCCACGCGGATCTGCATGGTGGCCTCGTCGCCGCAGCTGTAGTAGAGGTAGAAGCGCCCGCCGTGGAGGCTGACCTCGGGCGCCCACAGGCAGGGCCACGCCCCGGGCAGCGGCTCCATCGCGCCGCCAACCTCCTCCCAGCGGGCCAGGTCGCGCGAGCGCAGCACGCCGAACCAGCGACCGTCGCGCCAGGCCCCGGTGCAGTAGGCCCAGTACTCGCCGCAATACTTGAGCACAAAGGGGTCGGCGAAGGGGCGATCATCGACCGGGTTCAGGTACTGGGATTGCATACGGCTAGTCTCTGGCAGGGCCGGTCTCGGCGGTGGCGCGGGCGGCCGGCTCGAGCCGAAGGGCGCCGACCGAGGCCCCGGGAGCGGCGACCATCTGGCGAAACTCGTCGGCCAGGGGCGTCGGCTGCCAGCGCGGGCCCGGCCCCCGGTTGAGCCGAAACAGGCCGAGCTCGATGTAGTAGCGCTCAACCGGCTCGCCGCCGGTCCTGTAGCGCCAGTCGACCATGGTGAAGAGGGGGAACCAGGTGTAGCCGAGCACGGGGATGCCCCGGGCCCGCAGCCCCTTGATGTCGGCGACCGACTTCGCCAGCCAGGCCGAACGGGCCCTGTGGCTCCCAAAGGCGCTCGTCTCGGTGACCATCACCGGGGCGCCATAGCGGGCATGGTAGAGGGTGATCAGCTCGGCGAAGCCGGCCCCGTCCTTCTCGGTGGCCCGCTCGGCGACGCGGCCGCGCGGGTCGAGCCCGATCTGCCGCGTCGACCACTGGGGGTAGAAGTTCAGGCCGAAGAGGTCGAAGCCGACCGGCCGGGCCGCCAGCTCGCGTAGGGCCGCCAGGCTGACCCCGTTGCGCAGCAGCCAGGGCGTCAGCGGGTGGTCGCCGGTGACCCGGCCGGTGATCAGGTCGGTGGCCAGGAAGCGGCGCATGGTCTCTTCGAAGGCCAGGGAGCGCAGGTCGTCGTCGGCGACCCGGCTCAGGCCCGTGGCCTCGACGTGGACGATCTTCGCGGCGGGCTGCACCGCCTTGATGGCCGCGACCGTGGCCGTGATGCCGCGGGCCAGGTTGAGCATGACCGTGAGGAAGCCGCGGTCGCCGCGCAGGTAGGGCGGCCAGAGGCCCTTGCGGCCCGCCCACTCGGCGTTCACCAGGGGCTCGTTGAGCGGCGTGTACCAGCTGATCAGGCTGCCGTAACGCTCGGCCACCGCCCGCGCGTAAGCGGCGACGCGGTGGGGGTACTCCTCGCTCGCGAACGAGCGCTCGAGCCAGAGCGGCGTGCCGTAGTGCATCAGGTCGAGGATCGGGGTCAGCCCCAGCTCCTCGACCATGTAGGGGATGACCTGGTCGGCCCAGCCCCAGTCGAAGACGCCGGGCCGCGGCTCGACGCGGTACCAGGGCAGGCCCCAGCGGATCGCTCGCGCCCCGAGGGCGCGGGCCAGGGCCAGGTCCTCGCGCCAGTGGGCGTAGTGTCCCATCAGGTCGTACTCGTCGAGGGGGCGCATGCCGGGGCGGGTCTGGGGCACAAAGGTGTCCTCGATGCCGGTCGCCCAGATGAACTTCTCGGGCTCGGGCCCGAGCAGGATGGGGTTGTGCATGGTGTGGTGTCTCTGTTAGGGATCAGGGCCGGGCCTGCGGGTCTGTCGTGGGTCCGGCGACCCTGGGCGCGCCGTCCTCCCAGACCAGCCGGTCGAGCCACATGAAGCGGCGGCTGCCGCGCTGGCCCGCCGAGGTGATCTCCCAGGCGTGGTAGACCAGCCAGGTCTCGCCGTCGGCGTCCTCGACGATTGTCTGGTGGCCCGGCCCGATCACGGGCGGCTGGCGGTCGGTCACGCTAGCCACGATCGGGTTCTCGGGCGCGTCCTCGCAGGGCCCGCGCGGCCCTTCGCAGGTGGCGTAGCCCACGGCGTAGGGCGGGCCGCCGTAGTCGTTGCCCGAGAAGAAGAGGTAGTAGCGGCCCTCCTCCAGCCACATCGTCGGCGCCTCGATCACGTGGCCCTCCCAGGCCCGGTCGTTGCGCACCAGGCGGGTCGGCTCGCCCTGCAGGCTCAGGCCGTCGGCGGCGAGCTCCTGGACATAGAGGTAGGTGGGCTGGCTGCAGCAGTTGCCGTCATTCTTGTAGTAGAGGTAGAGCGTCCCGTCGGCGTCGCGGAAGGGGCTGGCGTCGATCGTGCCGCCCTCCTCGGTCTGGCAGACCAGGGGGGCCGCGTGCGGATCTTTGAACTTGCCCTCGGGTTTGGCGGCCACGGCCACGCCGACACACTGCCGGTCGCTGGCCTTGTCGCGGGCGGTGTAGTAGAGCACGAACTGCTCGCCGATCTGCATGACCTCGGGCGCCCAGACGTACGAGCCGCCGAGCTGGGCCCATTTGCCGAGGGCGGGCATGGCGTCGCTCAGCTGGGTCCAGCGCACCAGGTCGGGCGAGGTGGCCACCTGCACATTCTTGCCCGTGCCGTTGGTGGCGTAGGCGTAGTAGGTGTCGTCGACCCGCAGCACCCCCGGGTCGGCGAAATCGGCGCGCAGGACCGGGTTGCGGAACTGCTCGGGCGCGACGACGACGGCTGTGGGCGCTGCCTGTGCCGCGGGAGGGGCCGGGGTGGCGGGCGGCGCCGTAGCTTCGGCGGCGAGGTCGGCCGTCGGCGGGGCGGCGGTCGGCTCTCCGGCGGCGCTCTGGCCGCAGGCGCTCAGGAGCAAGGCGAGCAGCAGGGCGAGCAGCGGTCTGACTGCAGGCTTCATCCTTTGAGCCCTGTCGTCGCCACGCTCTCGACGATATAGCGCTGGGCGAAGATATAGATCACCAGCACCGGCACGGCGGCGATCGCGGCGCCCGCCATCATCTGGCCATACTCCGAGGTGTAGGCGCCCTGCAGGGTGCGCAGGCCGGGCGGCAGGGTCTGTAGGGTCCGCTCCTGGAGGATCAGCAGGGGCCAGAGGAAGTCGTTCCAGCTGGCCAGGAAGGTGATCACGGCCAGGGTGGCCAGGGCCGGGCGGGCCAGGGGCAGCACCACCTGCCAGAAGGTCTGGAAGGTATTGGCCCCGTCGATATGGGCTGCCTCCTCCAGCTCTTTGGGGATGGTCTCGAAGAACTGGCGCAGGAAGAAGACCCCGAACACGCCGGCCAGGGCCGGCAGGAAGACGCCGGGGAAGGTGTTCAGCAGCCCGAGGCGGAACACGGTGATGAAGTTGGGCACCAGGAACATCACCCCGGGCAGGAAGAGGGTGGCCAGCAGCAGGGCGAAGATCAGCTTGCGGCCGGGGAACTCGAGCCGGGCGTAGGCGTAGGCCGCCAGGCTGTCGATGATCAGGGTCAGGCCGGTGGTGATCACGCCCAGGATGATGCTGTTGAGGAACCAGCGCCCGATCGGGGTGGTGCGGTTGTTGAAGATCTTGTTGTAGTTGTCGAGGGTGAAGGTGCGCGGGATCCACTCGACCTCGCGCGCGAACCACTGCGACTTGGGCTTGAACGAGGTGGACAGCATCCAGACCAGGGGCAGCAGCACGATCAGCGCGACCAGCACCAGGATCGTGTAGTTGATCACCAGCTGGATGGTGCGCCTGTTGCGCAGGCCCATAGCCTGGCGGGGGGCCGCCTCGGGGGTAGTCGTCGTCATACCCTCACCTCTCGTCCCGCTGCCGGAGGAAGCGGAAGTTCAGATAGGAGACCACGATCATGATCGTGGCCACCAGAAACGACATGGCCGACGCACTGCCCTGGAAGTTGCGCACGAAGCCCTCGCGGTAGATCTGCAGCATGACCGGCTCGAGGGGACCGCCGTCGAGGGCGATGCCCTGGCCGCCGCTGGTCATGAAGAAGGGCTGGCCGAACAGGTTGAACGAGGCGATGATCGAGGTAGTGACGATGAAGATCAGCACGGGCCGCAGCAGGGGCAGGGTGATCCGCGAGAAGGCCTGCCAGCCCGTCGCCCCGTCGATCGAGGCGGCCTCGTAGAGGTGGCCCGGGATGTCCTGGAGGGCGGCCAGCAGGATGATCATGTTGAAGCCGGCCGTCCACCAGACTGTGGCCACGGTCACCGCCACCCACCCCCAGGGCATCGAGGAGAGCCAGCGCGGGCTGGGCAGGCCCAGGGCGTCGAGGTAGTAGTTGACCAGGCCGCCCTGGCTCTGGAAGATCCACCACCAGAGCAGCGAGGCCACGGCCACCGAGAGGGTCCAGGGCGCGAAGTAGATCGCGCGGAAGATATTGCGGCCGGGGGTCTTGGTGTTGAGCAGCACGGCCAGGGCCAGGGGGATGACCACCAGCAGCGGCACGCTGTAGAGCACGAACTGAACAGTGTTGCCCAGGGCGTTCCAGAAGCGGCCGAACTGCACGCTGCTCGGCGTGAAGAGGCTGGCGTAGTTGGCCAGGCCGACGAACTGGGTTCGCTCGGGGCGCAGGTAGTCGAAGGTGTGCAGGCTGATGAAGAGGCCGTAGAAGAAGGGCCAGCCGAGGAACAGGATGAAGACCAGCAGGTGGGGCAGGATGAAGAGGTAGGGCGTGAGGCTGACGCGCCGACCGCGCCTGCCCAGCCGCCCCGCGGCCGTGTCGCCCCGTTGGGCAGTCGTCGCCATTGATGATGCCTTTCTGGGCGGGGCGGCGGTGCAGGGCGGCGACGACGCCATCGCCCTGCACCCCGCGCCCGCTTCCCGGCTACTGGCCCTGGCCGGCCGGGGCGTCGCCGAAGTTCGCCAGGTTATCGGCGAGGATCTGGTCGGCCCGACCCTTGGCCTCGTCGAGGGCGGCCTGGATGTCGGTCTGGGTGCCGGCCATCACGGCCGCCACGGCTTCGGTCAGGGGTCCCTGGGCGTCGGTGATGCCCGGCACCGAGGGCGGGAAGAAGGCGTTCTCGACCGAGGGGGCGATCGAGGCCTGCGGCTCGACGGCCTGGAACTCGGCGCTCTCGCGCACGGTGTTGCTGGCCGGGATCTGGCCCGCCTTGGCCCACTCGAGCGAGTTGTTGACCAGGTACTGGATGAAGATGCCGGCCGCCGCGTCGCGGCAGGGGTCCTCGTCGGGCTGGCTCGGCAGGGTCAGCTGGTGCGAGCCGGCCCAGACGGCGGGCTGGTCGCCGAACTGCGGCACAGCGGTGCCCTGGCCGGTGAACTCGACGGCCTCGCCGGTGACGTTGGTGATCTGCCAGATGCCGTTCATCATCATGGCCGCCGTGCCGGTCTTGAAGCCGTTGATCTCGGCGTCGGTCTCGAGGTTGGGCTCGCCGTACTTCTGCTGGGCGTCGACCATCCACTGCAGGGCCCGCACGCCGGCCTCGTCGTTAAAGGTCGCCTCGGTGCCGTCCGCGTTGAACTCGCTGCCGCCGAACTGGTAGAGCAGGGTGCGGAAGATCATCTGGCTGAAGAAGCCGCTGGTGATCAGGAAGCCCTTGTTCTCGCCCGCGGTGAGGGCCTGGGCCGCCGCGTCGAACTCCTCGGCGTTGGCGGGCGGGGCGCTGATCCCGGCCCCCTCCAGCAGGTCGGTGTTGTAGTAGAGCACGGCGGGGTGGATGTCGAGGGGGATGGCGTAGCGCTGGCCGGCAACCTCGCCCGCCTGCCAGACGGCCTCGGGGAAGTCGTCGCCGCTGACCCCGATCTGGCTCACCAGGTCGTCGATCGGGCGCAGCACATTGCGGAAGGCCTGGGTCGCCACCTGGTCGGCGTGGACGATCGCCACGTCGGGCAGGCTGTTCGAGGCGGCCGCGGTGCCGAGCTGCGTGTAGTACTCGGCCTGGCTGGTCATGGTCACCTGGATGTTGGGATTCTCGGCGTTGAAGTTGTCGGTCAGGGTGCCCATGAAGGGGCCGTCCGGCCCGGTGAAGGGATTCCAGTAGTCAAGGGCGACGTTCGTGCACTCCGCGGGGAGCGTGCCGCCCGCT
>CAZKTU010000244.1:0-4364 GCA_964555675.1 uncultured Oscillochloris sp.
GGCACGATGAAGCCCTGCTCGCGGTAGGCCAGGTGGACGAGGACGATCTCCTCGTCGGGCAGCAGGCGCTCGACGAAGGGGCGGTTGTAGGCGCCGGTGGCCTCGTCGAGCAGGTGGGTGCCGGCCAGGTGGGCGTCGCGCCGCTTAAGGGCCATGAGGCCGCCGAGGCTGCCGACGTTGGCCGAGCTGAGGCGGGAGCCGGGGGCGAGGCGGCGCATGTGGCTGCCGAGCAGGTCGAGGGCCAGGTCGTGGCTGCCGATGGCGACGAGGGTGGCCTCGACGGCGGCGGCGTCGCGCAGTAGCTCGACCTGCACCGGCTGGCCGGCGTGGAGGCCCTCGGAGAAGCGCGGGATGTGGGCCAGGCCGTCGGCGCGGACCAGGGACATGACCACCCCGGCCCCGCGGGTGAGGGGCGTGGCGACCAGTCGCCCGTCGACGCGGCCGAGGGTGACGCGGACGAACTCGTCTTCGCCGAGGGGCGAGAGCAGCTTGCGGGTCATGGTGGCCTCGACGCGCGGGCGGGGCGGGGCGACGAGGCCCTGGAGGCGGTAGACCAGGGGGCGCAGGAAGAGCTCGGCGGTGAGGGCGGCCGAGACGGGGTAGCCGGGCAGGCCGAGGGCGGGCTTGCCGGAGGCGACGGCGAGAATGGCGGGGTGGCCGGGCCTGATGGCCACGCCGTGGACGGCCACCTCGCCCAGCTCGGCCAGGATCTCGGCGGTGAAGTCCTCGGAGCCGGCGGAGGAGCCGGCGTTGACCACCACGATATCGGCCTCGGCGAGGGCGGCGGCTACGGCGGCCCGCAGCAGCTCTTTGCGGTCGGGCAGGGGGGGCAAACGCACGGCCTCGCCGCCCCACTCCTCGACCATCCCGGCCAGGATGAGCGAGTTGAACTCGACGATCTCGCCGGGGGCGAGCCCGCGCTCGGCGGCGCGCTCGACGGCGAGCAGCTCGCTGCCGGTGGGGAGGATGGCGACGCGGGGGCGCTGGCGCACGACCACGGTGGCGTGGCCGGCGGCGGCGAGCGCGCCCAGGTCGACCGGGCGCAGGGTGTGACCCTCGGGGATGACCAGCTCGGTGGCGACGATGTCCTCGCCGAGGGGGCGAACGTGCTGCCAGGGGGCGACGGGGGCGGCGATCGCGACGGTCTGCTCGTCGATGGTCTGCACGTGCTCGGCCATGATCACGGCGTCGGCGTCGGGCGGCATCGGGTCGCCGGTGTCGACCCAGACGGCCTCGAGGCCGAGGGCGAGACGGCGGGGCGCGGCCTCGCTGGCGCCCTGGGTGGCGGCGGCGCGCACCGCGATGCCGTCCATGGCGGCGGCGTGGTAGTGGGGGGCCGAGAGGGCGGCCCAGACCGACCCGGCGGTCACGCGGCCGCGGGCCTGGTGGAGGGGGACGACCTCGGCGGAGGGGGGCTGCAGGCCGCCGGCACGGGCGAGGGCGGCCTCGAAGCGGGCGAGGGCGTCTTCGAGCGAGCGGTCCTCGAGGTAGTAGTTGCGGGGCATCAGAACAGGCTCACTTCCACCAACTGCCCCGCGTAGAGCCCCGCCATGTCGAGAGGGACGTGGACGAGGCCGTCGGCGCGGACCATGGTGTAGATCTGGTTGGACGTGCCGAAGACGGGGTCGGCCCACAGCTCGCCGTCGCGGCGGGCGAGGCGCACGGGGACGAAGTCCTCGCGGCCCGGCTTCGAGGCGATGTTAAGGGCGAGGCGGGCGGCGGCGGCGGCCACGACGCCCTGGGCGGCGCCCAGGAGGCGGCGCAGGGCCGGGGCGACGAAGAGCTCGAAGGCGATCATGGTCGAGACGGGGTTGCCGGGGAGGCCGAAGACGGGACGCCCGTCGGCGACGGCGAGGATGGTGGGCTTGCCGGGGTGGATGGCCACGCCGTGGACGAGCACCCCGGGAGCGCCGAGGGAGGCGATCACCTCGCCGGTCATGTCGCGGGCGCTGACCGAGGAGCCGGCGGAGATGATCAGGACATCGGCCTGGGCGAGGGCCTCGGCGGCCATGGCGCGCAGGGTGGCGGCGTCGTCGGGGGCGATGCCGCGGGGGCAGGGTTCGCCGCCGGCGCGCCTGACGAGGGCGGCGAGCGTGTAGCTGTTGATGTCGCGGACCTGGCCGAGGGCGGGGGTCTGCTCGGCGGGCACAACCTCGTCGCCGGAGGCGAGGATGGCCACGCGGGGGCGGGCGACCACGGGCGCCCGGTGGAGGCCGAGGGCGGCGAGGCCCCCGAGATCCTGGGGGCGCAGGCGGTGGCCGCGGGCGAAGAGCAGCTCGCCGGCGCGGACGTCCTCGCCGATGGGGATGACGTGCTCGCCGACGGCCACGGGGCGCACCACCTCGACGGTGGCGGGGTCGAGGAGCTGGGTATGCTCGACCATGACCACGGCATCGCCGCCGGGGGGGAGCATGCCGCCGGTGTGGACGCGGGCGGCCTGGCCGGGGGCGAGGTACAGCTCGGCGCGGCGGCCCATGGGCACCTCGCCGCAGAGGGTCAGGTAGGCGGGCAGGCCCTCGCTGGCGCCGTAGGTGTCGGCGGCGCGCACGGCGAAGCCGTCCATGGTCGAGCGGGGGAAGGCGGGCAGGTCGGCCGGGGCGTGCAGGTCGGCGGCGAGCACGCGGTCGAGGGCCGCGTGGAGCGACGCCTCCTCGACGCGGGCCAGGGGGGCCAAGTAGCGCCCCAGCCGCTCGCCGGCCGCGGCGGCCGTCACAACCTGAAACAGCTCGGGCATAGAATCCGCCTCCGGCGGTTGACAAAGCGGGGGATGGGGAATTATACCATTGCTATGAGTAACGCGACGAAACGGGCGAGCGCCGTCGTCCTGGCGGGCGGGCAGAGTCGACGGCTAGGGCAGGACAAGCGGCGGCTGCGGCTGTGGGGCGAGGGCGGGCCGACGCTGCTGGAGCGGACGGTGGCGACCATGGGGGCGCTGTGCGCCGACGTGGTGGTGGTGCTGAACGACCCCGAGGCCTGGCCGGGGCTGGCGGGGCGAGCGGTGCCGGACGCCTATGCCGACGGCGGGGCCCTGGGCGGGATCTATAGCGGGCTACTGGCGACGACCGAGGAGCATGCCCTGGTGGTGGCCTGCGACATGCCGCTGCTCAGCCCGGCCCTGCTGCGGGCGCTGCTGGCGCGTCCGCGGGACTACGACGTGCTGGCGCCGCGCTCGCTGACGCCCGGGGCGACGCGCAACGGCCTCGACCTCGAGACCCTGCACGCGGTGTATGGCAAAGGTTGTCTGGGGCCGATGCGGGCGGCCCTCGAGGGGGGGCGCAGGCAGATCGCCGGCTTCTTCCCGGCGGTGCGGGTGGCAATCTTCGAGCCGGAGGAGACGCGGGCCCACGACCCGCGGGGCTACTCGTTCCTCAACATCAACACGGTCGAGCAGATGGAAGAGGCCATGGCCGCGCTGCGGGCCGGAGGAGCCGAGCGCTGATCGAAGAGACTGAGCCCGCCGCGATGAACAGAATGGGCCCCATGACCGACCCCATCCACGAGCTGGAGTATATCGACTTTGACGGCGAACAGGCCACGCAGGTGCGCCGGCCGGTGATCGCCGAGACGCCCTGGGCGCTCTATATTAACGGGCAGGAGTGGCTGACCTTCATGTGCTCGCCCGTGGGGCTGCACCATCTAGCCCTCGGCTTTATGCTCTCCGAGGGGCTAATCGACGGGCTCGACGACCTGTGGCGGCTCAAGGTCCACCTCGACGACGACCGGGTCTATATGCTCTTCCCCGAGGCGGGCATCGACGGCGAGCTGCGCATGGGCGCCTGCGAGGAAGCCGTGGGCAGCATCGAGGTGCGCCTGCGGCGGCCCCTGCCCCCGCGGCGCGAGAAGCGGATCATCACCTCGGGCTGCGGGGGCGGGGTGACCTTCGACGATCTCTCGGGGGACCGGCCGCCCCTGGCGAGCGAGCTGCGCGTCACGCCGGCCCAGATCGCCTCGCTGATGCGGCAGCTCAACGAGAGCGCCGGGCTCTACAGGGCCAGCCGGGGCGTCCACACCTCGGCCCTGTCCGACGGCGAGAGCTTGCTGGCGATTGCCGAGGACGTGGGCCGCCACAACACCCTCGACAAGCTGCGCGGGGCCGCCCTGCTGGCGGCCACCTCGACGCGCGACCGCATCCTGGTCAGCAGCGGGCGCATCTCGTCCGAGATGATCACCAAGGCCCGCAAGATGGAGGCGCCGATCGTGGTCTCGCGCACCTCGCCGACTGTTATGTCAATTCGCCTCGCCAAGTCCTGGAACATGACTATTGTCGGCTATGTGCGCGGCCGCCAGATGCGCATCTACAGCGGGGCCGAGCGGATCCTGGGCTAGCACCGAGCTAGCCTGCGGGGCGGGGCGCACACATGGGG
>CAZKTU010000244.1:4464-9951 GCA_964555675.1 uncultured Oscillochloris sp.
GTGATGGCGATGGCGATGCCGGGCAGCACGACCAGGTAGGGGAAGCTGAAGATCGAGTTGAAGCCGTCGTTGATCATCAGGCCCCAACTGGGGACGGGGGGCGGCGCGCCGATGCCGATGAAGCTCAGGGTCGCCTCGAGCAGGATGTACTGCGGCACGCCCAGGGTCACCGCCACGATCACCGGCGTGAGCGTATTGGGCAGCAGGTGCCGGGTGATGATGCGCGGCTGGGGCACGCCCAGGGCCCGCGCCGCCAGCACATAGTCCTGCTCCTTCAGGCTGAGGATCTGGCCGCGCACCAGGCGGGCCATGGTCGTCCAGTTGACGATGCCGATCGCGATCGGCACGAAGAGCAGGTTGCGCCCCAGCACCGAGAGGATGATGATCACGAAGAGCAGGTCGGGGAAGGCGTACATGATGTCGGTGAAGCGCATCAGCAGGTTGTCGACCGTGCGCGAGCCGGCCCCGGCGATCACCCCGATCGGCACGCCAATCAGCAGCACGAGCAGCTGGGCCAGGAAGGCCACGCCGAGGGAGATGCGGGCGCCGTAGATCAGCCGGCTCAGCAGGTCGCGCCCGAGCTGGTCGGTGCCCAGGGGGTAGCCGGGGGTACCCACCGGCTGAAAGACGGCGTCCATGTGCTGCTGGTCGTAGGGGTAGGGCGCCAGCAGGTTGGCGAAGAGGGCCACCAGCACCAGGGCTATGATCGTGGCGAGGCCGAGCAGGGCGGCCTTGTTGCGGCGCAGCCGCCGCCACGCGTCGCTCCACAGGCTGCGCGGGGCAGGCTCGGCAGGGGCCAGCGGGCCGGCCGCCGCATTGGGCGAGGTCGCATCAAGCATAGGACACTCCCATCCCGTGAGGGCGCACCCACGTGTGCGCCCCATATGCGCGCCCAAGCATCCATGTGTGCGCCCACCCCGCAGAGCAGCTCGGACGCTGTGCTAGGTGTACGAGATGCGCGGGTCGACCACGACGTACAGCACGTCGGCCAGCAGGTTGAAGAGGGCGACGGCCACGGCGTAGAGCAGGGTCGTGCCCATGATCAGCGGGTAGTCGCGCGAGAAGATCGCGTCGATATAGAGCCGGCCGATGCCCGGGATGCGGAACATGCGCTCGATCACGAACGAGCCGGTCACCAGGGCCGCCATCACGGGCCCGAGCACGGTGATGATCGGCATCAGGGCGTTACGCAGCATGTGGCGCACGATCACGGTGCGGTCGGCCAGACCCTTGGCCTGGGCGGTGCGCACGTAGTCCTGCCCGATGATGTCGAGCATGCTGGCGCGAGTGTAACGGGCGAGGATGGCCGTCGGCGCGGCCGCCAGGGCCACTACGGGCATGATCATCTGGGCCGGCTTGCCCCAGCCGCCGGGCGGCAGGACCCGCCACACCACGGCGAAGAGCACGATCAGGAAGATGCCGAGCACGAAGGAGGGCGTGGTGTAGCCGATGATCGCCACGAACATCGAGCCATAGTCGAGGGCGCTGTTCTTGCGCAGGGCGGCCAGCACGCCCAGGGGCACCCCCGCCGCCACCGCGACCACGGCGGACATCAGGCCGAGCTGTATGGAGACCCCGAGCCCGCGGGCGATCACCGCCTGGACGCTGTAGCCCGGGTTGGTGAAGCTCAGCCCCAGATCGCCGCGCAGCAGCCCGCCCACGTAGTAGGCGAACTGCACCGGCAGGGGCTCGTCGAGGTGGTACTTCGCGTTCAGATTGGCCTCGACCTGAGGCGGCAGCCGCCGCTCCTGATCCCACGGCCCGCCCGGGGCCAGGTGCATGAGCGTAAAGGTGATCATGGACACAAAGAGCAACACCGGGATCAGCCCGAGCAAGCGGCGGATGACATACCCAAGCATGGTTTTCTATACCTTGCGCAGACCGCAGGCCTAATGGGCCAGGATCTGCACGTCCTTGTACGAATAGGCGCCGAGGGTCGGGTCCTGGGCGGTGTAGCTCAGGCCGCGCACCCAGGGCTTGACCAGGCCGAGCCGGCCGTAGTAGTAGATGAAGGCGGCGCCGGCGTCCTCGGCCAGGATGCGCTCGGCCTGCTTGTAGAGCTCGATACGCTCGTCCTCGTCGGTGGCCGCGGCGGCCTGGTCGAGCAGGGCGCTGAACTCGTCGTTGCTCCAACCGCCGTAGTTCTGGTCACTCTCGGGCCCGAAGACCAGGTAGTCCCAGTTGTAGGGGTCGGGGTAATCGCCGTTCCAGCCGCTGCGGAAGAGCGGCGGCGTATTGCGGCGCACCTCGCTGAAGTAGGTCGTGGCCTCGCGCGGGTCGAGCTCGACCTGAATGCCGAGGTACTGCTGCAGGTCGGACTGCACGCGCTGGGCGATCAGGTCGTGCGAGCAGCAGTTGTTGAAGGCGATGGTCATCGGCGGAAAGCCCTGGCCCTCGGGGAAGCCGGCCTCGGCCAGCAGGGCCTTGGCCCGCTCGGGGTCGAAGGTCTGGGCCGCCTCGCCCGCCTCTTCGAGGGTGATGTGACCGGGCATGCCGGGCGGGATCAGGCTGTGGGCCGGGGTGGGCACGCCGTTCAGCACCTGGTCGGTGATCGCCTGGCGGTCGATCGCGTGCGCGATCGCTCGGCGCACCAGGGGGTTATCGAAGGGGGCCTGGGTGGAGTTGAAGCCGTAGAAGTAGGTCGCCAGGCTGGTGCCCGCGATGATCTGGTCGGCGAAGGTGGGGTCGGCGCGCACGCCGGGCACCTCGGCGGGGGGCAACTGCTGGTTGAGGTCGAGCTCGTCGGCCCGGTAGTTGGCCAGGGCCGTGGGATCGTCGGTGATGGCCAGGAAGATCAGCTGCTGCAGGGTCGGCGCGCCCTCGAAGTAGTTCGGGTTGGGCACCAGGGTCAGATCCGAGCCGGGCGTGGCGCTCTGCAGGATGAAGGGGCCGTTGCCGATCAGCTTGCCGGGCTCGACCCAGGTCTCGGCATACTGGTCGACGATGTCCTGGCGAATGGGCGAGAGGTTGCCCAGGGCCACGATGCTCGGGAAGAAGGGGGCCGGGGCCGAGAGGTCAACCTGCAGGGTGCGCTCGTCAACCGCGCGCACACCCAGGTTCTCGAGCGCGGCCTCGATCGCGGCGCTGTCGGCCGCGTCGGCGGTGTTTAGCTCGTTGGCGCCGGCGATCACGCCCGTCACCAGGGCGGCGTAGGGCGAGGCTGTGCGCGGGTCGAGGAAGCGCTGCCAGCCATAGACGAAGTCCTGGGCGGTCAGGGGCTGCCCGTCGCTCCAGCTGCTCTCGCGCAGGGTGAAGGTAATCTGGGTATTATCCTCGCTGAACTCCCACGATTCGGCAATGGCCGGCTCGGGCTTCAGCTCGGCGTTCATGCGGGTCAGGCCGGTGAAGAGCTGCTTGATCACCGTCTCTTCGCTGGTATTTTCGTCGAGGGCCGGGTCAAGTGTCTCGGGGTAGGTCACCAGGCGCACACGCAGGATTTGCTGGTCGGGCGGGGCGAGCTCGCCCTCGGCCGCCTGGCCGGTGCCGGGCTCCTGGCCCGTGCCGAGCTGGCCGGTCTCGGCGGTCGCCGCGCCGCCCGCGGCGGGCGCCGCCGTGGCCACACCGTCTGCCGGGGCCGTGGTGGCCGCGCCGCCTGCCGGGGCCGCGGTGGCCGCGCCGCCCTCGGCGGGCCCTGTCGTGGCCGCGCCGCCCGGGGCCCCGCCGCAAGCGGCGATCACGGGCATCAACAAGAGCATGCAGAGGAGCAGGGCCGCCTTAGGGCCGAGCCTCGTCGAGCGTTGCTGCATCATTCAAAACCTCCTCACACTACAGGCGAGCTACCATGCCGCCTGGCCGGGCGTCCTGATACGCCCCTGCCCAGCGGCAGCAAGAAGCATACCCTCAACCGAGGGTGGCCCAGGCGAGGGTCTGCGGGGCTCTTTGGCGCGTTGCCAAGCCGAAAATCGCCCCAAACAGGGGTCAAAAAAGCTTTAAACCCTTAACGATATCTTTGCGAGCGTTACGTCACGCGAGGCGGCCCGCAGTTGTAGTAGAGGCAGACGCGTTCCACCGACCCAAGGCGCCCGACCCTCCCGCAGCTTCAGGTTGGAGGCCTGGAGCAGGCGCAGCGGGTACGCTTCTTGCTGAAGCGTCGCCTTCAGACGCGCCCTGTGCGCGCCGCCGGCCCCTGCGCGCCGAATGCCCCTGCCCTTAGCAGCAGTTGTAAGAGGAGATGCCGCGTGACGCGCACCCGCATCAGCCTTGACGGAGCCTGGGACTTTTTCGTCGACGAGGCCGAGCGCCTGCAGCCCGACGTGCTCGACACCGCCGAGCGGCGCACCATCAGCGTGCCCGGCCCCTGGCAGGCCCAGTTCGACGACCTGCGCGGCTACGCGGGCGTCGCCTGGTACCGCCGCCGCTTTGAGGCGCCCGCGGTCGACGGGCGGAGCTGGACGCTCCACTTCGGCGCGGTCGACTACCTGGCCGCGGTCTTCCTCAACGGCCGCCTGGTGGCCGAGCACGAGGGCGGCTATCTGCCCTTCGAGGTCACCCTCGACGAGGCCCTCAGGCCGGGCGCGGCCAACGAGCTGGTCGTGCGGGTCGTCGACCCCGGCGAGGGCTACGACGCCCCCGACTACCCCTTCGCCGAGATCCCCCACGGCAAGCAGAGCTGGTACGGCCCGGTCGGCGGCATCTGGCAGAGCGTCTGGCTCGAGGCCCGTCACCCCACCCACCTCGACAGGCTGCGGCTCACCCCCGACCTGCCGGGCGAGCAGGTGCGCGTCCAGCTGAGCCTCTCGCGGCCCGACCCTGCGCCGCTGCGCCTGCTGCTGACCATCAGCGACCCCCTGGGCGAGCAGGTCACCCACGAGCAGCAGCTGCAGGCCGGCGCCGTCGGCTGCGACCTCAGCCTGCCCGTCCCCAACCCCATGCCCTGGGACACGCGCAGCCCCAACCTCTACCGGCTCGAGGCGGCCCTCTACCCGCCCGAGCCCGCCCCGCCGGGCGAGCGCGGCGCCCCCCTCGACACCCTCAGCTCAAGCTTCGGGATGCGCACGATCGCCACCTCGCACGACGGGCGGCTGATGCTCAACGGGCGCATCCTCTACCTGCGCGGGGCCCTCGACCAGGACTACTACCCCCACACAATTTACACGCCCTTCAGCGACGCCGAGCTCGACGATCAGTTCGCCAAGGCCAGGCACATGGGGCTGAACTGCCTGCGCACCCATATCAAGATCACCGACCCGCGCTACTACGAGGCCGCCGACCGCGCCGGCATCCTGATCTGGACCGAGCTGCCGAACTGGGAGAATCTGACCGATGCGGCCAAGCTCAGGGCCCGCGAGACCATTGCGGGCATGGTCGAGCGCGACTGGAACCACCCGAGCATCATCATCTGGACGATCATCAACGAGGGCTGGGGCGTCGAGCTGATGACCAACCCCGAGCACCGGGCCTGGCTGGCCGAGACCTACAGCTACCTCAAGGCCCTCGACCCCCACCGCCTGATCGTCGGCAACTCGCCCTGCTGGGGCAACTTCCACG